>JAGAAC010000118.1 GCA_017615475.1 Clostridia bacterium
ATCGTGTGCTTCATACCGGAACACCTCCAGAATAGAACGATTGAATGAAGTTTACCTCAGGAAAAAACCTTCGTCAATCCCCGCGGTTTATCCGTCAGAGATCACAAAGTCAATGGGAATATCCGTCTCTTCCGCCGGCAGATCTCCCCTCAGCAGGGCCCGGAAGCAGAGACACACCGTGCAGGCGTGATGCGATGCCAGGAACCGGTCATAATACCCGGCGCCGTGTCCCAGCCGGATTCCGTTGGGTGAGGCCGCCATGCAGGGAACCAGGATCAGGTCCGGTTCAGGCACCGCGGTGCCTTCTTCCGGAAGCGGCGGCTCCTGAATGCCCAGACGGCCGGGCCGGAGTTCTCCCAGGTCTTTCACCGGCAGCGCCGCCATCTTTCCGGCATCAAGGCACCGGGGCAGCAGCAGCGTTTTGCCTTCCCGCAGCGCGGTTTCCAGCAGATCCTGCGTATCCGGTTCCTCCGGCATGCTCCGGAAAGCCATGACGGTTTTTGCCTTTTCCCAGGAGGGAAGCGCCAGAACCTTCCGGGTGATCTCCCGGCTGGCTTCCTGCCGGTATTCCGGAGACAGTCCCTTGGAAATCATCCGGATTTCCTGTCGGACCCGCTGTTTCTCCGTTCTTACTCCGTCATACACCGTGCTTTCCGCCTTTTACAGTCTCAGTCGTCACAGGGCTTTCCTCACAGTCTGTTATTGTATCATACCATTTTCGTTTATGCTGTTTTCCGGTTGTTTTTCATCTTATTCATATGGTAAAATATGAAAAAACAAACAATACTGCCCGGCAGGCCCTGCGGACCTTTTAAAGGAGTAAGCCTATGAGCATCGTGGTCATTGGTTGTGTTTTTGTAGATATCAAGGGATATCCGTCCCGTACCTATATCCCCGGCGGCCGGAACGCCGGAAAGGTCCGGTATGTACACGGCGGCGTCAGCCGGAACATTGCTGAAGACCTGGGCAACATGGAACTGGATCCGGTGCTGATTTCCCTGGTGGACCCCAACGGTACAGGCGAGGATGTGCTGCTTCGTCTCCGGGAACACGGTGTGGATACCCGCCTGATCCAGAAGGTTCCGGACGGAATGGGTACCTGGCTCGCCGTGTTTGACAACAACAACGATGTCTGCGCTTCCATCTCCCACCGGCCGGACCTGTCTCCCCTGCTTTCCCTGCTTCAGGCGGAAGGAAATTCCCTTTTTGCTTCCGCGGACAGCATCCTGCTTGAGCTGGACCTCGATGAGCCCCTGATGGACGAGATCTACCGGCTGAAATGCAAATACGACAAGAAAATCTACGCGGCCGTATCCAACATCAACATCGCTCTGGATCGGCGTGCTTTCCTGCAGCAGACCGACTGCTTTATCTGCAACCGGCAGGAAGCCGGGGTCCTCTTCTCCGCCGAATTCAGCGGGAATTCCCCGGATATGCTGGCCCGCCAGCTTTCGGAGCGGGTCATCGATGCCAAGATTCCGTCCATGGTAGTCACCCTCGGCGGGGACGGCGCCATCTGGGCAGACAGCAGCGGCCTTTACGGCACCTGTGCCGCGCAGCAGGTTCCCGTGGCAGACACGACGGGCGCCGGGGACGCGTTTTTCGCCGGTGTCGCCGCCGGCCTGACCTATGGAAAGAGCCTCTCGGAAGCCTGCTGTATCGGTGTCCGCCTCGCCTCCTCCGTCATCTGCTCCCTGGAAAACACCTGCCCCCATTTCCTGCCCTCGGAATTTGGCCTGAAGCCCTGACTGTATCATGAATAAAAAGCGCAATGCATCACTGCATTGCGCTTTTTTGTTCGTCAGTTCCACAGCTCTTTAAACGCTGAGATCAGATACTCCAGGTCCTTCGTTCCCGCCGTTTCATACATGGAATGCATGGCCAGCTGGGCCAGGCCGATATCCACCGTATCCATGGAAACATGGGTGTTGGAGATATTCCCCAGGGTGGATCCGCCCGGCAGGTCGGACCGGTTCACAAAATGCTGTACCGGCACCCCCGCCCGCTCACAGATCAGCGTAAACCGGGCGGAAGAAACCGCGTCCGTAGTGTATTTCTGGTTGGCGTTGTGCTTGATCACAACGCCCTGGTTCATATAGGTCCGGTTCTGTTTGTCAAACTTTTCCGGATGATTCGGATGCACCGCATGGGCGTTGTCGGCGGAAACCATGAAGCTACCTGCCACCGCCGCGCGGATTTCCCCGTCCGAAGCGCCCAGCGCGAAGCCAAGCCTCGTCAGTGTGTCATAGAGGAAGGAGGAATCCGCTCCCTGGCGGGTGGAGGAGCCCACCTCTTCATTATCGAACACCGCGCAGACGTTCACAGCGTCCCGGGCATTGCTTTCCAGCAGGGCAGCCATGCCGGCCCAGGCGCATTCCAGGTCATCGATCCTGCCGCAGGAGAAGAACGCGTCCCCGGCGCCCCATACGCTGGCCCGTTCCCGGCTGTAAAGGAACAGGTCATGGCTGAGGATATCCTCTTTGCGCACCCCGGCCGCCTCGGCGACTTCCTCCATCAGGCCGCCCTTCGCGTCCTGGTCCCCGTAGAGGGGAAGCAGGTCCGTCTGGGGATCATACTTGAATCCGTCGTTGATCTCCCGGTTGAAATGGATCGGCTGGTTCGGAATCAGCACCGCGTCCCGGTCCAGGTTGACCAGGCGGATCCCCACCCCGTCCCCTTCCCGGACAGCCAGCCGTCCGGCAACAGACAGGGGCCGGTCCAGCCAGGTGGACATGATCATTCCGCCGTACTTCTCCACGTTCAGCCGCACATAGTGCTCACCGGCATCCTCAAAATGCTCCTTCAGCTTGAAGGCGGGTGAATCCCCGTGGGCCGCCACGATCCGGAAGGAGGAAAAGCCGGTTTCCGGAACCTCAAAAGCGATGACAGCGGAATCATTCCTGACCACAAAATACTTTCCGCCCGCGTCCACCAGCCAGGGATCCGTTTCCTTCAGTTCTGAAAATCCCGCTTCCCGCAGCATTTCCCGGAAACCGGCCGCCGCGTGGAAGGCAGTGGGAGACTGCTCCGCGAAATTCAGGAATTGCTCCAGACGATCCATATCTTTTTCCTCCTGTTTCCATATGAATGAAAGGCGGACGGGAAACCCGTCCGCCGGAATATTACTCGTTCCAGGTCAGCGCCGATGTCAGCACAGTCGTCTTGTCCGCGTCCACTGTCAGCAGGCCGCTTTCAATGACGCCTTCCTTCCGCTCATCCGTATCAGTGATCACAACGCAGTTGCTCCGCACCACAGCCGTGACAAACGGCACGTGGCCGGCCATGATGGCCAGGTCACCCTCGGTACCGCGCAGAATCAGCATCCCGGCATCCCCGCGGAACAGATCTCCGTCCGGGGAGGAAATGATCAATGGGAAGGTTTTCACGCTTTGCCGCCTTTCTTCGCCTTTTCAACCGCCTCGTCGATGGTACCGACAAAGAGGAAGGCGCTTTCCGGCAGGTCATCATGCTTGCCCTCGATGATTTCACGGAAGCCACGCAGGGTTTCGCTCAGCGGGACGTACACGCCGGGAAGACCGGTGAACTTCTCACTGACGTGGAAGGGCTGGGACAGGAAACGCTGGATCTTACGGGCACGGGTCACCAGCAGCTTGTCATCTTCCGCCAGTTCATCCATACCCATGATGGCGATGATATCCATCAGTTCGTTGTAGCGCTGCAGGATCCGCTGCACTTCACGGGCAATCCTGTAATGCTCTTCACCCAGCACATCCGGGCTCAGGATACGGCTGGTGGAATCCAGCGGGTCCACGGCGGGATAGATACCCTGGCTGGCGATGGAACGGGAAAGAACCGTTGTCGCGTCCAGGTGGGCGAAGGTGGTGGCAGGAGCCGGGTCAGTCAGGTCGTCCGCGGGAACGTAGACAGCCTGGACAGACGTGATGGATCCTTTGTGGGTGGAGGTGATGCGCTCCTGGAGCAGGCCCATCTCCGTAGCCAGCGTCGGCTGATAACCAACGGCGGAAGGCACGCGGCCCAGCAGGGCGGAAACCTCGGAACCCGCCTGGGTGAAACGGAAGATGTTATCGATGAACAGCAGAACATCCTGGTTCTCCTGGTCACGGAAATATTCCGCCATGGTCAGGCCGGACAGGCCGACGCGCATACGGGCTCCCGGCGGTTCGTTCATCTGGCCGTAGACCAGCGCGGTCTTCTCCAGAACGCCGCTCTCTTTCATTTCATAGTAAAGGTCATTACCTTCACGGGTACGCTCACCGACACCGGTGAAAACGGACAGACCGCCGTGCTGCTTGGCAATGTTGTTGATCAGTTCCATGATCATAACCGTCTTGCCCACGCCGGCGCCGCCGAACATACCGATCTTGCCGCCCTTGGCATAGGGGCAGATCAGGTCGATAACCTTAATGCCTGTTTCCAGGATCTCAGTGGATGTGGACAGTTCCTCAAAGGTAGGCGCCGGACGATGAATATCCCAGTGCTCCTTCGCTTCAACCTGCGGACCGTCGTCCACCACATCTCCGAGAACGTTAAAAATTCTGCCCAGCGTTTCGCGGCCGACCGGTACGGAAATGCCCTTTCCGGTATCGGTCACGGTCACACCGCGCTGCAGGCCGTCTGTTGAGCCCATCGCGATGCAGCGGACCGTGTTGTCGCCGATATGCTGCGCAACCTCAACCGTCAGCGTATGATCGCCGACCGGCAGGGTCAGGGCGTTATAGATGGCGGGCAGATTTCCTTCCGAAAAATGAACGTCCACCACAGGCCCCATGACCTGCGCTACGACTCCTGTGTTCACCTTATCCAAAGTCGTAATCTCCTTCCTGACTAGTTCCGATTATACTTCTGACCGAAGCAGAGGATTTTCCTCCGTTATCAGTCTTAATTCTGCATTCTGCATTCTGCATTGATTTTACATTCCCGATCCGGCCACAATTTCCGTGATCTCCTGGGTAATGGAGTTCTGGCGTGCCCGGTTGTACTGCAGCTGCAGCCTGTCAATCATTTCCTGGGCATTCTTGCCGGCGGAATCCATTGCCATGCGGCGGGCCGCCACTTCACAGGCGTAGCTTTCGCGGATGCAGGCGGTCAGCAGGCCGCTGATATAGGTCGGTACAGCGGCGTTCAGCACGGTCTGCTCGTTCGGCTCGAAAACCGGAGCGGCCTCAGCGTTCTCCGTTTCCTTCTCCTTTTTCTCCAGCGGCAGCACCCACAGCAGGGTCGCCTCCTGGCTCATCATGGAGCGGTAACGGGTGTACAGGATTCCAAGCCTGCCGAATTTGCCGTCCTGGAAATCCCGGCACAGCTCGTTCGCCAGCTTCGCGGCTTCCGTGGCCGGATACTTTTCCGAGGAAACCACCGGTTTATCCCAGCGTTCGCAGGCGCGCTTGCCGATCGGAATGACTTCCGCGTTCTCCACCGTTGCTGCCAGGCGGAATACGTTGGCGTTGTAGCCGCCCGCCAGTCCGCGGTCGCCGGCAATCACGATCAGCCGTGTGCCTTCTCCCTTGGGCTTCATATACGGCGTGCGCTCGCACTCCGGTGAGGAGCTGAGCACGGAAACCACATCGTCCATAGCGGAAGCGTACTCCCGGCTCTGGCTCATGGTCCGCGTGGCACGGCGGATCTTGGAAGCCGCCACCAGGCCCATTGCCTTGGTCAGGTGCAGGGTGGAGTCCACGCTGCGGATGCGGCTCCGCAATGATTTGATATCAGCGCCCATCCGTTACCCCCTGAAGCCAGCCAGAGCCTGCTTCATCTCTTCGATTTCTTCCGTATCCCACTTGCCCAGCTCAATGCGCTCCAGCAGGCTGCTGTAGCGGGACTGGAGATATTCATACAGTTTCTGCTCGTATGCCGCCACGTCCTTCGGCTCCACATCATTGAGGTAGCCGTTGATGACAGCATAAACGATGGCCACCTGGCAGCCGACATCCACAGGAGCGGAGCGCTTCTGCTTCAGCACTTCCACGATACGTTCGCCCAGGGCCAGACGGGACTTGGTGTCCGCGTCCAGGTCGCTGCCGAACTGGGCAAATGCCTGCAGTTCGCGGTACTGGGCATACAGCAGCTTCAGTTCACCGGCAACCTTCTTCATGCCCTTGATCTGGGCGGCGCCGCCGACGCGGCTGACGGAGATACCGGGGTTGATAGCCGGACGGATACCGCTGTGGAACAGTTCGGTTTCCAGGAAGATCTGGCCGTCGGTGATGGAAATCACGTTGGTCGGGATGTAGGCGGAAACGTCACCCGCCTGGGTTTCAATAATCGGCAGGGCCGTAATGGAACCTCCGCCGTATTCCGGCGCCACGCACACCGCGCGCTCCAGCAGGCGGGAATGCAGGTAGAAAACGTCGCCGGGGTAAGCTTCACGTCCCGGAGGCCGGCGGATCAGCAGGCTCAGGGCACGGTAGGCCACCGCGTGCTTGGAAAGGTCATCGTAAACGATCAGGACGTCCTGTCCCTTTTCCCGGAAATACTCCGCCATGGCGCAGCCGGCATAGGGAGCAATGTACTGCAGCGGAGCGCTTTCCGCCGCGGACGCGCTGACGATGATGGTGTAGGGCAGGGCACCGGCCTTCTCCAGCTCCTGGGCAATCTGCACCACGCTGGAACGCTTCTGGCCGATGGCTACGTAGATACAGAGCACGCCTGTATCCTTCTGGTTAATGATCGTATCCACGGCGATCGTGGTCTTGCCGGTCTGGCGGTCGCCGATGATCAGTTCGCGCTGGCCGCGGCCGATCGGGATCATACTGTCAATAGCCTTGATACCGGTCTGCAGCGGCACGCTGACGCTCTGGCGCTGGATGATGCCCAGGGCGATCGCTTCCACGGGACGGGTCTCCTTTGTTTCCACCGGTCCCTTGCCGTCGATGGGAGCGCCCAGGGCGTTCACCACGCGACCCAGCAGGTCTTCGCCTACCGGAACGGAGAGGGCTTCACCGGTGCGGAACACGGAGCTGCCTTCCTGGATGGTGTCCTTGTCGGACAGGATGGCGACGGAAACCGTCTCTTCCTCCAGGTTCTGGGCCACGCCGAAGCTGCCGTCCTCAAACCGCAGCAGCTCGTTGGCCATGCAGGAGCGGAGGCCGTACACCGTAGCGATACCGTCGCCGACGGTGATGACCGTTCCGTTCTCCTTCATTTCAATTTTGGTTTCGTACTGTTTAATCTGTTCTTTTATGATACTGCTGATTTCTCCTGCCTTGGAGCTCATGCGTTCATCACTTCCTTGATCTCATCAAGCTTATTCCGGATACTGCCGTCAATAACCCGGCCGTCCACTTCCACGCGAATGCCGCCGATCAGCTCCGGATCAACCCGGAACTGCATGATCACTGTCTTTGACAGCTTCTTCTCGAGCTTCGCGCGGAGCGCCACCGTCTCCGCTTCCTGCAGCGGTACGGCGGACGTCACAACAGCCACGGACTCACCGCGGTATCCCCTGGCAAGTTCTTCATAATCCCTTGCCATGCCGTTCAGCGCTGATACATGACCCCTGGAGATCATCATGCGCAGAATGGCCAGCAGGATATCCGGGATCTTCCCGCGGAAAGCGCTGTCCAGTGCGTTCAGCCGCTCTTCCTTGCTGATGGCGGGGCTCGCCAGCATCGCCCGGTAGTCCGGGGTCTGCAGCAGCGCGCTGACAACGGTCTCCAGGCCTTCGGACGTTTCCTTCGTCACATTGCCCTGCACCGCCAGCTCAAACAGCGCCTCAGCATATTCCCTACTCGTCGTTGTCATTATCTGTCCCCCGTACTGCCGGTCAGTCCAGATCGTTCAGGAAGGAATCAATCAGGTTGCGATGATCCTCCTCGTTGATCTCACGCTGCAGCAGTTTTCCGGTCAGCTGCGCGGACACGTTGGCAATCTCGTGCTTCATCTCGTCCTCTGCCTTCTTGCGTTCCAGCAGGGCATCCGCTTCCGCCTGGCGGCGGATTTCAGAAGCTTTTTCACGGGCTTCCGCCACAATTTCGTTATGGCGGTATTCCGCGGTACGGCTTGCGTCAGCAATAATCTGATCGCCCGTCTGCTTTGCCGCGGCCATGGCGGCTTCATAATTCAGCCGGTTCTCTTCAGCCTCATCCCGGGCCGCCTGGGCCTGGGCATAGTATTCATCGATGGTCTGGCGCCGTGCGTCAATCATCTTCTTAACCGGCTTGAAGAGGAACCGCTTGATGATCCACGTCAACAGCAGCAGATTCGCCAGTGAGGCCAGAATCGCCCAGATGTTGACGGAAATAACATCTAAAAACTGCATGTTTTCCCTCTCAGTTCATTCACAAAATCATCCTGCTTCCGATCATGGATCTCCTCGCCGCAGCGGATAATTCTGAATTCTGAATTGTTGCGGAGCCATCCGCGCTTCAGCGCGGTGAATGGCTCCCATGCTACAGCCGTCAAAGTGCCGCAGGCACTTTGGTAACGGCGATCGCAGAATTACTTAATGGCTTCCTTCAGGATGCCGGTGAAGATGCCGGGAGCCACGAAGATCAGCAGGATAGCGACAATCAGACCGTAAAGACCGGTGGTTTCGGCGATAGCGCAGCCCATGATCATGGTAGAGGTGACATCGCTCTTGCACTCCGGCTGACGGCCGATCGCTTCACAGGCCTTCGCCACGGCGTTGCCTTCACCAATACCAGGTCCGATACCGGCGATCATCGCGCAGCCGGCGCCCAGTCCCAGAAGTCCCAGCATGATACCCATTGCAAGTTCCAACATTGTTTTTTCCTCCGTATTATCAGCCTTCAGGCTGTATTTCCCTTTTTAGTTCGGTGCAAGCGCCTTCTTGCCGCGGCGCTCGCGTTTTTTGTTCCAGTCATCCCACGGCACCGCTCCGGAGATATTCAGCATGGTCAGCATGGCAAATATGAACGCCTGCATCAGTCCGCTGAACACGTCAAAGTAGATGCTCAGGATTGCCGGAAGACCCACCCGCAGGAGCGGCATGTCACCCAGCACGCCGGGCAGCCAGCCCAGCAGCGAATTGCTCAGTCCCGTCAGGGCCGATCCGATCAGGGCGGAAATAACCGCGCCGGACAGGATGTTGCCGTAATGACGGAAAGCCATGGATACGGGAGTCGCAAATTCGCCGATCAGGTTCATCGGGGCAAACACGGGAATGGGCTTGAACAGTCCGATGAAATAATTCCACAGTCCGCCGCGGAACTTGAAGTGCATAATCAGGATGAAGACCAGGATCGCCCAGCCGAATGTGACGTTCACGTCTCCCGTCGGGCTGAACAGGCCCAGCAGGCAGATCAGCGAGGAAAACGCGCTCAGCCCCATGATGGCGGCGATGAAAGGTCCCCATTCCGCGAAAAAGCCGCCCATGTTGTCCTTGACCAGCTTTTCGCACTTTTCCACGATCCATTCAGCAATCAGCTGGCGTTTGCAGACAGCCTTTACCGTCAGCCCGTGTGTCAGGTACAGGCACAGGCCGAGAATGGAAATCATGACCGCCCAGCTGTTCACCTGGCTTTCGGAGATATACGCGTTCATCAGCGGAGCTTCGAACTCAACGAAAACCATTGCGCCGGAGATGTGCACCCCTTCAGATGCCGGAGTGTACAGCACCTTCAGCACGATGCAGGCCAGGATGGGCAGGATCATCATCGCGATCAGGGCATAGTCGATCATCCGGAACCGGGTGCTTTTGATATCCGGCACCCTTTCTTCAGTCAATCAGATCACTTCCTTCTTCCGTCCCCGGCGGCTGCACTCCGCGCTTCCGGTCGATCATCGGCCGGAAAGCAATTCCGATCCGGGGAAAGAGCAACGGAATCACCGTTGCGTATAAATTGGTTTTAAAAACGGCAATAAGGAGTACGCAAAGCAGGGCGCAGCCTGCCAGCCGGAATGTCGCGGTGGCCTTTACCCGTGTGGCCGCCTCTTCCGGTTTCCCCTTTTCGATCGCCTTGCTGACCGTAACCGCCATCAGCCAGAAATTGCCGATTGCGATCACTGCCCCGCCCAGGTTCCCGAAGAGCACCGGAAGATCCCATTTCCGGACAAGCAAAAAAACGGCCTCCATAACCAGGCTGAGCAGCACCACCCATACGGCGATGTACCCGGTTTCCTTTTTAACAGCAGGATCCATGCCCGGCATCGGCCTCCCCTCCGAAATATAAACAAACCACCGGCTATTTTATCAAATGAAATTGTTTTTTGCAATATGGACAAGCCTCCGAAAAGTTACGAAAAAATGAATCTTGCGGGCTAAAGAATCGTTGACGGAAAACCCGTTTCCAATGTACAATGACAGGGAATGAATACAGGATTTTTTCATCTTTACAGGGTCAGATAAAAGGAGCGCGTAACATGTCTAAGCTCGTCATGGGATACTGGGATTGTCCGGTCTGCGGGGCAAAAGAGATCCGCGGGGACGTGACAAACTGCCCCTCCTGCGGCCGTGCCCGCGGGGACGTCCAGTTCTATGTAAAAGGCTATCAGGAAGGACAGAATCTCCGGGAGGAAGAGCTGAGCCATTTTGAACAGCTCGACGATGAAAAGGCCCAGACCTTCAGCAAGAATCCGGACTGGTACTGTTCCTTCTGTAATTCCCTGAACAGCGATAACGCCAAGTTCTGCAACAACTGCGGCTCCAGCCGCGAAGATTCTGAAGCAAACTACTTTGAAATGCTTCAAAAGAAAAAGGAACGGGAAGCCGCAGAGGCCGCCGCTCAGCCGCAGCCTTCCTCCGCGCAGGCCAAACCGTCCCGCAGCCCGATGAAGATTCTCCTGCTCATCCTGCTGGCGGTCATTGCCCTCTTCATCTGGATGAACGGAAACAAAACCAGCGGCGACCTGACGGTCACCGGCCTGCAGTGGGTCCGGAATATCAATATTGAAGAAAACCGCATGTACCAGGAATCCGACTGGTCTCTGCCGGCCGGAGCGGAACAGACGGATGCCAGAAGTGAGCTGCACCATTATGACAAGGTTTTTGACCACTATGAATCCGTTCAGGTCCCGTACACAGAACAGGTATATGATCACGATGAATACACCCTTGTTGACAACGGCAACGGCACCTTCTCGGAAGTCTCCCATCCGGTTTACCGCACCGAAACCCGTTACAAAACCGAACAGCAGGCCGTTTATGTTCCTGTTCCCCGTTACCAGACCAAATACTATTACAACATCTGGCGCTGGACGCCTTCCCGGGACGTGACTGCTTCCGGCGATGATCACAACGCCGTCTGGCCGGAAGTGGAGCTGGGTGAAAACGAGAGGGAAGGCCAGCGCACCGAAGCATACGCCTTCACCGTGGAGCACATCGGCGGCAAAGAGGCTCCGGCCACCTACCGGATCGCGGAAAGCGACTGGATGAACATCAACGTGAATGACAAGCTCTACATCACCTCCAAACGCACAGGCGCTCTCCCCTTCATCTCTGATGAAAAGGGAAACAAAATCGCCGATATCGTTCAGGTGAAATAATCCTCCTGACGAAGAAACCCCCGGAGCCGCATGGCTCCGGGGATTTTTATGATCCTGTGATTTATTCCGCTTTGAAATCCAGGCCGTTCTCAACAGCACGCCACTGACCAAACGGATACACCACCTGGCGGACATGTCCGATGATCATGCTCCGCTCAATCGGGCCCACAGACCGGCTGTCGTTGGAGTTGTTCCGGTGGTCGCCCATCACGAAGAACTGTCCTTCCGGCACCTCAAAGGGTCCGACATTGTTGTTTGAGCCTCCGCGGTATGCGTCGCTGATGTAGGGCTCCTCGTATCTGACTTCCTCTTCCTGGCCCTTTTCCTTAATGTACAGGTAGCCGTCCTCCAGCCGGAGCGTATCGCCGGGAAGGCCGATCACCCGCTTTACAAAATTCAGGTCTCCACGTCCGGGATAACGGCAGATAACCACGTCAAACCGTTTCGGATCTCCGCCGATGGTAAACCGGGGAGCGTTTTCCCTGGCCTTGTCATCCTGCCAGGGCAGGCAGAGCCAGGTGCTGGAATAATCAAACTTGGAAACAAACATGATTTCCCCGTCCGCCAGGGTATCATCCATGGAGGTTCCGTCCACGCGTACGGGCTCAAAGATCACGGAGCGGATCACCAGTGCGGCCACGACCGCGACAAGGATCGTCAGTATCCAGCTGAGAATTTCCTGTCCCACCGTTCTCTTTTCCTTCTTTTTCTTTCCTCTTTTTTTCGCCGTTTCCTCAGCTGTTTTTTCAGCGGCCTGATTGATCTCGCTCATGGTCAGTTTGCTCCCTTCAGTGTGGCTATTTCTTTTTCAATGGTTTCCTTATCGCAGTAGTTCAGGGGAGAGAAGCGTCCGGCAGCTGCTTTTTCCAGTTTTTCCAGCGCCGCTTCCCGGTCTCCGTTCTCCAGGTCATACCGGCTCAGGAAATACAGGGTATCGATCTGGCTGTCCTTGATAGCAATCGCCTTTTCGAACCACTTTTTGGCGCCGGCCTTGTCCCCCTGCACACGGTATACGAACTGGCCCATGTTGTCTAGGCAGATCGGATCCTCGTCATCGTACTCCAGGGACTTGCGGAGGAATTCCTCAGCCTTCGCCAGGCCGGCATCCCATTCTTCCCGCGGGGAAAGCTTCTTTTCGCTTTCGGTTCCTTCTCCGTCTGCTGTTTCCTGTGCGGCAGGCTCCTCAGCGGCTTCCGCCTGCTGATCAAAATCCGGCCGGTTCGCGGCATCGTATTTTTCCACGTACAGGTATCCGAGCGTCTGGTACAGCAGGCCGGTCTCCGTCTTGCGGAACTGCTGTTCCAGCGTGTTGATTCCCTTGTCCACGTCCCCAAGCCGGAAGCAGCACGCCGCGTAATCCACCAGCAGCGTAACCCGCTGGTTCTGGGTCATGCCCGGAGTCTTCTGGTGTTTCACCAGGAATTCCTTCGCCTTCTGGTACTCTCCGTTCCGGATAATCATCAGGGCGTACGCCAGGTTGTACCGGGGATCGTTCAGTCCTTCTGCATATGCCTCTTCATACAGCTTCAGCGCTTCGTCCTTCTGTCCTTTCTGCTGAAGCCGGTATGCTTTCGCTGCCTTGATCTGCGTGAGAAAACCCATGTTCTATTGCTCCTTCAGTTTCCGTTTCAGTCTTTGCCAGCGGTATTGTAACTCATTTTTGAGCTCTTGTACAGCATCGTCCCGGCCGAATCCGGGTTCGCTGAGCCGGATGATCGCCTGTTCCGTCAGGCGGAGCGCTTCCGGGACGTCGCGGCGCACATGCTCTTCATACTTGGCCAGCTCCACATAAGGGTCAATTCCGCCCCGGCCTTCCCGGATCATTTCCCGCCAGATCTGCGCGGCTTCCTCCCGCTGTCCGCTGCGCCGGTAACTCACCGCCAGTGCGGAGGAGGCAAGATCCCCCATCCTTCCCCTGCCTGCCAGCCGGTAGCACCTGCGCGCGTGTTCAGTCCGGTTCACCCGTTCCAGCGCCCGTCCCATGGAATACACGTCTTCGCTGAACCGGATCTTTTCCGGGTGCAGGTACAGATCCGCCATATGGTTCAGCAGCACGCAGAGGCTGGCAATATCCTGCGCGTTATGCTTCAGGATATCATCCAGCAGGGAAATCTGTTTTGTTTTCAGATAGGTAAAATAACGCTGGGGCACTTCGCTTCCCGGAATATCGTCTGTCCTCGGTTTGCCGAGGATCACTTCCTCCAGCCGGCCCAGGTTGCATCGGCCCAGCCGGAGCTTCCAGAGCCGGCGGCACATATGCAGCAGGTCCAGGTGCGGCAGGTCCAGGCAGGACCGGTCCATCCGGTTCATCAGGAACCGGCTTTCCAGCAGTGGTACGTCAAAGGTCGTTCCGTTAAAGGTGCACAGGACGTCAAAGCGGTCCAGGCCGGCGGCCACATGCTTCAGCAGGTAAGGCTCCTCCGGATAATCCCGCATCAGGAACTGGTGCACCTCGAAACCGTTGTCCGTCAGCCAGCCCAGGCCAACCAGAAAAGCCACCGTGCCGCTTCCGCCGAGGCCGGTGGTTTCCGTATCCATATACAGGATCCGCCGGGGATCAAACACCTCCGGCATTTCTTTTTCACTCATCAGGGACAGGGTATCCCTTGTCAGCTCCAGGGCGCCGGGGAATTCTTCCGGCGGCCGGTACACGGCAAAATGGCGGCAGTCCCGCGTCTCCTGCTCCGGGCGGTCACCCGGACGGTTTGGTCCGGTGCCGCCGACTGCCCTCAGCTTATCCCGGAGATTCATTTTGTCAGCTCCTTCAGCAGGCGGATTGCCGTGCGCTTTCCGTCCTCCCCGATCTCACCCACCGGCCCGACGCAGGAGGGGCAGCCATAGGAGCAGTGACAGTCTTCCGCCACCTGCAGGGCCTTGCTCAGCAGCAGTTCCTTCATCCCGAAGGCCTTGTGGCTCAGGCCGATGCCGCCCGGCGTGTTGTCATACAGCAGGATGGTCGGTTCGTTGGTAATCGGGCTCTTCACCTGGTACACCACGGCAATGTCCTGCGGCGCGCACATCAGGTACAGCGGGCACACGATGCGCAGCAGGTTGGCAATGCCCATCATGCCGTTTTTCAGCTGGTCGCTGGAAAACTTCGCCGCCAGCTTTTCCGGCAGCGTCCACCACATGGAGGTGGTGTGCATATCCGTCTCCGGCAGCTGAACATGGCCGAAGCCCAGCGTTTCATGGGTGTCAAATTTGATTTTCTTGAACATCGTCACCAGGGCCGTGACCTTGATTTCACCCAGCCCGGCAATACCACCCTGCGGGGTCTGTTCTTCCTTTTCAATATCCAGCAGGCTCAGGTTGATGTTCAGGTCCGCGTCTGTGTAATATCCGACGTCCACGCTGCGGATAAAGGCCTTGCAGGCATCAAAGTCCAGCTTCTCCACCTGGAACTGGCGGCCTTCATGCATATAGATGGCATTCTCATGCAGGAGCATCGGCGCGGTAAAACGGTCCATTTCGCCGACCACCCGGTGGTGGGCAGGATCCGTGATATCAACGATGATGAAGTTTTCCGCCGCCGCGGAGCGGAGGGAGATCTCACTGGCCGGGAAATCCTCCGCGGACCAGTGATATTTGCCTTCCACATGGTGGACGATTCCCTGTTCGTCCAGGAAATCCAGCAGCTCCTGTGTGGAGGATGTGTTGCCGAACTTGTCCCCGTCGGCGAAAGGCAGCTCAAAGGCGGCGCACTTGAAGTGGCTCAGCAGGATATACAGGTTATCCGGATTCAGCAGGGCGTTCTCCGGGCTCTTGGTCAGCAGGTAATCCGGATGGTTCACGATATACTGGTCAATCGCCGCGGAAGAGGCGATAAAGAACACAATGCTGGTGCCCTTCCGGCGGCCGGCGCGTCCCGCCTGCTGCCAGGCGCTGGCAATCGTTCCGGGATAGCCGCACATCACGCAGGCATCCAGCGCGCCGATATCGATTCCCAGCTCCAGCGCGTTGGTGGAAACCACAGCATCCACCTGGCCGTTCCGCAGTCCGCGCTCAATCTCCCGGCGTTCCCCGGGCAGATAGCCGCCCCGGTAGCCCCGGACCCTGCCGGCATTGCCCAGCGGATCCCGGACCATATCCTTCAGGTACCGGGTCAGGACCTCCACCGTCAGCCTGGAGCGGGCAAAGGTGATCGCCTGGATCCCGTTCTTCAGCAGCATACCGCTGATGGACCGGGTAACCGGAACCGCGCCTTCGCGGATTCCAAGCTGGCGGTTCACCACCGGAGGATTGTAGAACACAAAATGCCTTTCCCCCATCGGAGCGCCGTTTTCATCCACCAGGGTGACCGTCCGGCCGATCAGCGTTTCAGCCAGCTCCTTCGGATTGGCGATGGTGGCGCTGCAGAGGATAAACTGGGGATGGCTTCCGTAGAATTCGCACAGGCGCATCAGGCGGCGGAGCACATTGGCCAGGTTGCTGCCGAAGACGCCGCGGTAGGTATGGATCTCGTCGATCACGATGTAGCGGAGGTTTTCAAACAGCTTGACCCACTTGGTGTGATGGGGCAGGATACCGGAATGCAGCATGTCCGGATTCGTCACCACAATATGGCCGGCCTGCCGCACAGCCCGGCGGGCCGCGGCGGGCGTATCCCCGTCATAGGTGTAGGTTTTGATATCAACACCCATTCCCTCGATCATGTCATACAGCTCGCTGACCTGGTCGGCGGAAAGGGCTTTGGTCGGGAAAAGATATAAGGCGCGGGTGTCTTCATTCTGCAGGATGGCGGAAAGCACCGGCAGGTTGTAGCACATGGTTTTGCCGGAGGCAGTGGGCGTAACCACGGTCACGTCTTCCCCGCGGGCTATGGCTTCCAGGCTCTTCGCCTGGTGGGTATAGAGGTTGTGGATTCCCCGCTCCGCCAATACGGGAATCAGCCGGGGATCCAGGCTGTCCGGAAAGGGAACTGTCTGCGCCGGGCGGGCGGGAATAACCTCCCACCGGGTGACATCCTTCATGAAATAATTGTCCCGCCTGAGCTGTTCCGCAAGCTGCGCGACGTTCATCTGCCCGGCCCCCTTTTCCTTTGCATTTTGTCCCATTTTGGTTTCCTTCATTATAAAATCATCCCCCGGCCATTGCAAGGCGAACAAACGGATTTGTCAGAATCTTTGATTCCGGTAAAAGTTCCTTCGCTGATATCGATTGCAGAACAGTTTTCGTTCTTGCCCGCCCCGTGTTTTGTGCTATAATGGCACCCGTGCGTGCAAAAAACACGCTGGTAAGGAGTGAACAAGAACCAATGCGCAGTGCTATTTACGGAGCCGGTTCCCTCGGAACGGTTATGGGAGCCTACCTGTCCCGTGAAGGAGTAAAGATCGACCTGATTAACCGGAACCATGCCCATGTGGATGCCCTGAAAAAAAGCGGAGCCCATATCTCCGGAACCGTGGAAATGACCGTTCCGGTCAGCGCCCTTCTTCCGGAGGACATGACCGGCCGGTATGATATTATTTTCCTGATGACCAAACAGCTGAACAACCGGGAAACCGTGTCCTTCCTGAAGAACTACCTGGCCGAGGACGGCGTGATCGTCACCCTCCAGAACGGTATTCCGGAGGACAGCATCGCCGAAATCATCGGGCCGGAGCATACCATCGGCGTCACCGTGGAATGGGGAGCCACCCTCACAGCCCCCGGCAAGAGCGTCCTGACTTCCGATCCGGACAGCCTTTCCTTCCATATGGGTTCCATGCCCGGTATTTCGGAACAGAAAATGGAGCAGGTCAAGGAACTGCTGGAAAAAATGTGCCCCGTGGTCATCGAAAACAACCTGCCCGGAGCCCGCTGGTCCAAACTGCTGATCAACGCCACCTTCTCCGGTCTGGGCACCGTCATGGGCGGCACCTTCGGGGATGTCACGCGGGATCCGGAGGCCCGGAACCTGGCGGCTTCCTGCATGAAGGAAGTCATTGACGTGGGCCGCGCCGCCGGCGTCACCTTCGCCCCCGTGCAGGGAAAGGACCTCGTCAGCCTTTTCTACTGGTCCAATCCGGTGAAGAAAGCCATCGCAAAGCTGATCATGCCCATTGCCATGAAAAAGCATGCCGCCATCGAGCCCTCCATGCTGCAGGACCTGAAAAAACACAAGCCCTGCGAAATTGACGCCATCAACGGCGTGGTCTGTGACAAGGGCAGCCGGGAAGGCATTCCCACCCCGCTCAACGACCGGATCGTTAAGATCATCCATGAGATCCAGGAAGGCAAAAGAAAGCCCTCCAGGGAAAACCTGAAGGAACTGACGGCCTGACCGGATTCCTCACGGAAAGGTTTTTCCGTTTTGCTTTTCGTGTATAATAAACATGGATTCATTCCTGACGAAATCACTGCCGGATGAAGGACATCCCCGGGCGGGTTATGCCCCTGAACGGCGGAAAACGGATACGGAAAGAGGACCGGAAAATGAAACTGAAGCAGCTTCCCTGGGCCCTGACTGTCTGCAAGCTGGCCGGAACAGCGCAAATCAGCCTGTCGGAAGATTTTTACTTTATCGGCCGGACGGACGAGGAGATTTCGCTGGTCTGCCGGACAGAGCGCACCCCTTCCGATACACTGGAGCGGGAAGACGGCTGGCGCGGATTCCGGATTGAAGGCACGCTGGACTTTTCCCTGATCGGCATCCTGTCAAAGCTTTCCTCCATCCTGGCGGAGAACGGCATCGGCATCTTCGCGGTGTCCACCTACAACACGGATTACATCCTGGTGAAGGAAGAAAACTTCAGCCGGGCCATGGCCGTACTGGCCGCCGCGGGATACGAAACGGCGGAATAAGGCCGCGGCAGAACATATACAAAAAGAGCGCATTGACAGTCAATGCGCTCTTTGATATTTCTCAGGCAATGATATGTTTCCGGATACCGGCCCGGTCTGATCCTTATTGCTTGATCCGTTTGTCCGCCCGCTTGGCAAGACGGGTTCCCACAGTC
>JAGAAC010000021.1 GCA_017615475.1 Clostridia bacterium
GCGGACAAACTGAATGGCTATGTGGAAGAGTTCCGGAAAATCTATCCCAACGTCGAGATCGAGTATGAGCTCATCACCGACTACGCCGAAAACGCCCTGATGCGCGTCGGCAATACCGACTGGACCATCATGGGCATCCCCACCGTCCAGAAGGATGAGCTGTCCAAATACTTCGTGCCGCTGGGCTCCCTGGAGACCCTGGGCGGACTGTACAACTTTATGAGCTCCTGGTCCTTTGACGGCATCTGCTACGGCATTCCTTCCACCGGCAACGCCAACGGCGTCCTGTACAACAAGCGCATCTTCGCCGAAGCCGGCGTGACCGAACTGCCGAAGACCCCCGATGAATTCATTGCCGCCCTGAAGGCCGTGAAGGAAAAGACCGATGCCATCCCGCTGTACACCAACTACGCAGCCGGCTGGACCATGGGTGCCTGGGACGCCTACATCGGCGTTGCCGCCACCGGTAAGGATACCTACATGAACCAGGAACTGGCCCACACCAAAGACCCCTTCGCGGATCAGGGCAACGCCACCGGTCCCTATGCCGTGTATAAGATCCTGTATGACGCTGCGGCGGAAGGTCTTATCGAAGACGACTATACCACCACCGACTGGGAAGGCTGCAAGCCGATGCTGAACAACGGCCAGATTGCCTGCATGGTGCTGGGTTCCTGGGCTTTCACCCAGATGCGTGACGCTGAAGGCGGCGAGCATCCGGAAGACGTCGGCTACATGGCATTCCCCGTCTCCATTGACGGAAAGCAGTTTGCCCCTGCCGGCGGCGACTACAACTTCGCCATCAACGCCCAGGCTTCCTACGAAGAGAAGCTGGCCTCCCTGTACTACCTGAAGTGGCTGACCCATGAGAGCGGCTTCGCCTACAGCGAAGGCGGCGTTCCGATTGATAAGAACGGTCAGTATCCGGACCTGTATGCGGCCTTCGACGGCATTGACATGCTGTCTGACGCGGACGCGCTGCCCGGAGAGGAAACCCTGCTGAACGAAATGAATGCCGAGTCCGAGCTGAACTTCAACGCCGGCGGCAACACCAAAGTGCAGGAGATCATCGAGCACGCTTTCAACCACGACAAGTCCTTTGACGACATTATGGCTGACTGGAACGCTGCCTGGACCAACGCGCAGGCTGCCCTGAACGTGGAAGTCAGGTAACACTTTTTCATACCTGTATCCGTCCTGACGGATAACAGTATTCTCCTCCGGGCGGGCCCGGGAAACACTCCCCCGGGTCCGCCTTCTTTCATCCAGACACCAGGGAGGTGCGTTCCCCGTGAGTATCGTCAGTACCGTGCAGCCGGATCTTCGCAGAAAGAAAATCAACTGGCAGAAAGTGCTGGTTATCTTTCTGTTTGCGGTTATCCCGCTGTTCCTGCTGATCCTGTTCACCTACATCCCCTTCGGGAAGATGGTCCAGTTCAGCTTCCACAACATGAGCTATACCAAGGATAAAGGCTTTGTGGGGCTGGATAACTACCTGAGGATCTTCACGAAGCCGGAATATGTGGATGCCATGCTGCTGAGTCTCTATTACATGGCCGGCGCCGTGGTTCAGCTGGCCCTCGCCCTGTTTTTCGCCTCCATCCTCAGTCTGGAGCGTCTCCGGGGATCCGGCATCTATAAGGCTATCCTGTTCTTCCCCTTCCTGGTCAACGGTATTGCCATCGGATATATCTTCAAATACTTCTATACCCATGGTTTTGTGCTGGATTCCGTGCTGCAGGCTCTCGGTTTCCCGCTGGAAAAACTGCCTTACTGGCTGCGGGATCAAAGCATCAACAACTGGTCGCTGGTATTCACCTCCGTCTGGAAATACTGCGGACAGAACATGGTTCTGTTCATCGGTGCCATTGCTTCCATTGATCCCACGCTTTATGAGGCAGCAACCATTGACGGGGCGAACCGCTGGCAGCAGTTCAAAGCCATCATCCTGCCGGGCATCAAAACCGTCTTTATGCTGAACCTGATCCTCTCCATCACCGGTTCTCTTTCCGCCTTCGAGCCTGCCTATGTGGTCGGAAGCATGGGGGCCAACGGTACGGCCACCTTCTTTATCAAGATCCACCAGATGGCCCATGTTTCCCAGAAGGTCGGCCAGGCCTGCGCCATGGCCATGGTCCTGATGGCGCTGATCCTGCTGTTCACCGCCCTCCAGCGCCTGTTCTTCCGGTATGTGATGAAGGATTCCGATAATACGTTCAACGCGAAGGCCAACAAGGTCAAAGCCCTGTGGTAAGAAGGGAGGAAGCAGAAATGTCCGTTGTATCCCACGCTGTAAGGGAAACCAACCGGAGTGCCCGGCTGAAGCGGTCCGCCATCCGTTTCCTGGAATACCTGGCGCTGCTGCTGGCCTGCTTTATCGCCCTGCTGCCCATCTGGTCCTCCTTTACCACCTCCTTCAAAAGTGCGGAGGAATACGCCTCCACCAACGCCATGGCCCTGCCCCGCAGCTGGCTGAACTTCGGAAACTATGCGCAGGTCTGGACAGAGGGAGACATGCTTCGTGCTTTCCTGACCTCCGCTTCCGTGGTGATTGTGGTGGTGTCCGTCTCCGTCATGATGGGTTCCATGCTGGCCTATGTGCTGAACCGGTTCCGTTTTCCGGGAAACGGGCTGATCCGGAATCTGTTCATGATCGCCACCCTGATTCCGGGCATCGCCATGCAGGTCACCACCTATCAGATCATGCGGAACCTGGGGCTTCTGAACTCCATCACCGGCTACATGATCCTGCTCAGCGGAACCGACGTCATCTCCATCTATATTTTCCTCCAGTATTTTGAAAACCTGGACGGCGCGCTGGATGAATCCGCCGTGCTGGAAGGCTGCACCTATTTCGGTGTCTTCTTCCGGATCCTCCTGCCGCTGACCAAGCCGGCCATCATCACCGTGGCCGTACTGAAGGGTGTGGGGGTATATAACGAGTATTACAGCGCCAACCTCTATCTCCAGTCCAATTCCTGGCGCACCATCTCCACTGCCCTCTATTCCTTCTCCGGTCCCTTCAAAAGCTCTTACAACATCATCTGCGCCG
Organism: Clostridia bacterium; assembly: GCA_017615475.1. GTDB lineage: Bacteria > Bacillota > Clostridia > Christensenellales > Aristaeellaceae > Aristaeella. The sequence continues at coordinate 3,053 of JAGAAC010000021.1, forward strand.
GCGTCCTGCTGACGCTGATCCCCAGTCTGGTCATCTTCCTGGTTTTCCAGAAACAGGTCTACGCCGGCCTTGCCAGCGGCTCCGTAAAGGGCTGACACCGGTCCGGCAATTGACAGAAACCGTCGTTTCCTTATAATGAAACTGTGAGGTTAACAACATGGTTAACAGTGAACCCGCATCCTTTATTTCCGATATCCGGTCCCATCTGGAAAGCAGGATCCTCCCCTTCTGGAAAGCCCTGAAAGACGAAGCTTTCGGCGGTTTTTACGGATACATGGACGAAGCTTTACAGCTGAACCGGAAAGCGGACAAAGGCTGCATCCTGAACAGCCGCATCCTGTGGTTCTTTTCCACAGCTGCCCTCGTGCTGAACAGGAATGACCTCTGCGGGTACGCTGACCATGCCTGGCGCTTCTTCAGCCGCTTTGAAGACCCGGTCCACGGCGGAGTGTACTGGTCTGTCACTTACGACGGAAAACCGTCGGACACGACCAAGCACACCTACTGCCAGGCCTTTGCGGTTTACGGGCTGGCTGCTTATTACCGGCTGACAGGAAATACGGAAGCCCTGGATAAGGCGCTTGCGCTGTTTCGGGTCATGGAATCCCGCTGCCGGGATGAAGGCGGCTGCCTGGAAGCGCTGAAAGCGGACTTCACGCCGGAGAGCAATGAAAAGCTGAGTGAAAACGGCGTCATGGCTTCCCGGACAATGAATACACTCCTGCACGTGATCGAAGCTTACGCGGAACTGTACAGGGCCCATCCGGACGGGGAAGTCCGGGCCACCGGTGCGGCAGCGCTCCGTCAGTGCCTGAACCAGGTCTGGAATCCGGAAAAGCGCCGCCTGGAAGTGTTTTTTGACGCGGCCTTCCGGCCCCTGCTCGACATGCAGAGCTACGGTCACGACATCGAAGCCGCCTGGCTGATCCGGGACGCCGCGGAAGCCCTGCTTCCCGAAGCGGAACGCGCTCCCTGGAATGTCATGTGCCTAGACCTGCTGCAAAGCGCAACAGAGCGTGCCTTCACCGACCACGGCTTCCATTATGAATCCGTGAACGGCCGGGTGAACACCGTCCGCGCCTGGTGGCCCCAGGCGGAAGCCATGCTGGGTTTCGCCTTCGGCTGGCAGATGACAAAGGATCCGGTGTGGCTCCGCCGGCTGAAAACCCAGTGGGAATACATCCGTCAGGTGACGGTGGATCCCCGGGAAGGCAGCGAGTGGTTCAACGAACTCCGGGAGGACGGAAGCTCCCTGGGAAAACCGATGGTGGAAGAATGGAAATGCCCCTATCATAACGGCAGGATGTGCCTGCGCCTGATAGGGAGCGGACTGCCGGACAACCTGTAGCTCCGGCAGGAAAAAAGACTGGAGAAGAAAATGAAGAGAGCAACCATGCGGGATATCGCCCGTGCTGTCGGCACCAGCGCGGTGACCGTATCCAAGGCCCTGGCCGGAAAGCCGGGAATGAGCGACAAGCTTCGCTCCAAAATACTGAAGAAAGCCGGGGAGATGGGGTATGAATATCCCCGAAGCAGCCGCGTCATCCTCCCGGAACATATGGAAATCGGCATCCTGATTCCGGATAAATACTTTGAGCCGGATTCCTATTACGCGATCCTCTGCAAGCGGCTGATCAAGAAGCTGGAGGACATGGGACATTTCGGCCTGCTGGAAATCCTGACCCCGGAAACGGAAAAACAGCTCGCCCTGCCGAACCTGCTGGCTGCCGGCCACGCGGATGGACTGATCATGCTGGGTGAGCCGGCGAAACCTTATTACCGGAAGATTGCCCAGGCGGGTGTGCCCATTGTTTTTCTGGACTTCTATGATGAGCAGGCCAACGCTGACGCGGTCGCCGGGGATAACAGCTACGGCGCCTACCGCCTCACCAGCCATCTGATCCGCCGCGGCCACAGAAAAATCGGCTTTGTCGGGAACATTAAGGCCACCAGCAGCATCATGGACCGTTTCCTTGGATACTACAGAGCCATGCTGGTCAACGACCTGCAGGTGCGGGATGAGTGGGTTATCCCTGACCGGGAGCTGACCGGCGGACTGGTAAAGCCCGTTCTTCCCAAAGAGCTTCCCACCGCCTTTGTCTGCAACTGTGATATCACCGCCCGGATGATGATCAGCCTGCTGCAGGAAAAAGGCCTCCGGGTACCGGAAGATATCTCAGTCACCGGTTTTGATGACTTTCCCCAGGGCAGCGCCGGTGATATTCCGCTCAGCACCTTCCGGATCGATACGGACGGAATGATTGAACTGGCGGTCAAGGCCCTGATGGACCGCTGTGCCGGGGAAAAGAAACCTTTCGGCCGGATGGTAGTCGGAGGCCAGCCCATATACAGGGAATCAGAGATTCCCTGTGGGAATAACTGAATTCATAATTCATAATGACCGATCTCCCGTGTCTGTTTACCTTCCTGGAAATCACAGAACAAAAATCATCCGGCACAGAATAATTCATGGTGAAGCAACTCATAATTATGAATTGCGAATTATGAATTATGAATTAAAAACGACTGTAAGGAGTTTTACCATGTCCGATATTAAAATGCTCAACGTCTCTCCCCTCCCCAACATTCCCTGGCAGGAACGTCCCGCTGATCTGAAAACGGAATCTCCCGTCTGGCGTTATTCCGAAAACCCTGTCATGGGCCGGAATCCTACCCCGGAAATCGCCCGCATCTTCAACAGCGCGGTAGTCCCGTGGGAAGACGGATTCATTGCGGTGCTCCGCGGTGAACAGATCAACGGCATCCCTTATGTTTACCTCGGCCGTTCAAAGGACGGCATCCACTGGGATGTGGACCGTGAAAAAGTACCTTTCACCGATGAAGCAGGCAATCCCAAGATGCCTCACTATGCCTATGATCCCCGGCTTGTGAAAGTAGAAGACACTTATTACATCATCTGGTGCGGGGACTTTTACGGCGCTTCCATCGGCATGGCAAAGACAAAGGATTTCAAAACCTTCACCCGGATCGAGAATCCTTTTATCCCCTTTAACCGCAACGCGGTGCTCTTTCCCCGGAAAATCAACGGAACCTACCGTCTGCTCTCCCGTCCCTCCGACAGCGGCCACACGCCTTTCGGTGATATCTTCATCAGCGAAAGCCCGGATATGACCTTCTGGGGTAAACACCGCCACGTCATGGGCAGCGGCGGGGAATGGTGGGAAAGCGTGAAAATCGGTGCCGGCGCGGCCCCCATTGAAACCAGCGAGGGCTGGCTGATGTTCTATCACGGTGTGGCAACCACCTGCAACGGTTTTGTCTACTCCATGGGCGGCGCGATCCTGGATATCAATGAACCCAGCAAGGTCCTTTACCGCTGCGCCAACCACCTGCTGACCCCGGAGGAAAACTACGAGGTCACCGGCTTTGTGCCCAATGTAATCTTCCCCTGCGCCACCCTGCAGGACGGTGATACCGGCCGCATTGCCATCTATTACGGTGCGGCGGACACCCATGTCGGTCTGGCCTTCACCACCGTGGACTCAGTGGTGAAATACATCAAGGAGCACAGTGTCCTGCACTACGGAGACGACGAGGCATTTCACAATTACTGATTTTCAATCAGAAATTGTGAAATGAAGAATGAAAAACGAAGAATTCTGCATTCTGCATTGTTGAGGAGTCATCCATGCTTAAGACTGATCTGTCAGCGCTTTAGCACTGGTAACAGATCGTCCATGCAGGCGTCAGCGCTTCAGTGCTGGTAACGCCGAGCCATTCATGGCCAATGACTCCCATGCTACAGCCGTCAAAATGCTGAAAGCATTTTGTTAACGGCGATCGCAGAATTCTGCATTTGTCATCGCAAAGCGATGACACCGTCCCTTACTACGTCCGAAGGGGAACGATCCGAGTGGTGACCCGGTGGGTCATTCGCCAAAGGCGAAAACAAGGTGGAGTCCTGTCGCGCGCGGTGCGCGAGGCGGGAATACCGCCCGCGGTGCGTGTGCGTTTCCTTACCGAAACAAGCAATGCGAAGCGCTCCAAGCGAGCAGTGCGTCGATTGAGGTTGCGGACGCATTCATTCAGAAAAACAGCACCCTGTGCTGTTTTCTCCGCCATTATTCATTTTTCAGTTTTCAGTATTCATTAAATTCAAGAGGATAAACATGAAAAGCCGCAGTTTTGAAAGTCTGATGGAATCCTACGAGCAGCTGCTAAACCGGCCGAATCCCGCGGATGAGCATTTCTATAACGGGCTGTATACGCGCTACAAAAACCCGGTGCTCACCCGGGAACACGTCCCTCCTTTCTGGATGTATGACGCGGATCCCCGGAGCAATCCGTTTATGATGCAGCGCCTGGGAGTCAACGCGGTCATGAACAGCGGCGCCATCAGGCTGAACGGAAAATACTGCCTGGTGGCCCGGGTGGAAGGGGCAGACCGGAAAAGCTTTTTCGCCGTGGCGGAGAGTGACCGGCCGACCGAAGGCTTCCGTTTCCGGGATTACCCGGTGATCCTGCCGGATACGGAAAAGCAGGAAACCAATGTATATGACATGCGCCTGACCGCCCATGAGGACGGCTGGATCTACGGCGTCTTCTGTTCCGAAAGCAAAGATACGCATAGCGCCGATCTTTCCGCTGCCGTGGCCGCCGCCGGCATCGTCCGGACAAAGGACCTGGAAACCTGGGAGCGGTTACCGAACCTGGTGACCCTGAATTCCCCCCAGCAGCGGAATGTGGTGCTGCATCCGGAATTTGTCAACGGACAGTATGCCTTTTATACCCGGCCGATGGACGATTTCATTGAAACCGGGTCCGGCGGCGGCATCGGCTTCGGGCTGTGCGCGGATATCACCCATCCGGTCATCGGCGAGGAAAAAATCATCTCCCGGCGGAAATACCACACCCTGACCGAAGCCAAGAACGGCGCCGGTGCGGTCCCCATCAGAACAGACCGCGGCTGGATCCATATCGCCCACGGTGTGCGGAACACTGCCGCCGGCCTGCGGTATGTGCTGTATGCCTTCGCGACGGCTCTGGAAGATCCGTCCAGGATTATTGCGGAGCCCTCCGGCTTGCTCCTGGGGCCCCTCGGGCGGGAGCGGACCGGCGATGTCAGCAACGTTGTCTTCACCAACGGCGCCATCGCGGACGATGACGGCCGGGTCTATATCTATTACGCTTCCTCCGACACCCGTATGCATGTGGCGGAAACGGATATCGAACGGCTGACAGACTATGTGTTCAACACTCCGGAAGATCCGCTGCGCAGTGCGGACTGCGTACGCCAGCGTTCGGAACTGATCCGCAGAAACCTGGAATACCTGAAGGAAAGAAGGTAAGGTCCCATGCTGAAACCGGCGTCTCTGTTCACCGACGGCGCAGTTCTGTGCAGACGGAAAGAGATCCGGGTCTTCGGAGAAGTTTCCGAAGGGCTGACCGTAACCGTCCGGCTTTTTGACCGGGACGGCTCCCTGCTGGCTGAAACCTCCGCGCCGGCAGAAGGCCGCTGCTTTCTGGTAACCCTTCCCCCGCAGGAAGCACAGACCGGCTGCCGCCTGGTCATCCGTGCGGGAAAAGAGCAGGCCGAAGCGAACAATGTGGCTGTCGGTGAGGTATTCCTGGCCGGCGGCCAAAGCAACATGGAAGTGGAACTGCGCAACGCGGATGAAGGTCCGGATATCATCCGGCAGTATGATGATCCCCTGCTCCGCTTCTTCAACGTCCCCAAAATAGCCGTAAAAGGGCCGGAGCACCGAAAAGCCAATGACGCCGCCCGGTGGCAGGCGGTATCGCCCGGCTGCGGCGGTGTCAACAGTGCGGTGGCTTATTTCTTCGCCGCAAGGCTCCGGAAACGCATGCCGGACATTCCCGTCGGCATCATCGGCTGTTACTGGGGCGGCACTTCCATCACCTGCTGGATGGATGAGGATACGCTCCGTGCTGACCCGGAAGGCCTCCGCTATCTGGAGGAATATGAAGCGCTCACCGCCGGCAAAAGCATGGAAACCTGGCTGGAGGAAGAAAGCCGCTTCCAGGAAACTTTCGGCGCCTGGTGTACTGCGGTTGACCGGTATAAGCAGTCCCATCCGGGAGCCCCCTGGCCGGAGATTAACGATGCCTGCGGCGCGGCGCCCTGGAATCCTCCCCCGGGTCCCGGTTCTCCCTACCGCCCTGCCGGGCTGGCGGAAACCATGGTGCGGGAAGTTCTTCCCGTAACCCTGTCCGGCATCCTGTTCTACCAGGGCGAGGAAGACGCCGGCAAAACCGATCATTACGATCAGCTCCTGGCACTGCTGATCCGTACCTGGCGCAGCTGGTTCAGGGATGCGGAGCTGCCTTTCCTGTTTGTCCAGCTGCCCATGTGGGCGGATCCCGCCGCGGGAGAGACCTTCCGCTGGGCCATGCTCCGCAAGGCACAGGCCGCTGTGCGGGATTCCGTGCCGGACACCGGCATGATCTGCCTGCTGGACCAGGGAGAATACGGAAACATACATCCGGCAGCCAAACGTCCCGTCGGCGAACGCCTGGCGGAACTGGCCGGTGCCATGCTGTATGGCGGCGGCGAGGTTTCTCCCCGCGCCGAAGGAATCCGGACAGAGGGGGATACTTTGATCGTTTCCCTCACCGCGCCGGTCCGTGTGCGCGGTGAAAAAGCATACCTGCTGGAACTGGCGGATGAAACCGGCGCCTGGGCACCTGCGGAAGCGGAAGTCCGGGAAAACCGGCTGTTTCTCCGGGCGGACGGCCTGGTGCACCCTGTACACGCCCGGTATGCCTGGACGGATTATTCGGACCGCATCAGCCTGTTCGGAACAAACGGGCTGCCGCTGGAACCCTTTGATATATAAAGGTTTTTAATATCAAAAGCAAAGAACCGCTGTCAGGCGGATACCGCCTGCCTGAGCTTTGCTTTTGCCAAAATGAACACAGGAGAACAGGAAAATGAACGTCTATCCCCTTGTCATGGCACCGTCCTTCCGGCATGGACCGGATACCCCCTGGGGCGGCCATGCCCTGAAGGAGCTTTTCGGAAAAAACGCGCCTGATGAGATCACCGGCGAAAGCCTGGAGGTGTCCGCTCTGCCCGGTCATGAAAGCCGGGTTGCCAACGGCGAGCACGCGGGGAAAACCCTGCGGGATCTGTTCCCGCTCTGGGGAAAGAGCCTCACCGGGCTGAGCAGAAGCAGTTTTCCGCTGCTCCTGAAGCTTCTGGATACAAGGGAACCCCTCTCTGTCCAGGTTCATCCCGATGACAGTTATGCCCTCACCCATGAAGGAAAACCCGGCAAAAGCGAAGCCTGGTATATTCTGGATGCCGCGCCGGGAGCGCAGCTGGTTTACGGGATCGACACCCATGGCGAATCCCTGCGTTCTGTTCTGGAAGAAGGGAAGCTGGAAAGCAGCCTCTGCCGCGCGGACGTTCATGCGGGAGATGTGTTTTATATCCCCGCAGGAACCGTTCATGCCCTGGGTTCCGGCATCCGGTGCTATGAAATCCAGCAGGCCAGCGACCTTACCTACCGTCTCTGGGACTGGGGCCGGACCGGAAAGGACGGCAGGCCGAGAGCGCTGCATATAGAGCAGGCCCTTTCCGTCTCCAGGCCCTACAAAGTTCCCCAGCAGGCAGAAAAAACGGAAGAGCTGTCCGGTGGCAGGCGCACCCTGCTGGTCAGTGATCCCCATTTTCTGCTCCATGCGTACGATCTCAGCGGAAGGCTTTCCCTGCCCGTGGGAAAAATGCAGTTCCTGACCGCGACAGCCAAAGGCTGTACCCTGTGCTGGCGGGATCGGCAGGAGCCTCTCCTGCCCTGGCAGAGTGCCGTCCTTCCGGCAGGCCTTTCCGAAATAGCCGTGGAAGGCTCCGGCCGGATCCTGGTCTCCACCGCCGTATAATCCTGCATGAAATAAAAATGAGGCTGCTTTTTCAGGCGGCCTCATTTTGCTATTTTTGTCCGCATGTTTTTACCTCTGTGTATTGTGTCCCAAAGAGCCGCGGTATACAATGGATAGTGGATGAGTATTCACCGTGGTTCAGACGGTTTTGAAAACAACATAACACAGGAGGACACACCGATGGCAATGATGGAAAGACCTCAGGTCCGGGAGATCACCGGAGGGAAATGCTGGGAACACACCTTTGATCAGTTCTTTCTGAAGGTATACGTACCGGACAACCAGATTGATGGGCAGGTCAACAACTACGGGTTCCGTGCGCCGCTGCTGCTGGTTTTTGAGGAACAGAAGCAGGACATGGACAGCGCTGTGGAGTTTGCCCGGAAAACCGGCCTCGCTGAAATCGCCGCCAATGTCGATTCCAGCGTACTCTTCGTCTATCCCACGGCGGAAGGCGGCTGGGCAGGCGCGGGTCAGGATCTCTACGCTTCTGTCATCTCCGAAATCAAGATGATCCAGGTCTATAAAGACGGCATCGTTGAAAACTTTGATTTCTTCACCCAGACCTTCAAGGGTTATTTTGTCCGCGGCGCAATCTTCCGCACGGACATCTACAGTTTCGGCGCGTCGGCCGACTATGTGGCAAAGAATCTCCTGCAGACCCTGCAGGGTGAATACCTCTGGGGCCCCGGCGAAATCACCCCGGCCATGTGCTCCATGGAGCGCCTGAGCGTGGTGCCGGATGTGCAGCGGAAGGATATTCCGGTGCTCAGCGTCGGAAACAGCGCTGAAATCAACAAAGCCTTCGATGGCTGTGAACACCTGCTGGTCAAGGACCAGGCGGACTACAGGGCTGATTTCGACGCCTTTGTGAAGCACTTCAAGATGTGGTGCGGAAAGATCGAGCTGGAGCCCGATTTCAAAGCCCTGAACATGACGGAAGACGCCGGATGCGTAACCGTCAACACCTCCCCTGACAACCATACCATCAAGGACGCCAAAACCCATAAGGTGGGCTATTTCGCCTATTACAACAACGGCCTTTTCGATAACGGCCCGGTGCCGCTGGTTCTCGGTTTCCACGGCGGCGGAGACTCCTCCATGTACCTGACCTTCGTTGCCGGCTGGTGGGAAATCTGCCATCGTTACAACTTCCTCTTCGTTTCCGTGGAGAATCACCAGAACGTCACTGCCACCGAAGCCGTGGAAGTGATTGAGGATCTGAAAAAGCGGTACCCGATTGACGTGCACCGCATCTATGCCACCGGCTTCTCCATGGGAAGCGGCAAAACCTGGGACTGCTATCAGGAGTATCCGGAAGTCTTTGCCGGCATCATGCCTGCCAGCGCCCTCTTCCCGGTCTACAAGACCTTCTGGGGTGGCCCGCCCACTGACCGGCTGAACAAAACCGTTCCCGTTCCGGTCTTCTATTCCGGCGGTGAGGAATCCCACCTGCCCGAACTGCCCTTCCATTCCGACTCTGCCCTGGAGCGGGTGCAGTATGTGGCGGAAGTCAATCAGCTGAAAAAGAAGTTTGACGGCATTTCCTTTGAAAAGAAGGATGCCTGGGAGCAGCCCATCTGGGGCGTCCCCGGCGACAAGGTGGATAAGATCTACGATCCCTCCCGGGGCAGCACCCTGACCGTCCACTATTATGAAAGCGAGGACGGTGTAACCCGCACGGCTTTCGCCAGCGTAAGCGGCCAGATCCACGAGTGCCGTCATCACAGCTGCGAGAACGCCTGGAAGTTCATCTCTCAGTTCTCCCGCTGACAGACCTTCCCCCGTGCCTCAGTGCACGGCCTCCTTTTACCGGCCCGGTTTTCCGGGCCGGGTTTTTTATCTTCAGTTTTTCACTTTTCCGGCCCGTACCAGGCCATGTCCGTACAGTCGTCCAGCGGGAAGACCAGCAGCGGCTGATTGTCGATCATATACCAGCCGAAGTGTTTTCCCCAGGACGTGTCCGTGCTGTGGGGAGCGTCCTTGTTTGTTTCCATAATAACGGATACCGTGACGCCGCCGTCCGGGGGCAGGGTGTTCTTATATTCCATTTCCTCTATATATTTCTGGTACCGTTCATAGTAGAACGGGCTGCCGCCGCAGTGAATCACCAGCGGGGCATCCAGCAGGAAAGCTGCCTCTCCCGCGTCCTTTTCATTCCATCCAAACTGCCGGAGGGTACCCAGGTACATCATGATATGGAAAGTCCCGTGCTTCACGGCGATCAGATCGCCGGGTTTCAGGAAAGCCGACCAGCGCATGGGATCATTGTTTTTCAGCAAACTGCTGCCGATACCGTAGTAAAGCAGGTCTGAAATGGAAGGATGCCGTTCCAGGCCGCACTTTTCATAGACCAGGTGGGTCATCCCCACGCAGTCCAGGCCGCACAGGTACATATGGTCATCCCGGTAGTAGTGGGTCGTGGTGCTCGGAAAGAACCGCCGGAGAAACTTGTCCTCGCTGCCGCCGGCATAGTAATAGGGAACCCCGTTCGGCAGGCTCACATCCATCAGGCTGCCCGCGGTATCATCGTAATGGTCCACGAAGGTATTTCCGGCTTCCAGCATGGACAGGCTGGCTTCATACAGCATGTCAAAGCTCACCTTGTCCCACGGGGAATCCGACAGCTCCGCGGAAGTGGTAAAGGTCAGCTGCAGGGAAACCGAATCCTTCTGCACCCGCATCCCCCACGGGCTTTGTTTAAATACCGGCGTCAGCTTCAGCTCCGTTTTCCGGTCCTTCAGCCATGCCGACATCACAGCGGTAACATCCCACAGGTTTCGTCCGGTCCGTACCGTCTGGGGAACCGCGATTGTTTTGCCGCACATCAGGGTATAGCTCAGTTCTTCGCCGGAAAAGCTCTTCACGGAAAACCGCAGTGCGGCGCCGACCAGTTCAAAATCCGGCAGTTTTGCCAGTTCATCCAGCGTCCAGGTTTCCCCTTCATCCGTAGCAATGCTCACGGCAGGTTCCAGGGAAACAGTTTTCTGGTTTCCTTTCTTGTCCGTTCCCACGAAGCCGTCTCCGCCGCATTTCAGCACAATCGTGTGCGGTCCGTCCGCCAGTGCCGCGCCGGCCAGCAGGATCAGGATCACCAGCAGCACCGGAAAGCAGAAGCGGCGGGCTGCAGCATGCAGACGTTCCATAGTACGGGCTCCTTTCAGAGATGAAAGCATTTTCCATATCATACCATACCGGCACCCTTTCGCAAACCCATTCTGCCGGGTCCACTACAGATCATTATACAAATCAGGAAAAAATGTAACCAAAGCGCCTTCCAATGCATCTATATACGTGTAAGTCCTTTGGGCGGTGTACAAAGCATTGACGTTGCTGTTACTCGCTTCGTCCCAGGTGACCACGAAACGGATATCCCATACAAATATTTGGAAAGAGGTTAAGGAGGTTTTCTGATGAATCATAAGCGACGTATTCTTTGTTTTTTTCTGCTGATGAGCATGCTGTCATCTGCTCACCTTCCGTCTGCGGGAGCTTCCTCCTGCGTTCCTCAATGGGAACGTGTACAAAGGGAACTGGACTGCCAGGGACAGAAAATTGTCATTGACGCTGTAACGGACACCAATCTTCCTGAAACGGTCTGTGAATACGATGCCTCCCTGCGTGTAATGGCAGAGGAAAAGCTTCGCGCCCTCGTTTCCGTTGCTGCTCCGGGATACGAAAACATGCCCTTGGTATGGCCGCACGCACCGGGAGGGGATGACGATTATGCGTGGAGTCTGAAAGATGAAGAAGCGGGCGTTTTAGCTTCACCCGGTATCGCCTTCGGTATCAATAGATACCGTGAAACAGATGACCGGTTTTCAATCGGAACGTTAATGAGTTTTACACGCATTTACAAGGAGCCGTTTGATCCGAAAGCTGTGGAAGGCCTGAAAGAGCTTTCTTATCCCGATGCGCTCAAATTGCTGGAACCGATCCTGGCAGCCACAGAACTGTCCCTGGGCGAGCCCCGGTTTGTCAAAGTATACAATCTGGATACTTTCTATTCCAATCAGAAAAACGAGAACGAAATATTTCACGAAAATCACGATTACACCTGGCAGGCAAGCGACGAAATATACACAATACAATATCCGATATATATTCAGGGTCTCCCGATCCACATTCAAGGCAGCGGGACTGTCGTTGGCAAAAAAAGCGTCTCTCATACCTATCTGAGCATTATACTCCGGGCTGACGGCACCCTTCTTGAGCTGCATGTAAGCGATCCTATAGATGCCCCTGTAGCCACCGTTCCGGAAGCGAAGCCCCTGTCGCTGGAACAGATGCTGGACGTATATGCTCAGTTTTTATCTTCCTGTACTTTACCGGATTATGTGGAATCCCGTGTCAGCCGTATTTCCCTGGAGTACCTCGTTTGGGAAGATTATGTGGGTTTTCGTCCTGTCTACCATCTTGTCCCGGTCTGGTGCTTCTATATGCCCTATCTGCCCGATGAGGTGATTACTGAAGAACATGCATATGTTGAGTATTTTAACGCGGTCACCGGTGAATACCTGAATATGGACTGAGGCGCAGCATTCCAAACCTTTCGGTATAAACAACCATCATTGACAGAGAACAGGAAGAACAAGGTTCTTCTGTTTCTCTGTCATCTTTTTGTATATAATAACAATGAGCAGCATGATTGTTGCGTGTTTTTCCGGCCAAAAACTTGCAGAAAAATTTTTTTATTTTTTTCTGTAACGAAATCCGGACTTGTCCGTCTAACCCATGTACGAACCGGGGAAGGAGGTGATGATGTGTGAACAATGAAACCTGTGAACGGCTGTACAACACATACTATATGCGTGTGTTCTCCTATATCATGACGCTGGCCGGCGACCGGCATACTGCCGAGGAAATCACCCAGGAATCCTTCTTCCGGGCCTTCTCCCGCACTGCCTCTTCCTTCCGGAACGAATCAGACGAAGTCACCTGGCTCTGCGCCATCGCGAAAAACTGCTTCCTGGATGAGCAGCGCCGCCGGAAAAAAACCGAGCCGATACCGGAAATCCTTCCCGCCGATGATACCAACATCGAGCAGGAAGTAACGGACCGGGATTCGTCCTTCCGGATCCACACTGCCCTGCATACCATGGAAGAGCCGTACCGGGAAGTTTTCGAACTTCGGGTCTTCGGCGACCTGTCTTTCCACCAGATCGGTACCATCTTCGGAAAGACGGAGAACTGGGCGCGCGTCACATATCATCGTGCCCGGTTGAAACTAAAGGAAAGGATGGATAAACATGAGTAATAAATGCGAAGTAATCCGCGACCTGCTCCCGCTCTACGCTGACGATGTCTGCAGTGAATCCAGCCGCCTGCTCATTGAGCATCACCTGAAGGAATGTCCGGATTGCGCCGCCGAGCTGGAAAAAATCCGCTCGGATGAAATAGAAGAAAACCTCCGGGAAGAAAAAGACCGGGTCATCGAATACCAGGCGAAGCGTTTCAGGCGCCGCAGCACTACTGTCGGCTCTGTCGTCTCCGGCCTGTTCATGGTCCCGATCCTTGTCTGCCTGATTGTCAACCTCTCCACCGGTCACGCGCTGGACTGGTTCTATGTGGTGCTCGCCGGGCTGGCCGTCTGTGCTTCCCTGGTGCTGGTCCCGCTGACTGTCCCACGCGACAAGCTTTTCTGGACCTTCTGCGCTTTTACGCTCAGCGTCCTGCTGCTGATGGCAGTCTGCAATTACTATACCCACGGCAACTGGTTCTTCCTTGCGGCCTCCGCCGTACTCTTCGGCTTCTCGCTGATATTCCTGCCATTTTTGATCAAGGCCCGGCCTGTCCGGGAACTGATCGGGAATTTCAGCCGTCCGCTGCTTGTCCTGTCCGTGGATATGATCCTGTTCGCCAATATGATGAACATGATCTTCCTTCATTCAAAGAGCATCCTGACCACCGTGTTCATGTTCCTGCTGTGTGCTGCCGGTGCCTGGCTGCTGGTATCTGCTATTAAAGATAAAAGAGGCGAATAACCCGTGAATAAGTCTAAATTCCTGCTTGTTGCCCTCATTGTCGTTCTGCTCTGCCTGGTCAGCGGCACCTACTCCATCTTCGGAGGCAAAGTCAGCATCGGCCTGGCCGCCTTCGCCAACGCGGATAAATATACCGTCGGCGATACTGAAATCACCTCCACCGTGGAAAACCTGGACATCGACTGGACCTCCGGCAAGGTCAATATCGAGTATCACGCCGGTTCCGGCGTCAGCGTCTCTGAAACCGCCAACAGGGATACCTCCGAGGATGAAAAACTTCGCTGGTGGCTGGACGGTACAACCCTGCGCATCAAGTATGCCAAGCCCCAGCTGACCATTTTCAACAACCTGAAGAAGACCCTGACCGTGTCCCTGCCCGAGGGCATCGTCCTCAAAAACGTCGATATTGATACCACCTCCGCCGATATCGGCGTACCGTCCATGACCGCGGATGAAATCAAGTTTGATACCACCTCCGGTGACGTGAACGCCGTCATCACCGCGAAGAAGCTCTCTGCTTCCTCTACCTCCGGTGATCTGAATGTCCGTCAGGACAGTGATATCAACACCGCTCACTTCTCCTCCACTTCCGGCGCTTTGGCTTTCACTGTTCCCTCCGCGGAAAAAATCTCCATGGAGTCCACCTCCGGTGATATCTCCGTGACCGTACCCGGAACTGTCGGAGATCTGAATCTGGATTCCACCTCCGGCAGCATCAAACCGGATATCGCCAACACGGATAAGGCAAAGTTCTCCTCTACCAGCGGTGACATTACCGCCACGTTGGTTTCCTTTAAGGATCTGAATGTTGACGTGACCTCCGGCGACGTGACCCTGAAGTTGCCCGAAATCTCCGGCTTCACCCTTGATCTGGACGCAAGGCCCAGCAAGCTGAAAAGCAGCCTGGCCATGGTGAAAAAAGGCGATGATCAGTACGTCTTCGGTGACGGCAGTGCCCGCCTGCGCGTGAGCACCACCTCCGGTGATGTCCA
>JAGAAC010000119.1 GCA_017615475.1 Clostridia bacterium
ACATCACAGAGGAGATGTTTGAAAAGCTGGGAACCAGGTTGGGATTGAAGTTCTTCATGAGTGAGGTAATGAACTCGACCTCTTTCTCGATCAGGGAGAAGTCCAGCGCCCAAAGCCCAAGCCCCACTGCGCCAAGGGCCAGGAGCGTCAGGCAGCATTCAATCACCTTGGCGCCGAGAATTTTATAGGTACTGTTGGAGGTCATGAACAGCATGTACCCCTGGCGGGTGTTCATATCCTTGTGCAGGGTAACCAGACTCATAAGGCCGATAAGAAGAAAACCGAACATGAGTGACATGACGAACAGGATGACGCCTACCGTCTTGGTATCCCCGTCATTGCGCAGGCAGCCGTACAGGAAGATGCCTTCCATAATGAGAATGAAGGCGAAAAGTACCAGCTTCGGGAAAGCGGTTTTCCTGAATTCATATTTCAAAAGTTTCAACATTATGCCTGCACCTCCCCGTGACCGAAGATCGCACGGTAACGGTCCGCCATGGATACACCGTCTGTTTCGCGCATTTCTTCCAGGTCCCGAACTTCAATCAGTACGCCTTTGCGGATGAATACAGCCCTGTCCGCAATCGCTTCCATCTCCTCCACCAGGTGGCTGGAAAGAAGCAGGAGCTTTTCAGGGGTTGCCGCTCTGAGAATGGCGGCGCGGATCTCATCCCGGGCCAGCAGGTCGATGCCGTTGAAGGGCTCATCCAGCATATAGACTTTGGCATCCCGGGCCAGGGTGAGGGCAATTTTCATTTTGGCCACCATACCGCTGGACAGGGTACGGATTTTTTCCTTCTCATTAAGGTCCATCTCATGAAGCATGCTGAGGAAGTTTTCCATGGAGAAGTCTTCAAAGAAGTCGCTGTAGTATTTCCCCGCGTCCAGAATGGTCATCCAGTCGTAGAAATAGGGTTCCGTGGACATGTAGGCCACAACCTTGCGGCTTTCGAGTCCCACAGGTTTCCCGCAGAAGAAGACTTCGCCGGAGGTGGGCTTGACCAGTCCCGCGGCCATCTTCATCCAGGTGGTTTTGCCGCTGCCGTTCGGTCCCAGCATGGCATAGATATGCCCGGGTTCCATGGCAAGGGACACATTGTCCACGGCGGTCTTCGCACCGAATTTCTTTGTCAGTTCTCTGCTTTCAAGCATGATCTGGTTCCTTCCTTTCATTCAGCAGGCGGATCGCGTCCTCACGGTTCAGGCCGAGCCCCCGGAGATCCCGGAGAAAACGGTCCGCTGCGTCCGCGGCCATCTGTGTCCGCAGGGCTGATATGGTTTCCCTGTTTTCCGTCACATAGGTTCCCATACCGCGCCGGGTTTCGCACAGGCCTTCGCGTTCCAGTTCCTGGTAAACTCGTGCCGCTGTGTTTGGATTGATGGAGAACTGCACGGCAAGATCCCTTCCGCCGGGCAGCTTTTCCCCGGGGCTGATCGCACCGGTTACGACCGAACCCTTGATCCGGTTGACAACCTGCAGCCAGATGGGGCTCATGGGATCATAATCCATAGCATCCTCCTTAAGAGCGACTAAGTGTACTAGACAGATAGTACACTAATAAACTATGATTGTCAACCATTTTTCTTAAAAAGATCCGCACGGGCTTCAGGGCCCATGCGGATCAGTCCGGGTAAAAACCGGGAAAGGCCTTCAGTTTTTGTTGTTCCGGATGGCATCGATCCGCTGGCTCAGGGTGGGGTGGGAATATTCCAGTTTCACCAGCAGGGGAGAAGGCGCCAGGTCGGCCAGGTTGTTCTTCGAAAGCTTTTTCAGCGCGCTGATCAGTTCTTCGCCGCAGCCTTCCTTGACAGCCTGGGCATCGGCACGGTATTCCGCCCGGCGGGAAACATAATTCACCAGCAGCCCGAAGAGAGGAGCAATCAGGGGGAATTCCACGGACATGATCAGGATAACGGCAAATCCGTAGTTGATGCCGCTGAAACCGAAGGCGGTGAACAGGCCTGTGGTCCGCAGGGTCAGCCAGGCAAACACACCCAGAATAAACATCTGCACAAAGGACAGAAGCTGGTGTTTCAGGGTATCCTTATGGAGACCGTGGCCCATTTCATGGGCAAAGACAGCACAGATCTCATCCGGTGTCATGGATTCGACCAGCGTGTCATACAGCACAATGGTTTTCATTTTCCCGAAACCGGTGAAATAGGCGTTGGATTTGGTGGTCCGGCGGGAGGCATCCATGACTTTGATGGCCCGTACCTTATAGCCGTTTTTCTCCAGCAGGCCGGTCAGCTTATCCTTCAGGTCCCCGTCTTCCAGGGGCTTAAACTTATTGAAGATTTTGCTGAAGACCGGATAGAGGAAGGTCATTCCCAGCAGGAGCAGCGTCATCAGGACCGCGAAGGCCAGGATCATCCAGTCTCCCAGAGCGGTATGAACCGCCATCAGGATGCCGCCCACCGCGAGCGTAATGATCAGGCTGATGATGAAGCTCTTGACCTGGTCCGCCCAGAAGGTTTTGGCAGTTGCCTTGTTGAAGCCGTATTTTTCCTCAATCACCATGGTTTCATGCCAGGAGAAGGGAATCATGAGCAGCGAAGACAGGGCAGAAAGCAGGAACACCGCAAACATCTGCAGGAAGGGGTCTTCCTTCGGGAAAAGCCCGGCGAAAGCGGCATAGGCATTGAAAGCCAGGAGCGCCAGTTCGATCAGAAAGGAAGCTGTGGAGGTGATGATGGCAAAGCGGGATTTGTCCGCGTGATAGGACCGCCACTTCAGATAGGTTTCCCGGTCATATACATCAGCCACATTTTCGGGAATCGGGTTTTTCGCCGACCGCATACGGATGATGTTCAGCAGCAGGTTATACAGCCAGATTACCGTGAAAACAACCAGTACAAGCACTTTCAGGTTCATGATCCTGTTCCTCCATGCGTTTTCCGTGGTTTTTTCTATCATATAACAAAAAGACCGGCGATACCACTGCCGATCCGGAAAAATAACAGGGTCTATTTATTCAGGAACCGTGTTCCGGAAGCCTGCGGGGATGTCATTCTCTGCCTGAATACAGAAAGACCGCACGGACGAATGCTGTCCGTGCGGAATGATGAAATACGTAAGAAATGATTACTTGTACTGGCTGAGCCCGGAATCCGGACCGGTCGCATAGGTGTACAGGCTGGCCAGCGTCAGGGGCCCGGCGATGCCGTCCGTGGAACTGAGGCCGGCGGCTTCCTGATACTTGCGGACGGCGTTTTCGGTGTTGGTTCCATAAATGCCGTCAGCAGAGCCGCCAAGGTATCCCATGGCGATGAGAATGGTCTGGAGGGTTTTAACCCGGTTGCCGACAGAACCGTTGCACAGGGTGGAGTAGTCTCCGCCGAACACCGGATCCCGCGCGCCGGCAGCGATTTCCGGCAGGAGAGAATTCAGAACGGACGGGAACTTCTGGGTGGTTTTCGGTGTGACCTGCTTTGTGCCGGAATTGTTCTTCTTTTTCAGCACTGCGCTGATGGCGCCCTGCGTATCCGCACCGGCGAGACCGTCCACGGTCAGATCGTTTTCCTTCTGAAACTGCTTAACGGCATCCTCTGTTTTGGGCCCGAATACGCCGTCCGCTTTGCCTTTCAGGTATCCCAGGGAAATCAGGGATTTCTGCAGGGACTTGACATTGTCGCCTGTGGATTTGAGGGAAAGGGTGGCGGGCTTCACAGCATAGGAAACGGTACAGACAGAGAGCAGAAACACAAGAACCAGAAGCAGGCTGATGAGCTGCTTTTTCATCTTGTCGCGTCGCCTCCTTTGAGAACTGGCATTTTTTGACAACAAGAGCATACCACATTATTTCAAAAATGTAAACCAAATATTACAGAATATTAACATAAAAGCATAAAATATTACAGGAAATACATAAATAAACGATGCGTCAAAAGGCGCATCGTTTCCTGACCGGATTCTGTGATCAGGCAAGAATAGAGAGGAGTTTGCTGAGGTTTTCCTCCACGGGCAGGGTGCCGTCTATGCGGATGACGGGGCAGCGGACCATGTCCAGCCAGCGCGTCACATAATCGTCCGGACGGCTGTCCGTCAGGGCGTACCAGCTTTGCTCCTTTTCATACAGGTCGCCGCCGGGCAGCACCCGGTTTCCGAATTTCTGCCGGGAACGGTTCCTTACCCTTCGGCTCAGGATTTCCCTCGGTACTTCAATCAGCACGATATGATCCAGGAAGGCCGGCAGTTTTTCCCCGTAATCTCCTTTGACCGCCGCGAACACAAACCGGCGGTCTTTTTCGATGAGTTCCTCCAGGTGCCGGACAACCTCTTCATGGCTTCTGGGCGCTGAAAAGAGGTAGGACGGATCATCCTTTGGAAAGTATAAATCTTCATTGTCAATAAAACGGTATCCCAGCCGTTCGGCAAGAATCCGGCCAAGGGTGCTTTTTCCGGCCCCGTTCAGTCCGCAGATCAGGATTCCCATCAATTCTGTTCCTCTGTTTTCTGTTTGATTTCCGGAAGATCAGTCCAGGGAAGCATACATGGAGGCCATGAGCTTCGGGATGAAACGATAGTGCTCGCCCGGACGGTTGGTGGTCAGATAGACGCAGGTGAGGTTTTCCTTCGGATCAACGCAGAACC
>JAGAAC010000120.1 GCA_017615475.1 Clostridia bacterium
ATGAGTCAGATGTCCGCCGGGACGCGGGGCAATCAGGAAATGATTCTCACCGTCCATCCGGATCCCGCAGCAGGTGTCAAACAGCCATTCGCAGACAGCGCCTTTGGAGTAATGGTTCAGGGAGCAGATGCCGCTGTCTGACTTTGGTCCTTCCCATCCTTCCCAGATCGTCATAGCACCGCTCTTCGGCATGGACAGCCAGCCGGGAATCTCCTCGTTTTCAAGCAGACGATAGGCGTACTCAATATCCATGTCCGCAAGTACATAGAGGATCAGCGGCGTGGAAAGGAAGCCGGTTCCCAACCGCCAGCCATAATTCTCAAGAGCCCGGATCAGCCGTTTCTTCGCAAATTCCTTCTGCTCTTCATTCAACAGGTTCATATACAGGGGGCGTACCAGTTTAGCCTGGCGGTCAGTATCCAGGGAGAATTTCTCCGTGGAAACCATCTCCTGATAGGCCTGTTTCGCGCCTTCCGAGTATTCCATGAGCATCGGAATCGGATCGCGTTTTCCGAGGATCTCACAGAT
The DNA here is from genome assembly GCA_017615475.1 of Clostridia bacterium. Lineage (GTDB taxonomy): Bacteria > Bacillota > Clostridia > Christensenellales > Aristaeellaceae > Aristaeella. The sequence continues at coordinate 529 of JAGAAC010000120.1, forward strand.
TTCCGCCATAATTCCAAGAACCCATGCGGTATACGCAGTAGACTCCTCGGGATGCGGCACGGCGAAATCAGTCCAGATAAAGGCTTTTACATCTTTTGGTTCAGCCCATTCTCCGTAGGACTGGCCGGCATTCACAGCGTACTTCCGGTTCGCCCGGGAGATGTTCAGCGGTTTGGAATAGATACCGCCCCATTTTCCGCAGCGGGAGATCATGAATTTTGCGTAGCGCAGCATGTTATCAAAGTTGTCTTCCAGAATCCGTCTGTCGCCGTATTTCTGCCAGAAGCGCCAGGGCATCAGGATGCCGACATCCGCCCACCCTACAGAACCGTTCATCACGTTCATGAACCAGTCCTCATTGGCATATGGCGCAATCTGCGGCAGTTTACCGTTTTTCCACTGCCTGTCAAACACGTCGCGCAGATGCTTGCGCGCAAAAGCAGCATAATCCGCCAGATAGCAGGCAGTGCCAAAGAAAACCTGACTGTCGCCAGTCCAGCCCATTCGTTCCCGAGTAGGACAGTCGGAGGGAATATCCGTCGAATTGGATTTCAAAGACCATTCAGTTGCCTTATAGAACTGATTTACCAGCGCATTGGAACAGGAAAAAGAAGATGTGAACGGAAAATCCGAATACAACGCAATCTGAGCAAAATCATTCGGTTCATACAGGATATCCGTCTCGATCAACGCATACTGGTACCCGCCGTAGAAGAACTTCGGTTTGTATTCATTTAGGCCATCTTTGCAGGTATAGGTGAACTCCTGAAGCGGGGATGCTTTCCCTTTGGTCACGCACTGGATGTTTTTCTGCGTAAACTCCCCGGCATCATCCAGCATTTCCCCAAGCCGGATATGAATTGTCTGTCCTTTCTTTGCGTTCAGCCGGAAAGACAGATAGCCGCACAGGTTTTGTGGGAACTTCAGGACGGTTTTTCCGGAAGGCGTGCTGATTTTTTCAATCGGCTGATAATGCTCATGTTCCGTCACGAACACATTATTGGATGCCGTCAGGGGTACGCGGAAGGAACTCACTCTGGCTTTTCCGGAATAAGACGGGGCTTTGTTCGCGTCAACGATCTCTCCGTCTTCATTATCCGCAAAACGGATCGGACCGTCATTGCTCCACTGCCAGCTGTCATCGGTCACGATGACCTGTTCGCTTCCTGTCTGATCAATGATCTCCAGTTGTGCGATCAGGCGGGTAACAGTGCCGTAAGTGCATGTGCGGCCTTTGGCTCCGCTGGAACCGCGATACCAGCCGTCTGCCAGTTCCACCGTAATTGTGTTTTCCCCAGTACGGATCAGTTCAGTCACATCATATGCCTGGTACTGGATACGCTTATGATAATCCGTAGAGCCGGGAGCAAGGATAAAGTTGCCGACACGTTTCCCATTGATCCGGGCTTCATATTCACCGCAGGCGGAGATATACAGACGGGCAGTTACAGCATTCAGGGACGTAAACGTTCTCCGAAAGCAGTCCACCGGATAGCGTTCCTTCTTCTTTGGAAAATAATCGCCAGTGATCCATTGGGCTTTCCAGTCCGAAATGCCCATTTCAAAGAACGCTTCGCTCCACGCTCCCGCTTCGTCGTTTTCGTCCCACAGGCGAATTTTCCAATTCACCCGCTCCCGATCCGCAAGCGCTTTGGGATAGTCAGCATGCATAGAGGATGAAGCAACCTTGCCGCTGTCCCATTTCTCAGTAACGATCTGGTAGGCAGTCTGCTTTGTTCCTCCTTCACAGATCCACATCAGGCGCGGATTGCAAATGTCGATACCGATGGGGTCTGTAAGGTATTCAGTCCTTAGGTTGATCGCTTTCATTTCGCGCCCTCACTTTCTCTGCTTTTAGATAGTTTTTTTGCAAGCCGATACACACGCGTAGCGTTGATCAACAATTGCCGACGGGACACAGTGCCGTCTTTCATGCCTTTCTGCATGGCTTTCAGGTCACCCGATCCGCCCGGCATCACCAGATCGCTTCCTGCGGCGGCAATCCTCGCAGCATTTGGAGCGGGATATTTCTTTTTCCCGGCGTTCAGGGCCGCGACAATCCAGTCTGTCATCACAATGCCTTTGAACCCGAACTCAGCACGCAGCGTATCCTCGATCAGGTCGCGACGTTCAGATGTATGGATGCCGTTCAGCAGGTTATAGGAGGTCATCAGCGCGTAGGGCTGGCTTTCCCGGACAGCAATCTCAAACCCGCGCAGATAGATTTCACGCATAGCCCGTTCACTGACAATACTGTTGCTTCCGTAGCGGTTTGTTTCCTGGTTGTTGGCAGCAAAATGCTTGATTGTCGTTCCGCAGCCTGGATGCTTCTGCACACCACGGGTAACGGCTGCCGCAAAGTGTCCGGAAAGGAACGGATCTTCGGAATAGTATTCATAGTTTCGTCCGCAGCGGATATCCCGATGGATATTGAGCGCCGGAGCCAGCCAGAGATGGATACCGAAGCGTTCCATCTCATCACCGACCAGGTCGCCGCACTGTTCGGCAAACCGAAGGTTCCAGCTTTGCGCCAGTGCTGTGCCGATCGGAATCGCGCTGCAGTTCTGTTCATGGATCTCGCCTTCGGTATTTCTGTTTCCGGAAAGGTGTTTCATAAAGAATGCGGCGGGTGCCGGCATCAGTTCCATGACACTCTCCGGCATATCGCTGCCTATCCCGTGTACCCCGCTGTCATCGCGGGTATACTGCCGACTCAGGCGCAGACCTGCAGGTCCGTCTGCCATAACAAGAGCCGGGATACCTTTTCCCTTCAGGCAGTTGACAGTCTCTCCCGCAGAACCGGCGACAGACTGACCCGCAGCGCCGATCACGCTTCCCGAACCCTTTCGTTTGAATGCGCCAATATTCATCAGGCAGAGTTCTTCATCACTCAGGGATTCAATTAGGGGATCAACTTCTTCAGAAAGTGGGTATTCCACAATCTCTGTTTCAAAAGCAGACGCACTGACCGGTAAAACCGGCAATGAATCAGCTATATCCTGCGGCAGGCGTTCCGGCTTCCAGTCCTTCCGATCCGACTTCCCCAGACAGTTTTTTGTCAGCCTGACGACGGCTTCACCGTCCAGGCGGAGAATACCGATCGCCTTTGTGCTGCGACTTGAGGTGCCGAGGCGCAGTACATAGTCCCCAGATTCCAGGATCCATGATGCGCGGCCGGAATCGTAGGAAGCCAGATCGCTCAGGTCAAAGGTAAGCGTCAGTTCCTGCGTTTCATCCGGTTTCAGTTCATCCGTCTTTTCAAAGGCTGCCAGTACCTGATAGGGCTTGTTCAGTTTTCCGCAGGGCTGGGAAACATAAAGCTGTACGGTCTCTTTTCCGTTCCGTGTACCGGTGTTTTTCACAGTCACACCGACACAGATCTTTCCGGCTTCTTCCTCTGTTTTACCTTCATTTATTTCAAAGCGGGTATAACTCAGTCCGAAGCCAAAGGGGAATAAAGGTTCTTTTGCTGTGCTGTCAAAATAACGGTAGCCAACATAGATGCCTTCAGTATAGTCTGTGTCGTATTTATCCCCAAAGCTGCCGACAGCCGGATGATTTTCCCAGGAGAACCAGGTCGAGGCTAATTTCCCGGAAGGTGTGCTCTTCCCCAGAATAATGTCCGCCAGGATATTGCCGGTCTCGCTGCCCAGCTGGCTCAGCAGCAGGATATTCCTGACTTCCATCACCGGAGAAAGATCAATGACACCGCCCACATTCAGTACCAGCAGGAATTTGGAATGTTTCCGTTCAAGCGCCAGGATATCGCGCTTTTCCGTTTCGGTCAGCAG
>JAGAAC010000121.1 GCA_017615475.1 Clostridia bacterium
AATATCATAATCGATACACGACTATCAACGACTTAACAGATATGGAGAAACACAACTTATTATGACGACTTAATTATTACCTGCGTTTCTTTTCACGATACTCACCTGGTGTCATCCCAGTAGTTTCTTTGAAGACTTTCGAAAAATGACCCTGGCTGGAAAACCCAAGATAAGCGGCAATGACAGATGCGGATCTGTCTGTATATCGGAGGAGGCGCTTGCCTTCTTCTATTTTTTCGTTGCGTACAAAGGCAGCCAGCGGAACGCCTGCTTCCTGCGTAAATTTGCGGGACAAGTGCTGACGGCTCAGGAACAGATGGTCAGCGATCTGCTCGGTTGTGATTGTTTCTGACAGATGATGCTGAATATAGTTCGCGACATTCTTTACTAATTCCGAGGCATAGTTTGCATGGCGGATCCGCTGCACTTGCTGCGTGTAAAACAGGATCATATCGTATTGAAGTTTGGTGATCTGACTTCCGTCTGTCATCATTTCACATTCCTGAATATACGCATCACTGGATGTAAGCGCGTCCTCCACATCCATTCCGCCGCGGATTGCTGCGCGACTTGCTTCCGCTGTTGTGACAATGAAGGTGTTTTTGACCTGACGAAGCTGTTCCCTGGCCATCATACCAGGGCGCACAGCAGGAGCATCCTGGGCGAAAGCCTCCAGAGCGGCGACGTCGCCTTTTCGGATGATGTTCATGATCGTCTGCTCAATTGCAAGTGTATTGTGTAGTTCTTCCGGTGGCGTTTCTTTTTCGGAAATACGCTTTTCAGAGCGCTTTTCTTCCAGTCCAAACTGGTTTTCCCCTCCGATCAGGTCGTTCAGGGTAATCTTTTCGTGGTTCACCATAAAATTGATGGCGCACATCATCTGCATCATGCTTTCAAGGGGAAGCCGAATGATCTGTTTCATACCGGAAAGAAAATCGGGAACATCGTCCGGAGCCAGGTTCAGTTGGAAGGCCATATCCTTCAGCTCCTGATCCTGTGCCGCTGCCTGTCTGCTTGGACCGATCACGATCCTGTATGCGCCGCCAATGACTTCACCGTAATAGAAGAAATTTGACGTAACATAAAAACGAATATGGTCATTCGGTACTGATATTTCATTATGCTCCAGCAGGATTGGATCTGCCGGGAGCGTTACAATGCTGTGATAGAAGCTCAGCCGATCTTCTTTATACAGCCTGACCGGAATGCCGGACAGATTTCCGACAATTGTACATAAATAGACCAGATCTTCTTTTTTCATGAAACACCTCCCAAACATGTGACAATTATAAAGCAATTGCGACAGATATGCAATACAGAGCAAAGTGGATTTGTTAGAATGACTATGGAATTAGAATCGTTCAAAGCACATAAAAGGAGGAAAAAATTCATGAAAAAAGACAATCGGGGAAGGCTGATGTTTATTGCACTGCTGCTAACTGCCGCTCTGACATTAAACATTCCGTTCAGCGCAATCACTCTGTCAGCCCGTGCAGAAGAATCAAAACCTGTTGCTGATAATCATGTTATTCTCAGCACGGAAGATGCCACCGCACAGAGTCTGCGGATGGCTGAAGAACTGGAAAGCGAAGGGATTGTATTGCTTCGTAATGAAAACAATGCACTCCCTCTGGCGGCCGGAGCCAAGGTCAATCTCTTTGGTTATGCCTCGATTGATCCGATCTATGGCGGTACCGGTTCCGGGGCCGGTGACACTTCCTCCAATGTAGATGCAGTTACCGGTTTACAGAATGCAGGCCTGATGGTTAATGAGGAACTTGTACAGTTTTACCGTGAATCCGGAGTAAGCCGTGCGCAGCAGAGCGGTTTTTCCGGATCTGATTTCACACCTGCAGAGGTTTCGGCAAGCAGTTACCCGGAGGATATTCTTGCCGGTGCAAAGGAGTACTCAGATACAGCTGTTATCGTGATCTCCCGCATTGGCGGGGAAGGCGGCGACCTTCCTATGGATATGTATGCCAAAGGACTGTCCTCCACGGATGACGGCCGTCATTATCTGGAACTGACACAGGATGAAGAAGACCTTCTGGCACTGGTGAGGGATCAGGGCTTTGCTAAGGTCATCATTCTGATCAATGCATCCAATGTTATAGAACTGGGCTTTGCAGAAAACGTTGACGCCTGTTTGTGGATCGGAAGTCCCGGAACAGTCGGCTTCAACGCGGTTGGTAAAGTGCTGACCGGTGAAGTCAATCCATCCGGACGCCTGACCGATACTTATGCTTATGATCTCACTTCATCTCCAGCCTACTGGAATGCCGGGGATTTTAGCTACAGTAATCTGAACGGCAGAAACTATGTGGAGTATGCCGAGGGGATTTATGTTGGATACCGTTATTATGAAACGGCTGCCGCGGATGGCATGATCGATTATGCGGCTGCGGTGCAGTATCCGTTTGGCTATGGCCTCAGCTATACCTCTTTTGAGCAGAATATCGAATCATATTCCGCGGAAGCGGGCGTTATCATCATGCAGGTAAAGGTCACCAACACCGGTGACGCGGCCGGCAAGGATGTGGCACAGGTTTACTACACCGCGCCATACACTCCGGGTGGAATTGAAAAAGCCCATGTGGTGCTGGCCGGTTTTTCCAAAACCGGTCTTCTGCAGCCCGGTGAATCTGAGGTTTTGACGATTTCTTTCCCTGCTGAGGAGATGGCATCATTTGACAGCAAAGGCGCCGGATGTTATGTGCTTGAAGCGGGCCGGTATGAGATCAAGCTGATGCGCAACGCCCACGAAGTCATTGAGAGCCGTGAATATACAGTTGAGAGTACGGTTGTGTACGATACGAACAATCCGCGCTCCACGGACCGGAACGCAGCAGTTACCCGTTTTGCCGATGTGGAGAACGGCCAGATTGAAACCTATGTTTCCCGGTCCGACTGGACAGGAACCGTACCGCAGACACGTACGGAAACCAAGGAGGCTTCGGCTGCCGTTGCGGATGCGTTCACCAATAAGGTACCTTACACGGTGAGTGAGGACGATCCAGAAATTACCTTTGCGGACAACGGCCTGAAGATGAGCGACATGACAGGGCTTGCGTGGGACGATCCCAAGTGGGAGCTGCTCCTGCAGCAGCTGAACGTCGAGGATATGGCCAATATGATCCTGAACGGCGGCTGGTCGACGCCGGCTGTGGAAAACGTTGGAAAACCCGCGACAGCGGATATCGACGGCCCGGCAGGTCTTAATTCCCTGATCAGTTCCCTCCGCGGCGTTTCGTTCCCCAGCGAGGTTGTGATCGGTTCCACCTGGAACACGGCACTGCTGGAGGAATTCGGCAGGGTTTATGCCGCGGAAGCGAAGGCCAACGGTGTGGCGGGTCTGTACGCGCCTGGAATGAACATCCATCGTACACCCTTCTCTGGCCGGAACTTTGAGTACTATTCCGAAGACGGCCTGCTATCCGGTAAATTAGGCGCTGCCCAGGTGCGCGGAGCGGCAAGTGAAGGCGTATATATGTACGCAAAACACTTTGTGCTGAATGATCAGGATGAGAACCGCCTGCATCTCTCCGTCTGGACCAATGAGCAGGCGATGCGTGAAATTTATCTCAAACCGTTTGAAATTACGGTAAAAGAAGGAAAGACGACAGCGATCATGTCCAGTTACAGCTATCTGGGCACGGTCTGGGCCGGCGCATCACGCGCGCTGATCACGGACGTGCTGCGCGGGGAGTGGGGATTTACCGGCATGGTCGTTACCGACTCCGCCATGGCGAATATCGACTGGATGGATCCTAATCTTGCGATCCGCTCCGGCAACGATATGATGCTCTGCCTCATGGGAGCCTCGCTGGACTCCTCCAGCAATACGGCGCAGATTGCTATGCGCGAGGCCTGCCATAATATCCTGTACACCCAGGCCAACAGCGCGGCGATGTGGGTCAACACAGACCTTGCTTATCCCGTGAAGGAGGCGCAACCGGATGAGGCAGTGAAAGAAACCGCTTCAAACGGCATGGAACTCTACGATCTTGCGGACGGCTGGCTGGGATGCCACGTTTACCTGAACGAAGACAACACCTTCAAAGTAACCTTCGATTACGGCGGAGACAGCAACGGTATCGAAGCCATGGCCGGAACATGGGAACAGGTATCCGAAACGGAGATGAACCTGAAGCCTGAAAGCGGCGATCCCATTCCCGTGACGCTGGACGAAGGCGTATGGAGCTGTGAGATTATCGAGACCAATACCCATACCGCGTGCCATCCCAAGGCAGAAGCCGGTACAGCAGAAGAGGTTCCCGCGACTGTCAGCCCCGAAACAGGTATGGAACTGTATGACCTTGCTGACTTCTGGCTGGGCTGCCACGTGTATATAAATGCGGACAATACTTTCTCGGTCGCCTTTGACTATGGCGCCGGATATGAAGGGATTGAATCCATCACCGGAACCTGGGAGCGAGTTTCCGATACTGAACTGGCCCTGACTACTGACAGCGGTGACACGATCACTGTGACCCTGGCGGACAACGTCTGGTGCTGCGAGCTGAAGGATCCGAACACGCAAACTGTCTGCCATCCGAAACTGGAAGTGCCCGCCGCAGAGGCTGCTGCGCCTGCTGTCAGCCCCGAGACCGGTATGGAGCTGTACGACCTGGCAGACTTCTGGCTGGGCTGCCATGTGTATGTAAACGCAGACAATACTTTCTCGGTCGCCTTTGACTACGGCGCCGGATATGAAGGGATTGAATCCATTACCGGAACCTGGGAGCGGGTTTCAAATACTGAACTGACACTGATGCCTGTCAGCGGTGACGCAATCACCGTGACCCTGGCGGACAACGTCTGGAGCTGCGAGCTGAAGGATCCGAACACGCAGACTGTCTGCCACCCGAAACTGGAAGTGCCCGCCGCAGAGGTTGCTGCGCCTGCTGTCAGCCCTGAGACCGGCATGGAACTGTATGACCTGGCTGACTTCTGGCTGGGCTGCCATGTGGTAATCAATGCGGACGGAACCTTTACCGTTGCCTATGACTACAGCGAGGAATACGCGGGTATCGTTAATGCGTCCGGCACCTGGGAACGCGTCGGCGACAAGGAGCTGGTCCTGCATTCCGAAGGCGGCGAGGACATCTCTGTCATGCTGGCGGATGGCGCTTGGAGCTGCGAGGTTAAGGATCCCAATACGCAGACGGTATGTCATCCGAAGCTGGAAGTGGGCGAAACAACCTCTGCTGAAACTGCTTCCGGAGAGGCTGTCACCTGGACTGTTCAGTATTTGGACAGCGATGGAACCGTTTTAGCGACTGCGGAAACGACAGACGCTTCCGCCCTGCCTGAAGTGGAAATACCAGTAAAGGAAGGATTCCGCTTTGCGGGCTGGCAGACCCGTCCCAACGTCATCAAAGAGGACCTGATCCTTGGCGTTTCTCCCTATGAAGTTCCTGCCGGCGCCTCGAGTTTGTACGGCGGTGCGGGTATAGCCATCGACAGCCTTGAGAGCACTGAGGGAAATACAGTTACCGTTTACGCCCGCTGGGCGGAACCGGTTGAGATCCATAACGCTGAAGAGCTGCAGGCGATGAGTGAAGACCTCTACGGCTATTATGTGCTGGCAGAAGATATCGATCTTTCCGGCGCACAGTGGATACCTGTGGGTATGTATTTCTCCAACTATGAGACTGTGAACGCGCCTTACTGGACCTATGCCTTCCGCGGTACACTGGATGGGAAATACCATACCATCAGCGGACTGAACATCGGGAACTGGCTGGCGGACGTGGCAGCCATGGAAGGTACGGAAAATGCCGTATGGCGCGACGACGGCACATATTCCGGCAGTGAAGCCGCTTTCTTCGGCGCAATGGCCAAGGCGGAAATTCGGGACCTTGTGATTGATAAGCCTGTTGTCAACGTGACTTCTGACGGGGATGCTACACCGTACGCCGCGGTTGTGGTCGGCTTTGATATCGGAAGCACTCTAAGTAATATCACGGTTATCGAACCCTCTGTTACAGTCACAGCCAGCGATCCCAACGCCCAGAGCCGGACGAGTGCCTGGGCGGCGGCCAGCGGCCTGGTGGCAGGCGGATGGAGCGATATTATTACAGGATGCAGCGTTACGGACGCAAAGATTACCCTGAACGGCGAACCTGTCCGTTCCCACGGCGGTGAATATTACATCGGATCCATGCTGGGAGAAGGCTACGCCTTTATGGACGCAAACAGCGCCACCTATGAACTGAATGTCAACATCGAGGACAAGAGCCAGGCAGTGACGGATACCGAGCTGGTTGTGAACGTGGGCGGCATGGGTGGAACCAATACTACCCAGACCAACGGCACATATACCGGCACGATGAATATACGCGTGGTGAAACCTGTCGGCGCGGCTACAGTATCTGTCGGCGGCCTTACCGGTTCCCAGCGTTATCAGGTCGCTGAGAACAATACCCTAAAAGCGGATATCAACACAGATTTCCAGCTGGATCCGGAGCAGGGTGAAGTGTATGTCGGTCAGGTCATCGGCAGCACCAATGTTCCTTACTGTATTGTTCAGCTGATCTTTGCCACTCCCGGTGATGTGGCCTTCTCGGGATGCAGAAACAATCATGCGGAAGTGACCCTGAACGGTGAAACCGTTACAGTAGCCAATGGTCAGGTGCTTACCGTGAATGGCGAACCGCTTCCCTATATTGCCAACGGCGACCTGGCCTTGGAAGACACGAACTATGTTTCCAACATCAACGATGTCATTGCCGAGTACGGTTCCGCGGTTCCCGCATCCTTCCTGCAGAACGCTGTGATCGTTCTGGTGAATGAGCAATAAACCGAATACAGATTCCTTCCTGACAGGCGCAGGAAGGAATCTTCTTTTTGCGACAGATATTCGAATAAAGAGACAAATCTGCAAGACCATACTCCTTGAAACCTGATATAATCAAATCAACAGAACCGAGAAAAGCCCCCTGTCCCATCCGACCGCGAAAGGAGTCACCTTTATGGAAAAGCTTTCCGCCCCGATTTTCAACAGCCGTATTAAGAGCGATACTGTCACGAAATCTGAAAAGTGGCTGGGTTATCTGCTTGGGCCGGCAGGAGCCCTGCTGTTGAACGCCGTCCTGGCAACCTATCTGAATGTCTATTATACAGACGTTCTGAATCTGACCCCGCTGTGGGGCGGGATCTTCCTGACTGTCTTTCCGATCGTGTCCAAGGTGATCGACGCCGTCACCAACATTCTGATGGGCCAGGTGATTGACCGCACGCATACCAAACAGGGCAAGGCACGGCCGTGGCTGCTGCTGTCAGCATTCCTGGTGCCACTGACGGGTATTCTGCTGTTCACGGTTCCCGAGAACAGCGATACCGTCAAAGCAATCTGGGTTATGATCTCGTATAATCTCTTCTACTCTTTTGCATATACGATCTTCAGTATGAGCCACAGCCTTATGGTTCCGCTCTCCACCCGGGATGGCACGGCGCGCGGCGGGTTGAGCGTGTTCAATCAGATTACCACGATCATGATGAGCGGCATACTGGTTGCACTGGTATTTCCCATGGTGATCATGCCGATGATCGGAGTGGATAAATCCAAATGGATTACGCTGATGTCCATCATTTCCATTATCGCACTGCCTCTGACCCTGCTGGAATACTACTTCACCAAGGAAAGAGTGACGGAAGAAAGCACGAAAGAGGAGAATGGGCAAAGCAGGATTCCTTTCCTGAAACAGATGAAGATTCTCTTCACAGATAAGTACATGATTCTGATGTACATCTATTTCTTCGTCTATACCGTCGGAATGACAATGAAAAACCTGGGACTGGTTTATTACTGCAATTATGTTCTGGGCACATACAACGACGGAATTACTCAGATGCTGGTTTCTGTCATCGGCGGCATTCCCATGGGTATCGGGATTTTTGCGGTTTGGCCGCTGGCAAAGAAATTCGGTAAGCGAAATGTGACCATGTTCGGATTTGTACTGTATGCTGTCGGAAGTCTGATTTGCTGGTTGTTCCCGACGAGTCTGGTTATTGTGCTGATCGGTCAGTTTATCAAGAACATCGGCGGTCTGCCCTGTGCGTATGTTTTCATGGCGCTCTTTGCGGACTGCCTGGATCATCTGGAATGGCGGAAAAATATCCGCATGGATGGCGCGGCCATGAGTATATACAACATTATCGCGGTTGCCATGGTCGGAATTATGACCGGAGTATTCAATTCCCTGTTAGCCGGGACCGGATACATTGCTCCGATTACAGCGGGTAGTGTATCAGAGGCCGCAACGACACTGGCCGCCAATGGCTGGACAGCTCAGGTGGCTCTTGAAAGCCTGAAGCCTGCCGCGGACGGCGTGCTGACCGTGGCGATGCAACAGCCTGTCGGCGTAAACTGGGTGATTTCCTTTGCGTTTGTTGGTTTGGAAGTTTTTACAGGCATTATTCTCGTTGTTATCCTGAAGTTCCTGAACGTGGAAAAGAATATTGCGAATGAACAAGCCGAGATTAAGGCGCGGCACGAAAAAACGGAAGCTTAATCCGGGAGAAAGACATGTACGAATACGAAAGAGAACACAATGAGATTCTGAGACGGTTCGGCGCGGAGTGCACTGTTCTGCTGAAGTCCGATGGCACATTCCCGCTGGATGCCCCCTGCATCCTGGCACTATATGGCAGCGGAGCACGCCAGACCGTAAAGGGCGGTACAGGTTCCGGCGAAGTCAACTCCCGCACTTTTGTTACAGTCGAAGCAGGTCTTGAGACAGCCGGATTCCGGATTACCAGCAAGGCCTGGATAGATCAGTACGGGGAAATCCGGCCGGAAGCAAAGAAACGCTTTATCCGGGAACTGAAGCGTTCGGCGCTGAAACGCGGCACGCTGGCGATTCTGGACAGTATGGGCGCTGTGATGCCGGAACCGGAGTATGACCTTTCGTTGGATGCCGAAGGCGACGCAGCCGTTTATGTCCTGGCGAGGATCTCCGGAGAAGGCTCAGACCGCAAACCTGTTCCGGGGGATATTTTGCTGACCGAAACAGAAAAGCGCGACATCCTCGCACTGAACCGGAAGTACAGAAAGTTTCTGCTGGTGCTGAATGTGGGTGGCGTGATTGACCTGTCTCCGGTGATGGAAGTCCGGAATATCCTGCTGCTCAGCCAGTTGGGCGGAGAGACAGGGAACATTCTGGCCGATGTGATTCTGGGAAAGAGCACCCCTTCCGGTAAGCTGACCACAACCTGGTTTGCCTGGGAGGATCATCCGGCGATCGGCGATTTCGGCGACCGGTATGATACGCATTATACCGAAGGGATCTATGTTGGTTACCGGTATTTTGACAGCATAGAGAAAGAACCGCTGTTTCCCTTTGGCTATGGATTGAGCTATACCCGCTTTAGACTTGGCGAAGCGGAGGTTTTCGGGGAGAACGGCAGGATCAGGCTCAGTGTTCCGGTGAAAAACACAGGAGATTGCCGTGGAAAAGAAGTTCTGCAGCTTTATGTTTCGCAGCCCCGGGGAAAACTGGACAAGTCCTATCAGGTCCTGGCGGCGTTTGAAAAAACAAATGAACTAAAGCCGGGAGAAGAGCAAGAACTGACGCTGACATTCGACATGCGGGATCTTGTTTCCTATGATCCGGAACGCGCGGCGTGGATTCTTGAACCCGGAGATTATATTCTGCGCCTCGGCACATCCAGTCGGAACACGCAGTCGGCGGCCATAGTGCAGCTGGACGCAGAAGCAGTTATCAGGCAGGTCAAAAATTGCCTTGGCAAACCGGAGCAGTCTGACTGGAAACCGGAACCGCGACAAAAAGAGGAAAACGGAACACTGCCAGTGATCCTGGTCAATGCTTCTGCGTTTGACACTGAAAAAGTGGATTATACACTTCATGAGGCGACGGATCCCCTTATTGAGGAACTGAACGACGAAGAACTTTGCCTGATGAATATCGGTGCGTTCAAACGCAAGGGCTCCGGAAGCGTTATCGGCGCGGCTGGCCAGTCAGTAGCCGGATCTGCGGGAGAAACTGCATACAGCCTGAAAGAGAAAGGGATCCCGGCACTGGTCATGGCGGACGGACCGGCAGGGCTGCGCCTAAGCCGGCAATATACCCGGGATGAAAACGGCGTGCACGGACTCGGCAGCGATATGCCGGAAAGCGTCATGGAACTGATGCCGGCACCCGCAGCATTTGTGATGAAGCTTCTGGAAAAGAATAAAAAGATCACGGGTGAAATCCTGGAGCAAAACTGCAGCGCGATCCCGATCGGTACCGCGCTGGCACAGAGCTGGAACCTGCATTTTGCGGAACAGTGCGGTGATCTGGTCGGGAATGAAATGGAGCGTTTCGGGGTACATCTCTGGTTGGCCCCGGCGCTCAATATCCACCGGGATATCCGCTGCGGGCGAAACTACGAATATTATTCCGAGGATCCGCTGATTTCCGGGCGTTTTGCGGCTGCTGTGACCCACGGCGTGCAGAAACATCCCGGACGAGGAACGACGATCAAGCACTTTGCTGCCAACAACCAGGAAACTAATCGCTATGGCAGCAACAGCCAGGTCAGCGAGCGAGCGATGCGCGAAATCTACCTGCGCGGCTTTGAAATCGCTGTGAAGGAAAGCCAGCCGCACGCGCTGATGACTTCCTATAACCTGCTGAATGGCATCCACACAGCTGAACGCCGTGACCTGATTGAAGACATTCTGCGGGCAGAGTTTGGATTCAAGGGGATTGTCATGACCGACTGGCTCGTTGCTGCCCTTAATTCAGGCAAAAAAAAGTATCCTGTAACGAATGCTGCGAGAATCGCAGCCGCCGGGGGTGATCTGGTCATGCCGGGCGGACCGGGCGATCTGAAGGCGATGCTGGATGGAATGAAAGACGGAACAGTGACCCGCCGGCAATTGATGATCAACGGCACACGGGTGTTCCGGCTTGCGAAGAAACTGACTGAAGAAGCGGAGGGAGCACGATGAGAGCAATCAACCTGCGGACAGAATATCTGGTCAATCCTGTCGGGATTGATATTCAGCATCCCCGACTGATGTGGATCTGCGATGGAGGAGTAAAGCAGACTGCCTGGCAGATTATTACGGAAAAATGGGACAGCGGAAAAGTCGGTAGTTCCTTCATGCATGCGGATTATCCGGAGACACTTTCTGACCGGGAACGGGTAAACTGGAAGATACGTCTGTGGGATGAGAACGATCAGCCCGGAGAGTGGAGCGAAGCTTTCTTTGAGATGGGTATTTCGGACTGGAAAGCCCAATGGATCACGGGTGATTATTCACCAAAGAAAAAGGAACGCTATCCGGTGGACTGCTTCCGGAAAACTTTCACATCCCGCAGTGCGGTGACGGCCCGTCTGTATATTTCCGCCTGCGGAGAATACGAAGCGCGGATCAACGGGGAACGGGTTGGAAACTTTATCCTGGCTCCCGGCTCCACGGACTACCGTAAGCGTGTTCAGTATCAGGCCTACGATGTGACGGAACTGATCCGGAACGGAGAAAATGCGTTGACGGTGGAACAGGCAGACGGCTGGTACCGCGGGTCCAGCGGCGCGAAGGGCCGCACCTGCACTTACGGTTCTGTGACGCGCCTGATCGCGCAGCTTGAGATTATTGACCAGAACGGCGCGGAACAGGTGATTATCACGGACGGCAGCTGGCAGTGGTCCAATGACGGCCCGATCCGTTTTGCGGATAACGAGGATGGCGAAATTGTTGATGCCAATATGCTTCCGACCTATTCCGGAAAGGCGAAGCTCAGTCCGTTCAGCGTACCGCTGACTGCATCCAATAATGTGTTTGTGACAGAACATGAGCATTTTAAGCCGGTGGAAAAGATTACAACGCCCTCCGGGAAAACGGTTCTGAAGTTCCCGCAGAATTTATGCGGATACCTGGCCTTCCGGCTGAATGCGAAGAAAGGCCAGACCATTCATATCCGCCTGGGCGAAATGCTGGACGACGCGGGCGAATTCACCCAGAAAAACATCCAGTGCATGCATAAAGGAAAACTGTCCCCGCTGCAGGAATTCACCTATACCTGTAAAGACGGACTCAACGAATACAAGTCGAAATTCTTCTACGGTGGGTTTCAGTACGCCCTGGTCGAAACGGATATCCCGTACAAATTGGAAGACTTTACCCAGATCGCTCTGTATTCCGATTTCCCGTTCACCTCGTCCTTTGCCTGTTCCAATCCGCTGATAAATCAGTTTTATAAAGCAACGGAATGGTCTTTGAAATCCAATTCCACGGATATTCCCTCGGACTGTCCCACCCGGGAGAGGATGGGATGGACCGGTGACAGCCAAGTCTTCTTCGGCACGGCCAGTTATCTGGCGGACTATGCGGCTTTCGCCCGGAAACACCTGCGGGATGTATTTGACCGGCAGTGGAAAAACGGCAAGCTGCCGCAAATTGCGCCTTTTGCCAATGAAGACTGGTTTATGAACACCATGAACGGTTCCGTGGGCTGGGCGGATGTCGGCATCCTGATGCCGTACCGATTCTGGCGGAAATACGGGGACAAGCGCATCCTGGAAGACAACTATGACAACATGCTGCGTTACGCGAAGTTCATGATCTCCCGCTGCGGAAAACCGGGCGGGGTGTACGCGAAACCGTTGGGCATCTCACACGCGAGCCGGAAATATGCAGTCAACGCCGGTCAGTCCTATGGTGAGTGGGCGGAACCGAACGATGTGAAAGCGTTCGTCTGGACGGATTTCGCAGTGCCGCATCCGGAGGAATCCACCGCCTATACTGCCTGGGTACTCGGAATCATGGCGGAAATTTGTGAGATCCTCGGGAAGACTGAGCCGGTGCAAATGCTCCGTGAGTATTCGGAAGGCGCGAAGAAGGCCTATCAGGAAATGGTCGAAAAACCCCGGTTTTCCATTGACACAGACCGTCAGGCGAAGCTGGTGCGCCCGCTGTATATGAAGCTGCTGAATGAAAAGCAGACTACTTTCGCGAAGGAACGACTGATCAAGGCGCTGGACAACTACGGCTGGCGGCTGGGAACAGGATTCCTGTCTACTCCGATGATTCTCTATGTGCTGGCGGATCTGGATATCGAATACGCTTACCGCCTGCTGGAAAACGAGGAGATCCCCGGATGGCTGTCTATGCCGAAAAGCGGGGCCATGACGATCTGGGAAGGATGGGAAGGGCCGAAATCCGACAGCGGCATCTGTTCCCTGAACCACTATTCCAAGGGGGCTGTCTGTGAGTGGCTGTTTGACACCTGCTGCGGCATCCGGATGGACGGTGAAAACCATTTCACAATCGCTCCGCGGCCCGGCGGACATCTTGACCATGCAGAAGCAGGTTACGACAGCATATACGGCCGGATCGAAAGCGGCTGGCAGAAGAAAGATAAACACATCGTTTTTACTGTGACCGTTCCAGCAAATTGCACAGCTACCGTGTGCCTGCCGGATGGAAGTGCACAGATCCAGGAGCCCGGAACAAAAACCTACACAATCTGATCCATTTCATTGCCATGACGGAAATTTGTCATGGCAATTATAAACAGGCGACAAATATCAGCAGAATACGACATATATGTAATACATTGGGAAGGGGAAAAGCTATACTGTCCTTGCAGAGGTGATCTGTGAATCCAATCACGGAGGAATCAGACAATGAAAGTGTTTATGATCGGCGGCACAGGATTGCTGGGCAGCGAAGCCGCAAAGGAACTCATCAGCCGGGGGCATGAGGTCAGCTCGATCGCGTTACCGCCCCTTCCCACAGGTGCGGTGCTGCCGCTGGAAATGAAGATTGAATACGGCAATTATCTGGAGATGACGGATGATGAAATCCGCGGCTATCTGACCGGGTGCGAGGGGTTTGTCTTCGCTGCAGGCGTGGATGAACGGGTGGAAGGACCGGCTCCGATCTATGATCTTTATAAGAAATACAACATCGATCCGGTTAGACGGCTGCTGGCGCTTTGTAAGGAATGCGGCGTAAAGCATGCCGTGATCCTGGGCTCCTATTTCTCCTATGCGGCAAAGAAATGGCCGGAAAAGAAACTGACGGAGATCCATCCCTACATCCGCAGCCGGATCGACCAGGAAGAGGCGGCCCTGTCCTTTGAAGGGGATCTGGACGTGGCGGTCCTGGAACTGCCGTATATTTTCGGCACGCAGCCGGGCCGCAAACCCGTGTGGGTGTTCCTGGTGGAAAACGTCATGAGTATGAAGAAAGTGACCATGTACCCCACCGGCGGATCAACCATGGTGACCGTTCACCAGGTGGGCCAGGCCATTGCCGGCGCCCTGGAGAGGAACCGGGGCGGAAGGTGCTATCCGGTCGGCTGGTATAACCTGACCTGGAAGGAAATGCTGAAGATCGTCCACAAATACCTGGACTGCCCGGACAAAAAGATCATCACGATTCCGAAGTGGATGTATGCCATCGGCTGCAAAAAGATCATGAAGGAACAGGCGGAGAAGGGAATCCAGGGCGGCCTGCACATGGTGAAGTTCGCGGACATCATGTGTTCCGAGCTCTTTATCGACAAGTCGGAAGGGTGCGTGGAACTGGGCGTGACGGACGATGACATCGACGCCGCCATCGGGGACTCCATCCTGCTCTGCAAAGCGGTGATCGAAAAGAAGACGGAAGTGCTCGGAATGAAAGGAGAATAATCAATGAACAAGCCTGCTGTATTCATGACCGGTGCGGGCGGCGGTATGGGATATGAAAGCTTCAAGGCCATGCTGCCCGATATTGGCAAACTGTACAACCTGGTGATCCTGGTGCGGAACAGCGAAAAGAACCATAAGCTGTTCGATCCCCACGAAGGGAAACAGGGACTGACCGTGAAATACGGAGACCTGCTGAATCAGGACGACGTGGCCGAATGCGTCCGGCTGAGCGACCTCTGCCTGCATATCGCCGCCTTCGTATCCCCCCAGGCGGACTATCATCCGAAAAAAGCGATGCAGAACAATTACGGTTCCGTCCGGAACCTGATTGAGGCGATCCATGCCCAGGGGAAACAGGACACCTATAAGTTCGTCTATATCGGCACGGTTGCGGAAACCGGCGACCGGATGCCGCCGATCCACTGGGGACGGGTCGGGGATCCCATCAAGCCCAGCATGTTCGACTATTATGCGGTCTCCAAAGTCGCGGCGGAACGGTATGTGATCGAGTCCGGGCTGAAATACTGGGTCAGCCTGCGGCAGACGGGCATCATCGGCCCGGCCATGGCGGAGGTCAACGACGCGATCCAGTTCCACAACTGCCTGGACAACGTGCTGGAATACTGCTCCGACCGGGACAGCGGAAAAGCCATGCGGAACCTGTGCGCCTTCGACGCGGACGGATCCCTGGAGGAAAGCTTCTGGGGCCACGTCTACAACATCGGTGGCGGCGCCCCCTGCCGGGTGGACACCTACACGATGTACAAGCTGATGTACGGCGAAATCGGCATCAAAAACCTCGACTATGTGCTCGATCCCAAGGATTACGCGACGCTGAACTTCCACGGGCAGTACTACCTGGATTCGGACAGGCTGGAAAATTACCTGCACTTTCGTTCCGACAGCATGCAGTATTTCTACGACGCCTACCTGAAAAAACTGGGCGCCGCAAAGCCCTTCGGCCGGATCATCTGCAAATTCCCCGGCGGACAGAAGTTGATGGGATCCATCATCAAGGGCACCTTCAAAAAGCTGCTGAACAGCGAACACGGTACGAAGCACTTTATCGACGCCAATATGGAAGACCATATCGACGC
>JAGAAC010000122.1 GCA_017615475.1 Clostridia bacterium
AGCAGGAACAGTCAACAGCGGACTGCCGCATTGCGGCGTCCAGGATCTCCTGCTGTGTCATACATATCCCTCACATTTACTCTTTTACCAGAGGATCTTCTCTTCCATCAGCCGCACCAACGCCGTCAGGCCATCCGCGTCCTCCGCGGAAAAGCGGTTCTTCACCGGGCTGTCCATATCCAGCACCGCGGCGATTTTTCCGTCATGATGGATCGGGATCACAATCTCCGATTCCGATTCGCCGTCGCAGGCAATATGGCCCGGAAACAGGTGGACGTCCGGAACCAGCTGTGTTTCGTCCCGCAGGACAGCGGTACCGCATACGCCTTTTCCCACGGGAATGTGAATGCAGGCCGGCTTCCCCTGGAACGGCCCGACAACCAGCCTGTTATCCCGCACCAGGTAAAACCCGGCCCAGTTCAGCCTGTCCATGGAAGTCATCAGCAGGGCGGAAAGATTGCTCATCGCCGCCGCATACCAGGGTTCCGCCTCCAGGATCTCCTTCGCCTGTTCCGTCAGTATTCCGTAATCCATAGGAATTCTCCGTCCCTTCGGTGGTTTGTCAGAGCAGTTTATCCAGTTCCCGGTTCAGCTTCTGCTTCAGTTCCTCCAGCTTTTCCGGGGAAGGCCGCCAGCACTCGTCATTCATATCCGTTACCCGCCACACCGGACCGGGCTTCGGCGTGTCTCCCTGCCTGCGGGGGAACAGGTGCCAGTGCATATGCCTGCATTTTCCGACGCCCAGCAGTTCATAGTTCATCTTGTCCGGCCGGAAAGCGTTCTCCACCGCTTCCGCCGTCACCGCCATATCCCGCAGGAAGGCCGCCCGGAATTCCGGCGTCAGCTGGCTCAGTTCCGTCGCGTGCTCCTTGCACAGCAGCAGGGTATATCCCTCAAACCGCTGATAATCGCCCAGCACCACATAGCCTGTTTCCAGTTCCCGCACAAAGTACGGGTTTTCTCCCCGCAGGGTTTCCTCAATCCGTCCGCAGACCAGGCACCGGTCTGCCGGCTGCGTGAAATTCCTCCGGTAATACTTTGCCGGGAAGGTCTCGCTCCCGTCCAGCCTGTCAAAGGAAGTATCCCGGACAAAGCTCATGCCCATTTTTTCCATGACCCGCTGGCTCTTATGGTTTGCCGCGGCAAAGATCCCGTCGATTGCCTCCACGGGATGTTCCTTCCGGATATGCTCGATCAGCGCGTTCAGCATCTCCACGGCATATCCGTGTCCCCACTGGTCGGCCCGCAGATTGTATCCGATCTCCCAGGCATTCCGTTCCGGAACCCGGTGCAGTCCGCCGCTGCCGATCAGTTCCCCGGTCTCCTTCAGTACAATGCCCTCGTCATAGCTGTCCGGATCATCCGGATTCCGGCTTTCCAGCCAGGTCCGCACATCCTCCGCGCGGTGATACAGCGGATAGATCATATACCGATTGACCGCCGGATCCCCGCACCAGCGGAAGGCTGCTTCCGCGTCATCCGGTTCCAGCGGCCGGAGGATCAGGTGTTCCGTTTCTATATAAACCTTCATGTTGATCTCCTTTTCATGCCGTCAGTCCGTAACTTCCGGATCGCCGGCGTTTTCATTGCCCAGATAGACCGGCGCTTCCTTCCCCGCGGCCAGGTTCATGATCGGCCTTCTCAGCTTGGAGGGATAAAGCGGTGCTTTGTTCAGGGTTGCGATATCCAGCCAGTCATATCCGGTCTGGTTCCAGTCCGTATGCCGTTCCGCATCGGTTTCACCAAGGTACTCACACCGGAAAACAATGTCCACCCGGTGGCTTTCCTCACCCTTCTCCCCCTCAATGATAAAGACGGCATCCCCCGCCTTCACGGCAATGCCGGTTTCCTCGGCAACCTCCCGCTCAACCGCCGCGGGAAGAAGTTCCCCGGCATTCTGTCCGCCGCCGGGCATGATATAGAAATCGCCGTCCTGGTCATGAAGCCGGATCGCCAGCATGCGTCCGTCCCTGATCACCAGGGCCTTGGCGGAGGTGCGTATCATTCTGCTCATTCTGTCTGCCTCCTGTCCGTTCATTGGGTGTTGATCATTTATTATACAGGAAAACCGCGGTTCCCGAAAGACAGCAGCGGTAGAAAAATGCGGATTCATTTCTTCACTGTCTGTAGGAATCACCGGCAGCGCAGGCCCGGCCGGGATCCGGAATCCCGCCGGTATCCCATACGCTTTCTTCGGATCTTTTCCGGTAATTATGTCACTGTCCGGTCTGTATTTTGTTTTCAGACGTAACCAAAGAAAAAAACGCTTTGTATTTAGCGAAACGATTCACTATTTTACACGTTTTTTGATTTTCTCACTTGACAAGCATGTATGCCTATATTATTCTATACACAGCGCCGGCGATTATGCCGCAGAAATGAAACGTTACGTTATATCAGGCTGTTTTTCATCTTTTGAAGCCGTTAAAACCGGCTTGAATTCAGTCTTTATTCCTATATTTGCAGCCTGCCGAATAACACCAAAGGAGGATGCTTCATGGGAGAAGTAATCCTGACAATGAAAGGGATCGACAAATCCTTCCCCGGTGTTCATGCCCTGAATCATGTCGATTTCGAAGTCCGCCGCGGGGAAGTCCATGCCCTCATGGGTGAAAACGGTGCCGGCAAATCCACCCTGATGAAGGTGCTCACCGGAATCTACACCAAAGACGCCGGTTCCATCACCTTCGAGGGAAAGGAAGTCGAATTCCATAATCCCCGGGAGGCACAGCAGGCCGGCATCGTCATCGTTCACCAGGAACTGAACATGATGGGCCACCTGACCGTTGCCCAGAACATCTTCATCGGCCGTGAAAAAAAGCGCGGCCTGTTCATCAATGACAGGGCCATGAATGAGGAAGCCCGTAAACTTTTCGCCCAGCTGAACATTGAGATCGATCCCAAAGAGACCATGAGCAGCCTGACCGTGGCCAAACAGCAGATGTGCGAAATCGCCAAGGCGATTTCCCATGACGCGAAGGTCATCATTTTTGACGAACCCACCGCGGCACTGACCGACGCGGAAATCGACCAGCTCTTTGTCATCATCCGGGACCTGCGGGCCCGCGGTTACGGTATTGTCTATATCTCCCACCGCATGGACGAAATCAAAAAGATCACCGACCGGGTGTCCGTCATGCGGGACGGCCAGTACATCGGCACCCTCATTACGGAGGAGTGCACCAAGGAAGACATCATTGACATGATGGTCGGCCGCGTCATTTACGAGGAGCCGAAAACCGAAAGCCATTGTCCTCCGGACGCGCCGGTGGTCCTGAAAGTGGAACACCTGAACGCCGGCCGGATGGTACAGGATGTCAGCTTTGAACTTCACAGGGGTGAAATCCTTGGCTTCGCGGGCCTTGTCGGCGCCGGCCGGACCGAGACTGCCCGGGCCCTGTTCGGGGCGGATCCCAAGCAGAGCGGCGACATCTGGATCAACGGAGAGAAAGTGGTTATCACCTCTCCGAAAGAGGCAGTGGAGGCAGGGCTTAGTTATTTATCCGAAGATCGGAAACGTTTCGGTGTCGTTCTGAAGAAGAACATCACGGAGAATTCCACCCTGGCCACCCTGAAGAAATACACCCGGGGAATTTTCATCGACAAAGCCGCAGAAGAGGCCGTCACCCAAAGATATGTGGACGCGCTGAAGACCAAGACCCCCGGCATCGACCAGCTGGTTATGAACCTTTCCGGCGGCAACCAGCAGAAGGTCGTTATCGCGAAATGGCTGGTCAACGATTCCCAGATCATGATCTTTGACGAGCCCACCCGCGGCATCGACGTCGGCGCGAAGCAGGAAATCTACGA
>JAGAAC010000006.1 GCA_017615475.1 Clostridia bacterium
CGTCTGAAGAGAATGGGAATGAAGAAAAAGCCTTTCTATCGCGTGGTTGTTGCTGATATCCGCAGCCCCCGTGACGGCCGCTTCATCGAAGAGATCGGTTACTATGATCCCATGACCAAACCCGCTGAAATCAAGGTTGACAACGAGCGTGCGAAGTACTGGCTCGGCGTTGGCGCTCAGCCTACCGATACCGTCCGCATTCTGCTGAAGAAGTCCGGCGCGATCGAGGAAAAGTAAGCCTGAGATCAGAAAGGATGTACCCATGCAAGAACTTCTAACCTTTGTGGCACAGTCTCTGGTGGAGCATCCCGATCAGGTCACCGTTACCGAAACCGAAGGACCTGAAGCAGTGATTCTGGAGCTCCATGTGGCTGAAGATGATATGGGCAAGGTTATCGGCAAGCAGGGCCGCATCGCCAAAGCGATCCGCGCTGTGGTGAAAGCAGCCACGCTTAAGAACAGCAAGCCTGTTTTTGTTGAAATTCAATAAACTCACAGCCATGTCCGGCGGGATCCGATCTGCGGATCCCGCCGTGCTTTCACCGGAGGAAAACATCTTTTATGAATGACTATCTCATGATCGCCACCGTACTCAAGCCCCAGGGAGTCCGCGGGGAATGCAAGCTCCGTTCCTATGCCGCGGACATTGATCTTTTCCACACCTGGAAAACCCTGTACATCAAAAAAGATGAGACATATACGCCCGTAGCGGTCCAAACTGAGCGGATCCGTGACGGCTTTGTGTACGCCCGTCTGGAAGGCAGCGACAGCGCTGACGCCGCGGAGCGGTTCCGCGGTCTGGACCTGTATGTGGACAGGGCTCATGCTGCCCCCGTGGAGGAAGATGCCAACCTGATTGCCGACCTGATCGGATGCGAGGCCCGGGATGAGAACGGCAGTGTTATCGGCACCTTAACGGATGTGCTCCAGTACGGCACGGTTGATACCTGGGTTTTCCGGTCCAGTAGAGAATCCCTGATGGCCCCTGCTTTGAAATCTGTTTTCCCGGAAGTGGATACGGAAAAGAAAACGATCCTTGTAATCCGGGACAGGCTTGAGGAGGTGGCAGTCCGGTCATGAGCGAGCCCTTCCGTGTCAATATCCTGACCATTTTCCCGGAAATGTTCGAAAGCTTCTTCTCAGCCAGTATCCTCGGACGTGCCCGGGAGCAGGGACTCATTGATATCCGGACAACGGATATTCGTCCTTTTTCAAACAGCAAGCATCACAACACAGATGACTATCCTTTCGGCGGCGGTGCCGGAATGGTCATGATGGCGCAGCCCATCCTGGATGCCATGAAAGCGGTAACCGCTGAGTATCCTTCCGCAAAAAGGATCTACCTGGGTCCCCGCGGGAAAAAGCTGACCACTTCCCTTGCCCGTGAACTGGCACAGGAAAAGGAACTGATCCTTCTCTGCGGCCACTATGAGGGCGTGGACCAGCGGGCGCTGGATGCCTGCGTGGATGAGGAGATCTCCATCGGTGATTATATCCTGACCGGAGGGGAAACGGCCGCCATGGTCCTGGTGGACTGCGTGGCCCGTTTTATTCCCGGTGTCCTGGGCAGTTCCGACAGCCCGGAAGAGGAATCCTTCTCCGACGGTCTTCTGGAATATCCCCAGTATACCCGTCCCCGGATGCTGGAAGGGATGGAAGTCCCGGAGATCCTTCTGAACGGCGATCACGCGAAAATAAAAGCCTGGCGGCGCCGGGAAAGCCTGAAAGCCACCCTGAAGCATCGTCCGGACCTGCTTGAAACCGCCCCGCTGAATGAGAAAGACCTGATCATGCTGGATGAAATCCGGAAGGAGATGAACGAACCGTGTTCCTCAGAAAACTGACAGTCCTGCTTGTACCGCTGGGCATGCTGCTCCTGCTGTGCCTGCTGTTTCCGCTTTTCAGCTCCATGGATCCGTTTTTCGGCTCCCTGCTGCTTGGCGCGGTTATGGGCGTGATGCTGGCGCTGCTTCTGCCGCTGGCCGGCGCGACCCGTCTGCGAGAACCCTTTGCCTGGCTTCTGTGGATCCCCGCGGCTGTGATCCTGCTTGTCCTGCTGTACCAGTTCCTGGCTTCCCAGCAGGTGGGTCAGAACCTTCCGGTCCTGCGGCTGCTGGCCACCCGTGACACACGGGTAATCACCGCGGAAAGCGCTTTTGCCGCCTATATGCTCGCCTTTTCCATCCGTACAGGAAAAGGGATCTGATTCCTTTCAACAATTGCTGCTTCGGGGATGCGTGACGCATCTCCTTTTTTGATACAAAAAAAGAAGGCCGAAGCCTTCTTTGTGGTTAAAACAAACCAAAGTCTATTTTACCGAACCCGTGATGCCTTCTGCGAACTGCTTCTGCAGCACAAAGAACACAATAATGGTCGGCAGGGAGCAGAACAGAACGCCCAGCATCAGCATACCATAGTCTACTGCGTATCCGTTCGACATATTGGCGATCAGCATTGGCATGGTCTGGACCGCGTTCCCTTTCATAACTGTCCTGGGCCACATATAGGCATTCCAGCTGTTCATGAATATGATAACCGCGGATGCTGCGTAGGTAGCCTTCATCATCGGAATATACATCCGGAAGAAGATCCCGATCTCGCTCAGCCCGTCAATCCGGGCCGCCTCCATGGTGTCCATGGGAAAATTCCGGGAATTCTGCCGGAACATCATGATCATGAACGGGGTAGCCAGTCCGGGGATGATAAACGCGAGTACGCTGTTCAGCAGCTTCATTTTGGAGATCATGGTGAACAGCGGAATCAGCGTGGCTACCTGGGGAACCATCATAGCCAGCAGCAGGATGGCAAACAGCCGGTCCTTTCCCCTGTCGTGATACAATTCAAAACCATATCCAGCCAGGGAGCAGATCAGCAGTGTCGCCAGCGTCTGGACAATCGCGTAGAAGAAGGAATTCCCCATCGCCTGCCACAGGTTCTGCTGGGCAATCAGGTTCTTGTAGTTCTCCGCCAGGTAATTGCCGAACCAGACTTTACCCTGTGCCACTTCCAGGGATGTGTTCGTCGCGGCGGTAAACATCCAGTACAGCGGGAACACGGACATGATCGACATGATCGTCAGGAAGATATAGCTTGGGATCAGCTTGCGCTGAATATGGGAAACCGCCGGTTTCCGGATCGTTGCAGCCTTAGTCACGTGTATCACCTACCTTCAGGTTGATAAACGCCAGAATGGCTACCAGGATGAACACGATGAAGGACAGGGCCGACGCGTATCCGAAGTTGGCAACCCCCTGCCCCAGCGCGTTGTTGTAGATATAATGGGACATCGTGATCGTCGAGTTTGCCGGTCCGCCGTTGGTCAGGTTTACAGACTCATCAAACAGCTGGAGCGTACCGTTGATGGACATGATGCCCGTCATGACGATCACAGGCCGAAGCAGCGGTACCGTGATATGCCAGAAGGTTTTCCAGCCGCTGGCGCCGTCAATGTTCGCCGCTTCATACACTGAATACTCTATGTTCTGCAGACCGGCCAGGAAGAA
Source organism: Clostridia bacterium (assembly GCA_017615475.1). Classification (GTDB taxonomy): domain Bacteria; phylum Bacillota; class Clostridia; order Christensenellales; family Aristaeellaceae; genus Aristaeella. The sequence goes on from JAGAAC010000006.1 coordinate 3,504, forward strand.
AACCATATTATAGCCGGTCCACCGCCAGAGCAGCGCGATAATGATAACAGCCTTTGCGGTTCCGGACTGCCCCAGCCAGTTGATGTTCTCACTGATGATGCCGATTCCCTTCAGGAAGGAATTGACCAGTCCTTCCGTGGCAAACAGGGTTTTGAAGATCAGGGAGTAGGAAACCAGCGCCGTTGCGCAGGGCAGGAAGATCAGCGTCCGGAAAAGGCCGCGGAATTTCAGGTCTTTGTTGTTCAGCAGCTGTGCCAGCAGGATCGCCAGCACCAGCATGATCGGTACCTGGATCAGCAGGTACAGGAAGGTGTTTCCCATAGAGGTCAGGAACACCTTGTCGTTCACCATCCGGGTATAGTTTTTGAACAGCGGCTCCGCCCATTTCAGTTTGGCGGCCGGACCGGTCTGCAGGGAAGTGATGAACGCCCTCACCATGGGATAGAAGCTCATGACAAAGATCAGGATGCTGGCCGGGGCAAGGAATCCCCATCCGGCCGCTTTCTGCTTTGCCAGAAGGCCGAAGCCTTTTTTCTTTTTCATCGGGGCTTTTCCTCCCGTTGCTGTATTCAATGAAGAATCAGGGAACCGGAATACTCCGGTTCCCTGCCGGTTTTTCTGAGAGCTCAGAAAGGAATGATGGAATTAATAACCCATACCTTCCATGTAGAACTCAGTTGCGGTCTGCGCTTCCTCGAGGGCCGCGTCGATATCCGCGCCGTCCTTGATCTGCTGCATGGCTACGCCCAGGTATCCGCGCAGCACGTAATGGAAGGGGCTTTCTTCAACCGGGATGATCTTGGCGCCCATCTCGGTAATATCCTTATAGACAGGCTGGTTGTTGAAGAACGGTACGCCTTCACTGTATACGTCAGACTGGCCCGCGCTGATGCAGCAGGTAACCACGCCGCCGGTACGCAGCGCGTTGTCATAGGTTTCCTTGGATCCGCCGAAGGTGTAGGCCAGGAACTTCTTGGCCAGGTCAACATTCTTGCAGTTGCCGGTGATATACAGGGAGGATCCGCCGTTGGTGGCATAGCCTTCACCGCCGTCCAGTGTCGGCATGGTCGTGATCTGCCACTTTCCGGCATTATCCGCGACCTGCGTCATGGTGGGGATGATCCAGTTGCCGTTCAGCACGCCGGCCACCTGGTCCTGCATGATGGTCTCATTGGTATAGCCGGTCCAGTCGTTGGACAGGATCAGCACATGTTCCTTTTCCATTTCGATCAGCAGTTCCACAACCCTGCGCAGCTTCTCATTGCCGACGATGAAGGGCTTGCCGTCCTTCCAGAGGCTGACGCCTTCTGCCTGCAGCATCATGTAAGGCAGATCATTGCCGCTGCCGTCCATGGAAAGCAGGGCCTTGCCGGTCTTTTCATATACGGCTTTGCCGACTTCCAGGAACTTTTCCCAGGTAATGCCCTTCATGTCCTCAATGGTGTATCCGGCCTGTTCCAGCAGGTCCACACGATATGCCATGATGGCTGTGCCGTTGTCCACAGGCGCGCCGTAATGAACACCGTCGATGGTGGAATAGCTCTGCTTGACAGCGGTAATGTCATCCCAGTTGATGTCGGCACCTTCCAGGCTGACCCAGGCATCAGGATAGTTTTCAACGAAGTTTTTGATGTAGCGGTCCTGGAAAAGCACGATATCGCTCAGCAGGCTGTAGTCACCGGAGGAGCCGGCGTTGGTGATATCATTCTCCACGTCGCTGGAGCCGCTCACAATGTTGATCTCCAGTTCAAAATCAGGATCCACATTGGCTTTGTAATCGTCCGCGGCTGCCTGCAGCGCGTTTCCGTTGAAATTGGCGTCCCAGGCGGTAACAGTCAGTTTCTCCGCAAAAGCTGAAGCGATGCCAAGCATCAGGCACATTGCGATAAAAAGGGCAACGATTTTCTTGGTCATAGGATATCAGTCTCCTTTCAATTTATTTCTTCAGCCGTCTTTCAGGCTGTTGAAATCACGTTCATTTGATTGAAATACAGAAAAAAAACAATCTCTTCTGCCCGTATTGTAGCAGATGGTTTGTCCGGCTGTCAACGGACAAATGTTTGAATATTATGCACATTTTGGTAGATTATTTTCCGGATGTCCTATGTTTTCAGTACTGTTCTCTCAGTTATTGCGTATCGCTGATCCGGACCGCTTCCCGGTTCCTCCTCCTGAGGAGCCGGATGGCCTCCGGGCTCAGGTCCATCAGCAGCTTCAGCATCCGGGGTTCATCCCTGACAATCACGGTATAATACGGCACATCCGCCCGGTAGGAAGTATAATCCTCCTTCTTTACACGGATTTCCCCGCCTTTTTTGTATGGCACTGCTTCCGGGGAATCCGGCAGGCATACAAGCCGGATACTGCTGTATGGAATATCATACTCCATGATTCGTCCGTGATCACTTACCCGTTCGATTTTCAGGCTTTCCTCCCCGAGTGTATATTCATACTCCCGTTTCGACGCGTGCCTGTACCAGTAATAGCAGAGAACCGTCAGGAAACACGGCAGCATGAACGCGGTGGAAAAAAGGATCCCCTGCACAAGAAACAGAACAGCCAGCACTGCAATCAGGCGCAGCAGGAAGATATCCGATGAGCGCTGTTTCCGGGTTACAGAGATGACAAGTTCTTCCATAGCCTGTATGTCCTTCCTTTTTCTTTTTTCAGTATATCGTTCCTTTCATTCACACGTCAAGAAAGGCCGATGCCTTCTGCTGAACCGATTTCTCTGTTGTGGGCGGATACCGCGCTATGTTATAATTATATGTATATCAGAACAGTTGTATTTTGCTGTATTCGGAGGCCTGTATATGCAGACAATTATGATTGATGGTTCACGGTATTCCACTCCGCGGGAGCTTCATCTTGCCCTGAAGCAGATGCTTTCCCTTCCGTCTTTTTACGGAATGAATGCAGATGCCCTCAATGACTGCCTTTCCGAACGGACACAGCCTGTCAATCTCTGGATTCTTGATTCCGGCGCCGGCGACGTGGCTTCCGCTGTTTCAGTGATAAGTGAGGTTTTCCGGGATAACGGCGGAATCGTAAAGGAGCTGTGATGGAAATATGAAACTGCATCTGCTTGGAGTCAACGGACCGTTTCCGGAAAGCCGGGGAGCCACCTCCGGCTATCTGCTGGAGGCGGGAGACAGTCTGTTCCAGTTTGATCTCGGAAGCGGTGTGCTTGGTATGCTGACCTCCCTTACAGCGCCGGAAACTGTTTCGGCGTTGTTTATCAGTCACTGGCATTTTGATCACACAGCGGATATCCCGGTGCTGATGTACCGGCTCCAGGCATACAATCAGATCCTGCCTGTTTACGGACCGGCCGATCCTTCTTCTCCCGTTTACTCTCTTGTATCTTCCGTCCCCTGCTTTTCATTTACGGAAGTCTCACCCGGACAGGTCCTGAACCTGCATGGAGCCGAAATCAGGGTAAACGCCGCCAGGCACCCGGTCCCTTCGGTCGGATACTGCCTTTCCTGTGAGGGAAAAACGTTTGGTTATACCGGAGATACCAACACGCTTCCTTCCCTTGCGGCAGATTATCGGGGATGCAGCCTGCTTCTGGCTGACGGATTGTTCCCGTCCGATGCCTGGACGGAGGATAAACCCCACCTCTCCGCCGCGCACGCCGCCAGGCTTGCTTCTGACGCCGGTGTCGGCGGCCTGGTGATCACTCACCTGAATCCCATGTATCCCCGCCGAACGCTTCTGGAGGAAGCGCGGGTATTCTTTCCCGGTGTGAAGCTTGCGGAAGCAGGCGCTGTAATCAGTCTGTGAACGCGCTGCAGCGGGGCTGGCTGCTCCCGCCGGCGGCATTGGCCCTTGTCGCGGGTGTCTTCATCGGCAGGGAAACCGGCAGTATGCTGCTGCCGGTCGCTGCCTGTATACTCGCCGTTCTCGCTGTCCTTCTGCTGAAGGAATGGCTGCGTTTTGCTGCCTGTATCGTTTTTTCTCTGGCTTTGGGCGTCTGTGCGGGCTGTATTGCTTTCCATCCCGCTCTCCCGGCAGAAGCTGATTATATGGTCCGCGGGATAATATCCGATGAGGTTGCATTCGGTTCTTTCGGGCAGCACAGGATTTACCTGTCGGATGTTACGCTGGATGATCGTCCCCTGTCCGGCGGTCTTTACTGGACTTTTTACGCTGACGAGCAGCACGCCGAACTCGTTCCGGGCATGGAAGTCCGTTTCCGTGCTTCCCTGTATCATCCCCGGGGAGCAGACAATCCGGACGGGTATGATTTCCGTGAAGCCCTTCTTCAGCGCGGTATAACGGTCTGTGTATACGGCTGTGACAGCCTGTCGGTCCGTGAACCGGAGTCTTTTTCTTTTACGGGCTCGATGGCCGCGCTTCGCCACCGGCTTTCCTCTGCCCTCACGGAACGCCTCGGCGAGGAAGCGGGCGGTTATGCGTCCGCCATGCTGCTGGGCCTTCGCTCTCTGATCCCTTCAGAGGACCGTCAGGCTTTTTCACGGCTCGGTATTGCTCATATTCTTTCCGTCAGCGGCTTCCATGTGGGAATCCTGATTGCTGCCATGGCAGCACTGTTCCGCCTGCTGAGGTTGCGCCAGGGACTTCGTCTTTGCCTGTATGCAGTGGTGCTGTTTCTTTATGCGGCCCTTTGCGGCATGAGTCAGCCGGTAATCCGTGCCTCCCTGCTTCTGCTTCTGAATCAGGAAGGCCGTATTCTGAACCGTCCCCGCTCGGGTCTGCATTTGCTCAGTGCGGCACTTTCCCTCATGACGCTTTATTCTCCTGTCCAGGTCACCTCTGTTTCTTTTCAGCTGACCTTCGGCGCCATGTTCGGACTGGTCTGGTTCGCTCCTGTCGCCGGCCGTTTCCGTCCCTTTCAGAACAGGATCCTGCGTTATATCCTGGAATCGCTGCTCCTGACCTTTGGCATTCAGCTTGGTATGCTTCTTCCGGAACTGGCCTGTTTTCAGCGTCTTCCCCTGCTTGTTTTTCTCATTAACCTGCCGGCCATGCTGGTTTCCGGGCTGCTGATAACGCTTTTCTGGATTACGCTGCTGCTGTTTCCCATCCCCGTTCTTTCCGGGCTGTTTGCCGGCCCGGTATCTGCCGCAACCGGCTTTTTGCTTTCCGGAATACGCCGTCTCGGTTCCCTTCCGGGGCTGACCCTGTGGATTCATACACCGAATGTTCTGACAGCCGCAGGGCTTGTACTCCTTTTTCTGGGCTTCTGCTGGTTCCTTCGTCTGCACCGCGGCATACGTGCCCTCCTCCTGTCCTTCGGAACCGCAGTTCTGGTCCTTTCCCTGCTCCCGCTGCCGCATAACACGACGGAATATATACAGCTGAGCGCAGGGAATGCTGACGCGGCGGTACTCTGGGACCGGGACCAGGTTTATGTAATGGACACGGGAGAGGAAAACAGTATCCTCAGCAGCTTTCTGCGTGCCCGCCGGCTGACTCCGGATGCGGTCATCCTGACCCATCTGCACGCCGATCATGCCGGCGGTCTGCGCTCCCTCATCGACGATGAGATACCCATCCGGCTTCTGCTGCTTCCGGCAGGCGCGCAGGATCAGGACATTCATCCTGATTTTCTCGCCCTGCTGCAGGAGTTGCAGCGAAACGGGACTGAAATCCGGACGCTGTCCCGCGGGGATGTTCTTCCCCTTCCGTCCGGTTCCCTGTCCGTGCTCTGGCCGGAAAACGGAAAAATCCGTTCCGGTCAGAATGCCAACCATTATTCCCTGGTATCCCGCCTGGTTCTGAACGGAACATCACTCCTTCAGACAGGAGATATTACCGGAATCTATGAATCCTATTGTGCCGCTCCGTCGGATATCCTGAAAGCATCGCATCATGGCTCCGCCTCATCCACCGGACCGGATTTCCTTTCCGCAGTATCCCCGGAGGCTGTGCTGCTCACCTGCAGGTCAGTCTCCCGCCTGGAGGATTTCCGTTCCCGTACCGGCGGTATTCCGGTCTACGGATCGCCTGAATGCGGCGCTGTGACCGTCCGTTTCGAAGACAGCTCATTTACGGTTATTCCTTATCTTGCACCCTGATCGCATCGGAGGATTATTTCATGGACCGCAAGGATTTTACCCGTGCCCTTTCCCAGCATTCCCTGCCGCAGGTGCTCCTGTTCGAGGGAGAAGAAGAACATCTGAAACAGGATGCGCTGTCAGAACTCCGCCGTGCGATTCTTCCGGAAGGAATGGAAACGCTCAACGAGACTGTCCTGTCGGATCCTTCCACAGACCAGCTTATCGCTGACACCGAAACCCAGCCTTTTATGGCAGACAGGCGCCTGGTTATTGTCCGTGACCTTCCCGCCCTCATGGGCCGTGCGGAGGCGGATGAACGTCTCATCAGCTATCTCCCTTCTGTTCCGGAAACCGCTGTTCTGCTCTTTTACTGCACAGGAAAGCCGGACGGCCGCAAAAAACTCTATAACGCCGTGAAAAAGCTGGGGGGAATTGTCACTTTTGCTTCGCTTCGCGGCGTGGAACTGACGCGTTTCGTTACGGATGCGTTCCGGCAGGACGGTAAGGAATGTGATGACCGCACCGCTGAATACCTGATTTTCACCGTCGGTTCGGACACCGGTCTGCTCGTATCGGAAATCCATAAGCTTTCTTCTTACGCGGAAGGACGTCCCGCCGTGCTGGCAGAGGACATAACGCTTCTTGCCACCCCTTCCACGGAATGTACCGTTTTCCAGATGGTGGATGCGGTGGTGACCGGCCAGCGCAGCCGCGCTTTTACGCTTCTGCATAATCTGCTGCTCTCCGGCACGGACCGTATGGCGATCCTTGCAATGCTTCTCCGTCAGTACAGGCTTCTGCAGCACATCAAGATTATGCAGTATGAGAAAAAAGGCGGTGATTTCATCCGCAATGCCCTTGGCGTCCCGCCCTTTGCGGTGGATCAGTATGTCCGCCAGGCTTCTTCCTATACGGGCGGCCTGGTGAAAAAAGCCGTGCAGATCTGCTTTGATACGGAATACGCCGTCAAATCCGGCCGGATTCTTCCGGACGGAGCCCTTGAAACGGTTGTCATCAGGCTGCTGAATCTTCGGACACAGGACTGAAAACAGGAACCTCCTGAATCCCCGTGAAAATATTGCTATTTTTGTTATCATATGTTAATATATATGTAATATTTTGATCGATACGGGAGGCATCCTTCATGAAAAAGATTATCAGCCTGGTTCTGGCGCTCTGTCTCGTCTTTGCGCTTGCGTCGGAAGCATTTGCTGCCGGCAAGCCCACCATCACCAAGCAGCCGGAAACCTCTACCACCTCCAAAAAAGGCGCCGTCAGCTTCTCTATTTCCGTGAAGGGAACCGTTGACTCCTATACATGGTATTTCATCAATCCCGAAACCGGTGAGAAAGTCAGCGGCAAAAAACTTTCCAGTGTTTTCAAGGATATTAAGGTAAACAGCCCGAACAGCAAAAAAATCTCCCTCACCCATGTACCGGATGCCATGCACGGATGGTCTGTATACTGCCACGTGAACGGCAACGGTTATAAAGTGGATTCCGATACCGTTATGCTGCTTGTGTACGGCCTGGAGCCTCCTGCCGGTGCTTCCGCTCCGGCCGCAGCTCCCGCTGACACCACCCCCGCGGAAAACACTGCCCCGGCTCCCGAAACTGCTGATACCGCAAATGGTAAGCCGACAGATGACAATTCCCGGAAGCCGGATGACGGTTCCGATGAAGCGATGCCTGAGCTGGAGCTGAAAACCATTACGGTATCTGCTTCCTCAAAGGTTCTGCTGAAGCTGGACTCTGTCGGAAACGTTGTGGAAGGCGATCCTGTTTCCAAACTGACGTTTGACAATACCGGCTCTTTCCTTGTCCGGTCGGAGAATCCTATCAAGAGCTGGACCGTGAACGGCATCCGCTTTGAGCCGGCCTCCCCTGTCAATGAGTTCAAAGTGATGAACATTACAGAAGATGTAGCCCTGGACTTCAAGATTGTCCGCCAGACAGCAGCCTCCGCTGAAGTTGACGCAAGCCATATGTGCAAGGTTTCCTGCACCGGCTGCACCTTCACTTATCACAGCGGCGGCCTCCGTTCCGTAACGGAAGGCGAAGTGCCTGCCGGCGCGCCGATCAAGGTGATCGCGGACAGTTCCGCCCTGGCTGCCAATGGTTACAGCATCAACGGCGGCGAAAAGGAATATGCCGGTAAAGCCTCTTTCCAGCTGACGGTTACGGAAGATACCACTATCGTTGTCGGAAAGTAAATCAATACACAATGAAACGGGTGCCTGAATAATCAGGCACCCGTTTTTATGTCAGATAGTTTATTTCCCGCCCAGCAGACCCCCGAGCAGATTGCCGAGCGCCCCGCCGATGCCGTCCGCACCGGATTCCAGTCCTCCGCCAACGGTGTCCAGGAGTTTGATGGCTGAATCAGCATACTCCCCTTTCAGCACTTTCAGGGAAATCTTCTTCAGGTCTCCGGAAGCGCCGCGGTATGCTTCAATCAGTTTCTTCTCCGCAGCTGTTACCTTCATGCTGGTATTGGCGCTTGCTGGAACCGCGGGTTTCTTTGCCGCTGCGGGTTTCTTCGCTGCAGTGGTCTTCTTGGCCGCAGTTGTGGTTTTCTTTGCAGAAGCAGTTGTTTTCTTTGCCGCGGTGGCAGTCGCCTTCTTTGCTGCGGTGGTTGTCTTCTTGGCGGCTGTTGTGGTCTTCTTGGCCGCGGCAGCAGGTTTCTTGGCGGCTGTCGTTGTCTTCTTTGCGGCTGCTGCTGTGGCCTTCTTTACCGCAGTTGTTGCCTTCTTTGCCGTGGTAGCGGCGGTCTTCTTTGCCGCTGTGGCGGTCTTTTTCGCTGCAGCGGCAGGCTTCTTTACGGTGGTTGCCGCCTTTTTAGCGGCTGCTGCTGTTGTTTTCTTTGTGGTGTCTGCTGTTTTCTTTGCTGTTGGCATAGTTAAAACCTCCTGTTTATCTTTTCTTATTTTTTCAGTTCCCGAGGCGGAACTGTGCGTCACTGCATTCAATGAACCCGTATGCTGTCTGGCCGTCGACATCACATTCAATATACCACCATTCCAGACCGTCTTTTTTATAATAATCATACTTGCTGAGTATATGGAATGATTCGCCTTCAGCGAGTTCGGCAAACGAAGTTCCATGGGTCATGGGATTGTCTGTCACAATGATTGTGCCTTCCGCCACGGCAGGAATATATCCGAAATGGGGCTCCATACTGGATTTGTATCCTTTTACATATTTGGGAGGGATATAACCCACACGGTAATTGCCCTTGTTGGTTTCATAACGGACCAGAAGCCATCCGGAAACAAATCCGGCATCATCCATCGCGGAATTGGTGTCACAGGCTGCTTTTCCGTTAGCGCACCGGTATGATCCGTCTGACGGAGCAGTATAGACAGGGCACGTCCCGTATCCTATTCCGTTTTTGTGCTTTTCGAACTTAAAAGGAGGCAGTGAATTAAGCTGCGCCTGCAGATCTGCATCCCCTTTCGGTATGCTTGCGTTTCCGCCTTCCGTGGATTTCCCGGCCAAAGCAGATGGTATGAGAATAACAATGAGCAGAACCATAACAATCATCATGCGTTTAATGTGACAATACATTGATATGATCATCCTCTCTGTTTTCAGTTCTGTCTTTTTTATATCATATCATATCCTTTGTCTCTTATCAATTCTGCTGGTGTAATTGATTTTTCATCCTGTATGCATCTTGTCATACAACATAATTCGCATTATAATAATAGAAAAGGATGGTTATGCATCCGAAAATTGAACAGGAGGGCTCATCATGGATATTCAGAAGATCATATCCGACCTTGTATCCAAACTGACCGGCAACAAGGACCTGATCGCCAAGTTCACCTCTGATCCGCTGAAAGCGGTGAAGGATCTGCTTGGTATCGATCTGGATCCCAGCCAGCTGGGTGATGTGGTTAAAGGCGTCACCGGACAGCTGGGTGATATTACGGAAGATGCCGCGAAAGAAGCCGGCGGTATCCTCAGCAAGATCAAGAATCTTTTCTGCCGCAAATAAGCGCTGTATAAACAAAGGCACAGTCCGTAAGGGACTGTGCCTTGTTTTTTATTTCTTGGATCTCAGCCGGACCGGTTTCACGGGTTCCTTTTTCTGTTTGGCCGGTGTTTCATCTATCGTCGCCGTCTTCCGGAGCGGTTCCAAGTGCCAGATCTGATCGTTGTATTCCCTGATTGTCCGGTCTGAGGAGAAGATACCCGACATGGCTGTGTTTGTAACTGCCATCTTCAGCCACTTGTCCCTGTTGGCATAATCATTGTTCAGCCTTCTCTGGGCCATACTGTAAGAGCCGAAGTCCTTCAGGACAAAGTAGCTGTCGCCCATGGCTCCCCAGCTTCCCAGCAGCAGGCTGTGATACAGATCCTGCAGTGCGGCAGGATTGCTGGGCATCAGAGTGCCGTCTATCATCTGCGTCATCGCCTGGCGGATTTCCTGGTTGGTTTCGAAAATGTTCATCGGATTATAGTTATTCTCGCGGTACATGTCACGGACAGTATCCGAGCGCATACCGAAGATGTAGATATTATCCATTCCAACCTGTTCGCTGATTTCCACATTGGCGCCGTCCATCGTTCCGATGGTTACGGCTCCGTTCATCATGAATTTCATGTTGCCCGTTCCGCTGGCTTCCTTGCTGGCTGTAGAGAGCTGTTCGGACACTTCCGCTGCCGGAATGAGCACCTCGGCGCTGCTTACGTCATAGTTCTCAAGGAATACCACCTGGAGCATTTTCCTGGCCCGCGGATGTTTCGCGATCAGTTCGCTCAAAGCGCAGATCATCCGGATAATCTGCTTTGCGCGGTAGTATCCGGGGCTTGCCTTGGCGCCGAAAATGAATACCCGCGGCTCCATGGTGAAACTCTCGTCATTGACAATACGGTTGTACAGCACAAGAATATGCAGGGCATTCAGCATCTGCCGCTTGTATTCATGCAGCCGTTTGGCCTGCACATCATAGATGAAGGATGGGTCGATAACGGCGCCCTGTCTTTCCTTCAGCATCTCGGCCAGCCGTACCTTGTTATGCTGCTTGATTTTTCCGAACTTTTCACGGAAAGCGGCATCATCTGCAAACGGACGGAGTTCGCTCAGCCGCTGCGGGTCCTTGATCCAGCCGGTACCGATGGAATCACAGATCAGCTCCGTCAGTTCCGGGTTGCAGCTCATCAGCCAGCGGCGATGGGTAATACCGTTGGTAATGGCTGAGAATTTCCCCGGCATGACCAGGTTGAAATCATGGAAAGTTTCTTCCTTCAGGATCTCGCCGTGCAGTTTACTGACTCCGTTCACGGAATAACTCATCGCTACGCACATATTCGCCATGTGAACATTGTCATAGCTGATGATGGCCATCCGGGCAATCCGGTCCCAGTCCCCGGGGAAGCAGTTCCAGAGCCGTTCGCAGAGGCGGCGGTTCATCTCACAGATGATCTGGTAGCAGCGGGGAAGAAGTTGCTGCACCATGCCCACCGGCCACTTTTCAAGTGCTTCAGACAGAATCGTGTGGTTCGTGTAGGCAATTGTCTTCTGCACAATGGCGGAAGCCTCGTCCCATCCCAGGCCTTCTTCATCAATCAGCAGGCGCATCAGTTCGGGAATCGCCATACCGGGATGGGTATCATTGATATGAATGACCACCTTCTCCGGCAGCTTGCTCATGTCATTGCCGAAGCGTTTCTTGTAATCCTTCAGGATATATTGCAGGGATGCGCTTGTGAAGAAATAATGCTGTTTCAGGCGCAGCATCTTGCCCTCATAATGCCGGTCTTCCGGATACAGGACCTTACTGATCGCCTCCGCCAGTTCGATCTCTTCGGAAGCCTGCGCGTATCTTCCCTCTCCGAAACGGTTCAGGTCCAGCTTCTTCGGACTCCTGGCGGACCACATCCGCAGCGGATTCACGATCGTGGCGTCATAGCCTACCACCGGCATATCATACGGTACAGCTTCCACCGTATAGTAATCGCGTGTGACAAACTTCTGCCGTCCGTTGATCTCGATTTCATCCACATGCCCGCCGAAGTGTACCTCGCAGGCATCTTCCATCATGGCCGTCTCCCAGACATTGCCGTTATCCAGCCAGCTGTCCGGCATTTCGACCTGCTGCCCGTCCACGATTTTCTGGCGGAACAGGCCGTATTCATAACGGATTGTGCATCCCATGGCCGGCAGATCCAGGCAGCTCAGGCTGTCCAGGAAGCAGGCAGCAAGCCGGCCAAGGCCGCCGTTGCCCAGACCGGGTTCCGGTTCTTCCTTCAGCACATCCTTGATATCAATTCCCAGTTCTTCCAGGGCTTCTGTATATTCTTTTGTGGAAAGCAGGTTCAGCATGTTGCAGTACATGCTGCGGCCCATCAGGAACTCCACGCTCAGGTAATACAGACTCTTTCCCTTTTGTTTTTTCCATACTTCACGGCTTTCGATCATCTTATGCATGATCTGGTCGCGGACAGTGGAAGCCACAGCCTTGTAGATCTGATGAGGAGACGCCTCCTCAATTGTCAGGCCGTTATACCGCTGAACTTTTCCGACAATGGTATTCTTGATTGATTCCTTGTCAAACCTCGTAGCAGGCATGTTGTCCCTCCTGATCCTTTTCCTGTACGGATAGATACTCATACCGGATGTATTATACCACCTGGTTTTTATTGTATACAAGGCACTGGAAAGCCTTATTTCTGACCATCTATGCCATGTGGAACAGTCTCAGGGCTTCTTCCCTGTCCTGTTCAATCTGTCTCATCAATTCTTCAACAGAATCAAACCGTTTTTCCGGTCTCAGCATTTTAAGCAGGGAAAGCCGCACCTTCTGCCCGTACAGCTCCTGGCTTTCTGTCAGGATATGCGCTTCCACCGTCACCTTCCCGGAGGGAATGGTGGGCTGTGTTCCGATGTTCACAACCGCCGGAAGCATTTCTGTTTCAGTTTCCAGCATACCTGTATAGACGCCGTATTTCGGAAGCGCCTTTCGCTTCCACGGTTCAATGTTGGCTGTCGGAAAACCCAGTTTATGTCCCTGGTGCTTACCCTGTGCCACCGTTCCTGTCAGTGAATAGGTATAGCCCAGCAGTTCCGCGGCTTTTTCCGTATTTCCTTCAAGGAGGAATCCGCGCACAAGGCTGCTGGAAATCACGGTTCCGTCCTCCAGGGTCATCGGCGGAACAATGATGACCCGATAGCCGTGTTTTTCTCCGTCTTCCCGAAGCAGCTCGGCGTTTCCGCTTCCGTTGCGTCCGAAGGTGTAATTCCATCCGGCCACAATCCCCCGGACCGTAATCATGCTGCGCATTCTTTCCAGAAACTCCGCGGGTTCCAGGTCTGCGATGCTTTGGTCAAAAGGAATCAATTCTGTTTCGTCCACCCCGGCACTGAACAGCTGGGCCGCTTTTTCCGGAATCGTGGACAGCATTACCGGCGGATTTTCAGGCCGGAGAATCTCCAGCGGATGCCGGTTAAAGGTGCACACACGAAGCGGCACACCCAGTTCGTCAGCCAGTTTCCGGGCTGTAAGCAGCAGCGCTCTGTGCCCCCTGTGTACTCCGTCAAACATTCCCAGGGCAACTACCCGTTCTCCCGCGTTCTGCGGGCGTTGTAACACACGCATGTCAGTTTGTTTCCTCCGCTTCCTCCGGCGCGATCAGTGCTCTCCAGATAAGTTCGTTTCCCCGCCGGGCCGCGATTCCCCAGAAACAGTCTTCCAGGTAAATTCTCACCGGTTCATCTTCTTCAAGGTCATCCGTTCCGGATACCAGCGGCAGTTTGGCTCCGTTGACAACAGGTTTTTTCAGCCTGGCCGGGATATCCGCACGTTTCATGTGTGCCAGGGCATAATCCGGCGGAAGCAGATGCTTTTCAAGCGTTCCGGTTTCAGCCAGTTCTCTGGCTTCCTCCAGGCTGATTGCGTTTTCGATGGAAAAAGCGCCGCTTCTGGTCCGGATCAGGCTTCGCATATGCGCGGGACAGCCGCAGGCTTTCCCCAGGTCTTCGCACAGTGTCCTGATATAGGTTCCCCGGCCGCATCTGACCCGGATTTCAAATCCGTGATCTTCCTGCTCGCTGAGCAGTTCGATACTGTCAATTCTGACCTTTCTTTCAGGCACATCAACAGTCTCGCCGTGGCGCGCCCTGAGATAAAGCGGCTTCCCTCCTACCTTGATGGCGCTGTACATGCTCGGAATCTGGATTATCTCGCCGGTCAGTTTACGTGCAGCTTCAAGGAACGTATCCCGGTCAGGATAATTGTCCCCTGTTTCGATCACCGTGCCTGTGGCATCCTGAGTGTCTGTGCTGCTGCCGAAGGCGCACACGGCGATATACTCCTTCTCCTTGTCCGCCAGATAATCAAAAAGCCGCGTAGCTTTCCCGGTCATCACGGGCAAAACGCCTGCGGCTTCCGGATCCAGCGTGCCGGCATGACCAATGCGTTTCACACCTGTCAGCCGGCGCATAACAGCCACTACGGCCGCGCTGCTCATTCCGGTTGGTTTCATTATGTTATAAAAACCGTTCATCGCTTATCCATTCAGTTTCCGGATCAGGGCGTCCAGCACACGGCTGACCGTCTCATCCAGTTCTCCGTCCATCGTGATTCCCGAAGCCTGCGGATGCCCGCCGCCTCCGAATTCCTGCGCAACATCGCTCACACAGTCAGGTTCCTTGGCCCGGAGTGAAAACTTCACTTCTCCGCCTTCAGCTTCCCTGGCCAGCAGCGCCATCCTGGTTCCGACCGTATCCAGGCCGAAATTCACCAGCGTATCCGCGTGTTCGCTCAGTGCACCGCATTCGTCAAAGTCCTGCCGGGTCAGTTTCATCACGGCAATCCTGCCGTCTTCGTAATACCGCAGGCTGCTCAGTGCCCTGCCCATAAGCAGGACCTGTGCCCTGGCGCGTTCCCTGAACAGGATCCTGTTCAGTTCAGCCAGCGGCAGTCCTTTGCCCATCAGCTCGCTCATGATCTCAAAGCAGGCAGCGTTTGTTGATGCGAAGGCAAAATTGCCGGTGTCAGTGCTGATGCCGGTGTACAGGCATACTGCGATGTCCCTGTCAGGCTCAATATCCAGGGCGGCAAGCTGCTCACGGATGAGGATACAGTTTGCCGGTTCACCGCCGTCTACGCTGTTTTCTTCCATGAAAAGCGGGTTCGTTGGATGATGGTCAATCTGCGCAGTATGCCGGCACTTGGACAGGAGATTCGCACAGCAGCCCAGCCGTTTTTCATCGCTTACGTCCACCGCCAGCATCAGGTCGAAAGGACCTTCCTCACCGTCAGGAACCTTCATTTCTCCGATTCCCGGAAGAAAGGCCAGCTGATCCGGAACTTTACCGTCACAGAACAGGCTTACCGTTTTTCCGAGTTTCAGCAGCGCAAGCCTCATGGCTGCCGCGCTTCCGAGGGTATCGCCGTCCGGATTCACATGGCTGCAGACGGCGATTGTCTGTGCTTCCCGGATCATCCGGGCAATTGCCTCAGGCTTCCTGGTCATCGCTTTCACCGGTTTTTTCCTCCGTTCCGATCGCTTCCGAAAGGACCTTGGCGATATGGACACCGTAGGCAATATTGCGGTCATCCACAAAGATCAGTTCGGGGGTATACCGGATAATCATCCGCTTTCCGAGGGAACGGCGGATATATCCTTTTGCGTTTTTCAGCGCGTCAATCAGTCCGTCCCGGAGGTCATCCTCCAGCACACTGACATAGATCTTGGCATACCGGAGATCGCCGGTCACTTCCGCACGGGTGACGGAAAAGGTTCCCGTCACGCGGGGATCATGCAGTTCTTCCCGGATGATGGCATCGACTTCCCTGCGTACTTCTTCCGATATTCTGTCTATTCTCTGGTAACTCATATCAGCGCGGGATCTCCTCCATAATGTAGCACTCGACTACGTCGCCTTCCTTGATGTCGTTATGGCCTTCCAGGCTCATACCGCATTCATATCCGGCCGCCATTTCCTTCACGTCGTCCTTCAGGTGACGGAGGCTGCTCAGCTTGCCTTCGAATACGACCACATTGTCACGCAGCAGTCGCACGCCGGCATTCCGCTGAACCTTGCCGTCTGTCACATAGCAGCCCGCGATGATACCGGAACCGGTGATCTTGAATACATTCCGGACTTCCGCATGACCCAGAAGCACCTCGCGGTACTCTGGCTCCAGCATGCCCTTCATGGCCAGTTCCATATCTTCGATGGCCTTGTAGATGACCGTGTACATCCGGACATCCACTTTCTGCTTCTCCGCGGCTTCCCTGGCGGAAGCATCCGGACGGATATTGAATCCGATAATGATCGCGTTGAACGCGGAAGCAAGGTTGACGTCGTCCTTGGTGATGGCGCCCGCGGCGCTGTGCAGCACGCGGATCTTCACCTCGTCGTTGCTCAGTTTCTCCATGGCCTGCTTCACCGCTTCCACGGAGCCCTGCACGTCTGCCTTGATGATCAGGTTCAGCGTGGTCACCTTGCCGGCTTCGATGCTGGAGAACAGGTTTTCCATGCTCATCTTCGCCATAGTGGCTTCACGGCTGGCCTTCAGCTTTTCACGGCGTTCATCCGCAACCTGACGGCTCAGGTGGTCATCGCCCACGGCGATCATTTCATCGCCCGCGCTCGGCACATCGTCAAAGCCCATAATTTCGACAGGCATGGACGGACCTGCTTCGTTCACGCGCTCGCCCTTGTCATTAATCAGGGCACGTACCTTACCGGAAGCAAGACCCGCAATGACGCTGTCGCCCACATGCAGCGTACCGTTCTGCAGCAGCACGGTTGCCAGCGGACCCCTGGCCTTGTCGAGCTTTGCTTCGATAATAACGCCCTTGCCCAGCCGGTTCGGGTTGGCCTGCAGCTGCAGCATATCCGCCTGAAGCAGGATCATTTCAAGCAGCTCGTCCACGCCCTTGCCGGTAACGGCAGAAACAGGAACGCAGATGGTTTCACCGCCCCAGTCTTCGCAGACCAGGCCGTACTGGGTCAGGTCCTGCTTGACACGGTCGGGATTGGCGTCCGGCTTGTCCATCTTGTTGATGGCCACGATGACGGGCACTTCGGCCGCCTTCGCGTGGTTGATGGATTCAACGGTCTGGGGCATAACGGAGTCATCCGCTGCAACAACGAGAACCGCGATATCCGTCGCTTGGGTTCCGCGTGCACGCATGGCTGTAAACGCCTCATGGCCGGGGGTGTCAAGGAAGGTGATCTTCCTTCCATCCACGTCAACCGTATAGGCACCGATGTGCTGGGTAATTCCGCCGGCTTCGCCCGCTGTTACGCGGCTCTTGCGG
Organism: Clostridia bacterium; assembly: GCA_017615475.1. GTDB lineage: Bacteria > Bacillota > Clostridia > Christensenellales > Aristaeellaceae > Aristaeella. The sequence continues at coordinate 20,809 of JAGAAC010000006.1, forward strand.
ATATAGTCCAGCAGACTGGTCTTGCCGTGGTCAACATGGCCCATGATGGTAACGACCGGCGGACGGGGCTGGAGGTTTTCTTCTTCGTCATCGAAGTCTTCTGCCACCAGAGCCGCTTCGGCGGTCTGTTCCTGTTTCCGTTCGAGCGTGATCTCGAAATCAGAACAGACCAGCTGGGCTGTGTCAAAGTCGATTTCGCTGTTGATGGTTGCCATGTTCCCCAGCAGGAACAGCTTTTTGATAATCTCACTGGCGGACTTGCCGATCTTTTCGGTCAGGTCGCGGACAGTGATGGTATCGCCGGCCATATAAGCCGTTTCGATCTTGATCGGCGCCATCATCTGCTGTGCGCTGGGCTTCTTGGCACGGGAACGCTTGCCGCCGCGGATCACTTCATCATCATATCCGTTGTAGTGCGCGTTCTTGCTCGCCTGCTTCCGGTTGCGGCTTACATGTTCCGGATCGTGCTGGCGGATATAGTTTTTCTTATTCGGGTCATAGTTGGAAACCCGTTCCTTTTCCATGGGCACGGAAAGCTCGGGAGTACGCTGCCGGCTTCCGCCTGCGCCGCCCTGACGGTTTCCGAAACCTCCCTGCGGGCGGGCTCCGCCGGGCTGGTTACCGGCGGGACGGCCATACTGTCCGGGCTGCCCGGCGGGGCGGCCGA
>JAGAAC010000022.1 GCA_017615475.1 Clostridia bacterium
CGGCAGCTTTAACGGCATCCGACAGTATCTGGCCGCCGCGATTGTGTTTGCCGGCCACCGGTATATCCTGAAGCGCCGGTTTGTTCCTTACCTGCTGACGGTTCTGCTGGCGATGCTGTTCCACAAGTCGGCTGCGGTGATGATCCTGCCGTATTTCTTATTCGCGAGAAAACCGGACGCGACCCAGTTCATGATCCTGGCGGCAGGGGCCCTGATTGTGCGTCTGTCCTATGAGGTCGTGATTGACCTGATTGAGCTGTTCAAGGGCACCATCATCGACTGGAATGACGCCTATATGACGCGGGATATCAATCCGCTGCGCATCGCAGTCGGGTTTGTTCCGGTGATTCTCTTCTTTACCTCCTGTGACCGGAAACGGATGAACAGGACGCAGGAGTTTTACATGAACGGCCTGCTGTTCCACGCATTCGCCATGCTGGCCAGCATGGGCAGCGCCTATCTGGGGAGAATCGGGATCCATACCGGGGCAATTACCTGTATCAGTTACGGATACCTGTTCGGGATGATTCCCAAAGAAAAGCACCGGAACGCGATCATCCTGGTGGTGATGCTGGTATTCCTGGTTTACTGGTTCTTCTCCCTGCAGACAGGGAACCTTCGGGATTTCAGGTGGATATTCGAACGATGAGCGGAGAAAAGACAAAGCAGTGAAACGCATTTTCATGGCGGGCTACAGCGGAAACAAGGGCGGCGTGGAAAACTATATCGACCAGCTGGTGAAAGCGCTGCCGGAGGAGGAGATCATCCTCAGCCTTCCGGAGATGTCCATTGACGGGAAAAGCTGGCACCGGCCGCCGAACCGCCATCGCTATTTCCGCTACCGGGCATTCTGGAACCGGTTTTTCCGGGAAAACCGGTTTGACGCGGTTTATTACAATACCTGCGATATCGTGAGCCTGGACATGCTGCGGTTCGCGAAGCACGCCGGTGTTCCGGTCCGGATCATTCATTCACATAACACCGGCAACCAGCAGGATATCGGGAAAAGCCGGAGTCTGTTTCACCTGCTGTCGGAACGGATCAACAGAAGAACCCTGGACCGTTACGCGACACGCTTGCTGGCCTGCTCGGAGGAAGCGGGAAAGTGGATGTTCGGAAACAGGCCCTTTACCGTGATCCGAAATGGTATAGACGCGGAACGGTTCAGATACCGGGAGGAAGCCGGGAAAGCAATCCGGGAACAATTCGGACTCGGAGAAGGTACGCTGGTCGGCATCATCGGGCGGCTTTCCGCCCAGAAGAACCCGGATTACGCGCTTCAGGTTCTGGAGGCATTATTCCGCCTGGAACCTTCTGCCAGGGCTTTTTTTGCGGGGGACGGATCCCTGCGGAAAGAAACGGCGGAAGCAGCGGAAAGAGCGGGAATCGGGGAACGGGTTGTTTTTCCCGGCATAGTAGAGGATGTGCCGGCGTGGATGTCCGCAGCGGACGTGCTGCTGATGCCGTCCCTTTTTGAGGGCCTGCCTTTTGTGCTGATTGAGGCCCAGGCTTCCGGCCTGCCCTGCGTTGTTTCCTCTGCGGTATCCCGGGAAGCGGACCTGACGGGCCTGATTCATTTTATGGATCTGAACCGGTCTCCGGAAGAATGGGCCCGGGAACTGCTGGAATGCGCCAAAAAGGAAAGATGCGACTGCGCGGACCGGGTGATCGGGGCAGGTTATTCTGTTCAGCATACGGCTGAACAGGTCCGGAATATGATTGAAGGCGGGGATACAAGACGAAGCTGACAGCCCATATCCGCAGAAAAATCTGGGAGCTGAACCGCAAACGGATTAACCGAAGGAACCGCAGCCGGTTCCGGAATCCGGACGTATCGATCCTGTCCATGAACTGCATCGGAGGCGTGCTGGCGCATGATCTCGGGATCCGTTTCAATTCTCCGACAGTTAACCTGTATATGCGGGCGGAAGATTTTATCCGGTTCTGCGAGAACCTGCCTTACTACCTGTCGATAGAGAAAATGGTTCCCTGTACGGATCCGGAACTGGTGGGGGAAAGAAACTATCCCGTAGCGTACCTGGGGGACCTGGTGCTGTTCCTGGTCCATTATGCTTCCGTGGAAGAGGCCGACCGGAAATGGCAGGAAAGAAAAACACGTCTCCGGATGGACAATCTTGTGATTCTTGCAACGGACCGGGACGGCATGACGGAAGAGCTGAAAGACCGGTTCGAAAAGCTGCCGTACAGAAAGATTATGTTTACAAAGCAGCCGGATCCGGTTCATCCCGGCTGTGTTTATATTCCGGGCTGTGAGGCGGAGGAATCCGTGGGACTGCTTACGAAACCTGTCGGATGGCAGGGAAAACGGATTATCGATCAGTTGGACTGGGTTGGGTTCCTGAATGGAACAGAGAATAGGTAAAGGCCAGGTTTGCACATCGTATGATCAGTATCATCGTTCCGGTTTACAAGGTTGAGCTGTTCCTTGAACAGTGCATTGAAAGCATTTTGGCTCAGACCTGTCACGAACTCGAGGTCCTCCTTGTGGATGATGGGTCGCCGGATCGGTGCGGAGCAATCTGTGATTCCTATGCGGAACGGGATCGGAGGATCCGGGTAATCCACCAGGAAAATGCGGGAGTATCCGCTGCCAGGAACGCGGGACTCAGTGCTGCCAGGGGAGAATACATCGGTTTTGTGGATCCGGATGACTGGATTGCGCCTGAAATGTACGAGAAACTGCTGACGTGCATGGATAAATACAGCACGGACATGGCAGTGTGCGGATATACCTATTGCAGTGAGGCGGGAGAACCGGATGAAACGCGCTCTTACGCATTCAGACCGGAAGAATGCCTCAACCGGAAAGAAACCATGCGGAGAATGGCAGATATTCCTCCGTCCCTGCGGCATGTTGTCTGGAACAAGCTTTTCCGCCGGAACCTGATAGGCGAGATCCGTTTTCCGGAAAACTATCACGCATCGGAAGATGTGATCTTCCTGACAGACTGCCTGCTGAAGGCCGGGACCGTTGCCTGTGTCCATGAACCCCTTTATTACAATCGCGTCCGTCGAGGCAGTGCGACACACGGCGGTCTCAGCATCCAAGAGCTAAGGCATTCCTTCCAGGCACATGAATACATGTACCGCAGCATTGCGGAGGCATACCCGGAGCTGAAAGACGTCAGCCAGGCATTCTGCCTGGATGTGATGATGCTGAAGTATAACGAAGCTTGCAGAAAGCCGCCTGCGGAGCGAAGTGCGGAAGAAAACTGCGATCTGCACAGGATGAGAAAGATGATCCGCAGGGAGGCGGTGAAGGCACTGCTGAACAGGAAAATCTACTGGAAAACAAGGATGTCCTATCTCATCAGATAAAACGGATGGAAATGAAGATATGAAGCGTGAACAGTATCCCATTGATTTTGTCCTGTTCTGGGTTGATCCGGAGAACAGGGAATGGCAGCAGGAAAAAGAAAAATACCGGGCTAAAGTGTCCGGAAACCAGAAAAAGGAAGCAAATCTCGCTGTACGGTACCGTGACTGGAATAATTTGCAATACTGGTTCCGCGGCGTTGAAAAATACGCACCATGGGTCAGGAAGATCTTTTTTGTGACCTGGGGAGCTATTCCGGAGTGGCTGGACACCTCGAATCCAAAGCTGGAAATAATATATGACCGGGACATTCTTCCGGAAGGCTGCGCGCCGGTTTTCAGCCCAAATCCCAAAGAAATCAACATCCACAGGATTCCCGGGCTCAGTGAGCATTTTGTTTACTTCAATGACGATATGTTCCTGACCCGGGAAACAGAACCGAATGATTTCTTTGTGAACGGCCTGCCACGGGAAATGGCGGTATCCTATCTGCTGTCAAATGACAGGAATAATGATTCTTTCCACCATATGCTGTTCACGATGATGGGTGTGATCAATGGATTTTTCTCCAAAAAAGCAGTTCTGCGCAGGCATTGGCGTCAATGGTATACGTTTAAGTATGGGAAACAGATCATTAATACTCTGTGGACAAGTCCATTCCGGTTGTTTTCCGGTATTATGATTCCGCACCTGCCCAGTTCAATGCGCAAATCCACTTATGAAGAGGTATGGGACGCGTTGCATGACCGCCTTCTGGACACATCATCTCACCGCTTCAGAGATCCCACTGATCTGACGCAGTATATTTTCCGCTATTGGGCAATATGCAAGGGTGAATTTGAACCGTCAAACATTTTCAGGTACGGCAAAGAATACTTCTTCCATGAAGAAGAAACAGAGCGCCTGTGCAGTGACATTGCCGACAGAAAGTACAAAATGATCTGTATAAACGACGACAGCAGAATCAGAAATTTCGAGCTTTGCACAGCACAGATCCGGGAAGCCTTTGACCGGATCCTGCCCGATAAATCTTCTTTTGAAAAGGATACACATGAAAGATAACGCAACATTCCGGATGACCATCACTTCCGAACGGAAGCTGCTGGATTTTAACCTGAAGGAGCTGATCCGGTACCGGGACCTGATCTACCTGTTCGTGAAACGGGATTTTACCTCCCTTTACAAACAGACCATCCTGGGACCTCTGTGGGCCATCATCCAGCCGCTGCTGACAACGGTGGTCTTCACGATCATCTTCGGAAACCTGGCCGGTCTGACTACCGCCGATGTTCCCGGCTCCTTCGCGATTCCCGGTTTTCTGTTCTACATGTCCGGCAATATCTGCTGGACCTATTTTGCCAACACGCTGAATGAAACCTCCGGTACCTTTATCCGGAACCGGAGAACCATGGGGAAGGTATACTACCCCAGGCTGGCGGCGCCGATTGCCACTGCCTGTTCCAACCTGATCGCTTTCGCGGTCCAGCTGGTGATGTTTTTCGGTATCTGGCTGTATTTCCTGCTGCAGGGCGGAACAGCCATCCGGGTGATGCCGCTGCTGCTGATGCTTCCGCTGCTGGTTCTGCAGCTGATGCTGCTTTCCATCGGAACGGGCATCATTATCTCCTCGGTCACGACCAAATACCGGGACCTGATGCACCTGGTGGGTTTCGGGATCCAGCTGTGGCAGTACGCTTCGCCGATTGCCTACGGCCTGGAGCTGGTGCCGAAGCAGTACCAGGGGCTGTACATGCTGAACCCGGTGACGCCGGTTATTACGACTTTCCGTTATGCCGTGTTCGGGTTCGGGTATTTCCAGCCGGGATATTATCTGCTCAGCTGGGTGATGACCCTGCTGATCTTCTTTATCGGGCTGGTTCTTTTCCACCGCATTGAGCGGACATTTATGGACACCATCTGAGTGAAAGGGACAGACAGTATTCCATGGCAGAAACAATGATCAGGATTGACCATGTGTCAAAACAATACCGGCTGGGACAGTTCGGGGAGACTTCCCTGCGGGATGTGCTGCAGCGGGCAAGCGCCCGGCTGCACCGGCGGGAGGATCCCACCAGGCGGATCGGCGCGGCGGATCCGGCTTCCAATGAGCCGTTCCTGGCGCTGGACGATATCTCCTTTGACGTGGAACAGGGAGAACGGGTGGGAATCATCGGCCGGAACGGCGCGGGAAAGTCCACGCTGCTGAAGCTGATTTCCCGGATCACGGCACCGACTTCCGGCGCCATCGGGCTGAACGGCCGGGTGGCCAGCATGCTGGAGGTGGGCACCGGATTCCACACGGAACTGACGGGCCGGGAAAACATCTACATGAACGGCGCCATCCTGGGCATGAAAAAAAGGGAAATCGACCGGAAGCTGGACAGCATCATCGACTTTTCCGAATGCGAACAGTTTATTGACACGCCTGTGAAGCGGTATTCCAGCGGTATGTATGTGAAGCTGGCGTTCTCCGTGGCGGCCCACCTGGATGCCGAAATCATGATTATGGATGAGGTGCTCGCGGTCGGAGACATGGCCTTCCAGAAGAAGTGCCTGGACAAGATGCACACGGTATCCCAGACGGAAGGCAGGACCATTCTTTATGTCAGCCACCAGATGGACACGATCCGCAGGCTCTGCGACCGGTGCGTGGTGCTGGACCACGGGAAACTGACGTTCCAGGGAGAGGTCCAGGACGCCATCAGCCGGTATATGAACATCAACACGGCTCAGTTTGAAAAGGAAGTGGATCTGGCCGCGCTGCCC
>JAGAAC010000123.1 GCA_017615475.1 Clostridia bacterium
CATCCGTGCTGTCAACACGACAGACGCCGTTGCCGCCACCGTACCGGAGATCCCCTTCTCCGTTCTCTGCTCCATGCGCGACCGGATCATCAGCACCGTCCCCGGTGTCAACCGTGTCCTCTGGGACATCAGCGAGAAACCCGTCGCCACCATCGAGTTCGAATGATTGCACAAAACCCAGGTCGCCTTATTTTTCAAAGGTGCCTGGGTTTTCTTTTTGCCTCGTGACCAACTTTTGACCCACTTTTTTTCTGGACTCATTATTTCAATTATCTAAATTCACTGCTTTGCTGCTTGTCTTGTTATTTCAGATAGCCTTCCCGTGCCTGAATGCTAAACCGTTTTTCCAGCAGGTGCATCTGTTCGTCCGAGATCGTATTGACCCGCGGCAGATGGGCGATTTTCATATAGATCTCAGCAGCCTTTTCCGCGGTTTCGATCAGGCCGAATGTTTCGTCCAGGTCTTTCCCTGCACCATAAATTCCGTGCAGGCTCCATACTACCAGGCGGGCAGTCTGCATCTTCTCCGCAGTGGCTTCACCAATCTCGTTCGTTCCGCACAGCATCCAGGGAAGAACATTGACGCCGTCCGGGAAGACCACCACACACTCAGTGCACATCTGCCAGAGCGTGCGGGTGAACTCCCGCTCGTCCAGGGTATGCACAAAGGTCATCGCCAGCAGATTTGCCGGATGACAGTGCATAACCACGCGATTGAGCGGATCAACCTTCAGCCTCGCCACATGGCTCATCATATGGGCCGGGAACTCGCTGGTGAACTGTCCGCCGTCGGAATAACCCCACAGCAGATCTGCCTGCTGTCCCTGATCCTTCAGGCGGACGATCCCCAGGTTCACATCCGGAGCATACTGTACATTTTTGAAGTATTTACCGGTGCCGGTGACCAGGAAAACCTTTCCTTCCAGTTCAGGAGCCGTAAACCCGGTCGGGATCGTGCGCAGCACTGCACTCATATTCAAGTATTCCGCAACCTCATTTTCATCCAGCATCAGGCTGATGTTGCCGCCGTTTCGTTCATCCCAGCCGTGCCTATACATATTCGTCGTTGTACGGATCATTTCCACCAAAAAGGGAGCTGTCAGAATATCCTTCATTTCCTTATCCTCCTCAGCGTGTAATAATGTCGACCGGTACATTGAAGATCTTCGCAACCTTCAGGATCGTATCGATATGCCGTCCGCTTGCCGCCGCCATATGATGGGTCGGACCGGCTTCGCTCCACTTGTTGCAGAATTCCCGGGCGCCGCAGGTAAAGCGGGTACGCATATTGGTATCGCCGAAGGTGAAGATCGGACCGTCTTCGTTGACACCTTCAGCTGCCACAAACTTGAAGTTTCCGTCCCTGTCCTGAGTAATACCCAGATAAGTCACCGGACCCAGGTGCGGATAGAACTGGGTTAGGTAGCCGCCGCCGGTCTTCCCGTGGAACACGGGCACAATCTTCATGGTCGGTTTCTTCGCGGAGATATCCGCATCTCCGGAGCCGCTGTGGCCGATAATGCAGATATCCTCGTTGAAATCGATGGAATACATTTCGCTCAGTTGTCCCATGCCGGAGATCGTCTTCAGGATGCTCATGGCCATGGAAACCTTGATATCGCCTTCCACCGCGCAGGCAACGCCCTGTTTAATCAGCATGGAAAACGCGGGGATCAGCATGCTGTCCAGCGTTCCCGCTTTCCCCTGGGCATATCCGTCATAATGGCTGGCCACAAAAGCGATCTGCTCGTCCTTCACCCACTGTTCGAAGGCAACGACGTATTTTGCCATCTCCCAGACCTTTTCAACACTTCCTCCGCCTTCAATCTCGAAGGTGTCCAGGATATCCTGCGCCTTGGCGCGGATCTTCCCTTCATCCGTGATATTGTCGGCGATCGCCCACATCTTTTCCCAGTCAAACTGCTTGGTATACAGACCCATCCGGTGATACAGGTTGGTTTCGTCAATATACAGATCCATCATGCCGGGATAGGGCCGGCCAATCTGTGCAAGATTCGTGTTCCGGAAACGACGGCGCACCTGAGCGGCTTTGCACCAGTCCCGAATCTCCGCTTCCACCTCGGGGTCTCCGCCTTCCACGACGCCGGTAATGACCGCATGCCGCTTCCCAGCCCGTTCCAGATCCGCCACCATTTCGCCTACGGCGCCGCAGGCGTACAGTTCGCCCAGCCAGGTGGCGGTATCCGTGTTTGAGTAATCCGGCGCTTTTTTCTTCTGCACGTTCACAAGCACAATGGGTACATCCAGATCACGGACAGCCGGCAGCATGTTATAGGAGGTGGCGTAGGTCAGTAGCTGAAGAATCACCAGGTCCACATCCGCGCTGCGGAACTGATCCCCGGCTTCCATGGCCTTTTCTTTGGTGGTGACAATCCCGCCGTCGATCAGTTCGACGCTGTCCGGAATCAGCTTTTTGAAATCACGGTACTGTCCCTCAAACTCAGGAACCAGGGACGGGAACTGGGGCAGATAGGCTCCCAGCGCGATGGCGAATACGCCGATGCGGGCTTTGGTTTCAACTAACATTTACACGTCCTCCTTCATCTGAATCCTTAAGTTTCCAAGTGCTGTCGCTTCAATCGGCAAAGCAATCACTTTTTTCCCGGTGGCTTCCTCCGTCAGGCGGTTCAGGAATTGGTTCTTTGCCCCGCCGCCGACGATATACAGCTTCCGGTACGTTTCCCCTGTGTTTCGCTCGATTTCCTCAATCGCCTGCCGGTATCCCTGCGCCATGGACCGGTATGCACACCGGAAATAGCCGGCGATGCATTCCGGCAGATGCGGCAGTTTGGAATCGAAAGCGGCTTTCATGCTCTCCGGTGCCAGGAAGACCGGATCATTCACATCCACCAGGTGATCAAAGTGTTTTCCCTCCGCCTCCGCCGTGATCTCGTTCCAGGGTTTCTCCGGGCAGAGTTCGCTGCGCAGCCGGTTTACCAGCCACATACCCATCAGGTTTTTCTGGTACCTGTTGTAACCCACGCCGCCTTCATTGGAGTAATTGGCCGCTTCGCTGTCCGCATCCGTCAGCGGTTTCGGGGTTTTCACCCCCAGCAGGGACCAGGTACCGGAAGAGATATAGAGCTCATTTCCCACCATGGGGATGCCTTCCACCGCGCTGCCGGTATCGTGCGTCGCACAGAGCATCACTTTGATACCTTTGTATTCCCCGATAACCGTTCCCGGTTTCTGAAGAGAACAGAACAGCTTCCTCGGCAGATCCAGTCTTCTGATAATCTCCGGATCGTATTCCCCGGTTTCCGCGCTGACCATGCCGGTGGTGGTGGCGTTGGTATACTCGTGGCTCTTAACACCGCAGAGCTTGTACATCAGGTATTCGGGAATCATCAGAAAATCCGTGGCGCCGTCCAGCCTCCCTGCCAGCTTGTCGGCATACAGCTGGTAGATGGTGTTGAAGGGCTGGAGCTGAATACCTGTGCGCCGGTAAAGATCGGAAAAAGAAAACTGCTCATGCGCCTGCGGGATCACCGCTTCGGTGCGGCTGTCCCGGTAGGCATAGCATGGCATCACTTCCTGATCGCCCTGCATCAGCACATAATCCACTGCCCAGGTATCGACAGACAGGCTTTCGATTTGCGGATAGGTCTTCAGCGCTTCTTCGATGCCCGCTTTTACATGACCGGTAAGCGTTTCAATATCCCAGACCAGATGCCCGTCCTTCTCTGTGATGCCGTTCGGAAAACGATATACTTCCTGAATCCTGATCTCCCCGTTCTCCATCCAGCCGACGATATGCCGTCCGCTGGACGCGCCGATATCAATAGCCAGGTACCTCTTCATCTTCTGCCCTCCGTACAATGCTTTCAAACATCCAGCTCCGTTACTTCTTTGGGATATTCCCGCATTTCATCAGGATCATGCAGCGGGTTCCAGACCTGAGCAAAGAACGGATCGACCTTGGCCCGGGCGCCATAGTTCCAGCTCTTCCGTTCGCATTCCGGGCACCAGTGTCCGCCCTCCAGCACAAGACGCGGACTGGCGTCGAACGTATGGCCGAAGGCGCAGCGGAAGGACAGTTTGCTTTGCCAGTCGCCCTGCGCCATGGCGTCGCTCAGGCATTCCCCACCGCGGAACTCCGCGGCGCCTTTCATGTCCTCCAGTGAAAGTTCGCTTTCCGGTTTGCTTTCATCGTAGCCGTGGTCGATAGGAACCACTTTGTCCCAGTCGGTGAAATGATTCATTTCACTGGCTTTGGCCGGCAGCGCTTCCCATTTCTTCCGGCTGCCCCAGTAGGCGTCGATATGGTCTTCCATATTGGCGTCGATAAAGTGCTTCGTACCGTGTTCGCTGTTCAGCAGCTTTTTGAAGGTGCCCTTGATGATGGATCCCATCAACTTCTGTCCGCCGGGGAATTTGCAGATGATCCGGCCGAAG
>JAGAAC010000023.1 GCA_017615475.1 Clostridia bacterium
CTACTACAACAATGAGCGTATCCAGGCAAAAACAAAATGGATGCCACCCGTAAAATACAGGTTGGCATCCATGGGTTGAGCCTCGATCATAATTCAATGTGTCCAGGAAACTGGGTACATATCATTCCGGAAGCGTTTTTTCCGCCATTTTTCATTCTTCATTTTGCCCTGAACGCCGGTGCATATTTCACCGCCAGCCGGACGGCCTCAATCAGGCTGACTGCGCTGGCGGTTCCCTTTCCCGCGATATCCATCGCCGTTCCGTGGTCCACAGAAGTCCGGAGAATGGGCATGCCGTTGGTAATGGCAATCGTTCTCTCAAAATCCAGCGTCTTGGTCGCGATATGTCCCTGGTCATGATACAGGGACAGCACGCTGTTGTACCGGCCCTGAAGCGCCAGGTGGAACACCGAATCAGCCCCGATGGGTCCTGCTACGCTGTATCCTTCCTTCTGAAGCTGTTCAACCGCAGGGAACACCTGCTCCACTTCCTCATTGCCGAAGAGGCCATGCTCTCCGCTGTGGGGATTCAGTCCCGCAATAGCCATGGTTCCCTCGGTCACTCCCAGCCGCCGGAGTGCCTCCGTGCAGCGGTGCACATAATCCACGATCCGGTCCTTTGTCACCAGGTCACAGGCCTCACGCAGGGAGACATGTCTGGTCAGGAAGAACACCCGCATTCCCCGTACCTCGAACATGGTCAGGGGATCCGCCGTGCCGGTAAGGGCTCCGAAAATCTCAGTATGGCCGATATAGGGAACCCCGCCTTTTTTCAGTGATTCCTTGTTGATCGGGGTTGTGGCGACAGCGTCCGCCAGCCGTTCGTTCGCGAGACGGATGCTCTCGGCAATATACTCATAGGCAGCTTTTCCGCACATCCCGTCAACGGTTCCCACCTTCAGCCTGTCCAGGTCAATATTGTGAAGGTCGATCAGGTTCAGGACCCCGGGCTCATACTTTCCCTCTGCCGGTTCCCGGATCAGGTTGATCTCCGGCTGCGGAGAACCGGGATAGGTTTTCGCCAGCTCCAGCACGCCCCTGTCTCCCACCACAACGCAGCGGGCAATCCTCTCCGTTTCCGGGTCCGCGATGGTTTTCAGTATGATTTCCGGTCCGATGCCGGCAGCGTCTCCCATGGGGATGACGATAAAGGGTCTGTTCATGTTCTGATCTCCCGGTTGCTGTCACCCTGAGGCCATTTATTTCCCGTTGATAAAATCAGCGATGTCGCTGATGACCCGGCTGTCCACTTTTTCAGTCCGGCTGTAAACAGCGGAACCTTCCGCTTTCTGACCGGGAATAAACACATGGACCAGTCCCGGATAGGATACCAGTTTCCAGTTTTCCTTGTCTCCGATCGTTTCCTGCCAGATACTGAAATCTTCCATGGTCACCTGGTAGTCTTCCTCGCCCTGCAGCAGCAGCACAGGCTGTGTGATCTCCTTTGCAGCCTGCAGGATATCGTATTCCGCCAGCCATTTCCAGTAGGATTTCCAGATTCCCAGCACCGTATCATCATCCGTCAGGCTGTCCATGTCTTTCAGCCTGTCCAGGTCACTGAACGTTTTCTCCATTTCCGCCAGGAACGCTTCTTTTTCCGCCTTTTGTTCTTCCGTTTCCTCCGGCATCAGGGAATACAGGAATTCATTCTGTTCCCGTGCCAGCTCCTCCAGGGGACGCGGTGATGCCGCCATCATGATGAATCCGCGGCTGTCCGCCGGCTGTTTCTTCAGTTCCCGGGCAATGGCAGGAATGGCGTTGCCGCCCAGGCTGTGTCCCAGCACAAAGATTCGTTCCGGATCGATCTTTTCCTGTTTTGTCAGCAGCTGCACTGCGTTCACAGCATCATCAATCGATTCGTCCATCAGCGTGATCCGGCGGTTATTCGCCATTACCGTACCGTAAACATAGGTTCGTTTGTCGAAGCGGTATACGGCAACACCCTGTTCCGCCAGACCTTCCGCAATATCCCGGAAAGGCCTGAGGCCCATAACAGCTTCATCCTTGTCGCTGGCGCCGGAGCCCTGGATCAGAATCACCGCCGGGAACGGACCATCTCCTTTGGGCATGGTCAGGATTCCGGGCAGCTCTCCAAGGGCCGGTACCGGCAGGTTCAGCTCAACACTGTCAAAAAGATCGCTTTCTGTCTTTTCTTCCTTTCCCCCGCTGTATGCGCCGGTCTGCAGGCCGGCGACAGCGCCGTCCTGAATAACCAGGACCAGGTCCACCGGCATCAGGGAAAACGCGCAGGGAATGCTGAACGTTTTAAATCCGGAGAGTTCCCCTTCCACAGCGGAGCCGATCTCCCCGGCTGTACCCAGCGCAGCCAGTGATTTCGCCAATCCGCCTATGCCGCCCATCTGGTCGGCGGCGGCCTGCATCTGGGCAGTCATCGCCCAGGCGCCGTCCAGTTCTTCCGGGTGTTCACCCAGGAAAACTCGAATCCATTCCTCCGCGTCCGCGGGCGTTTCGATCTTCCGGGTTTCCTGCTCCGCGGCAGCAGCGCCGCAGGCGATCAGCATCATCAGAGCCAGTAAAACAGACAGTATCTTCTTCATTCCACGTTTCCTCCGTAGGTTTCTACACAGTATCCCTTATGCCCGCATTTCACGCAGGTCAGTTTCCGGGTTTTCAGCGTATGGTTTGCAAAGAAAAACTCTTTCATGGCCGGTTTGAAAACCTCATGGCATTGAGGACAGATATAGGCTGCGTTGCGGTAATAATACCGGACCATCCAGATGATTACGGGAATGGCCGCCGCCAGGGCCATCGCGAAGAGCCACCATTGTCCTTTGAAGATCCACAGCAGGATCCCCGCGTCCTCTGCCACGGTGAAGGGTGCTCCGACCAGCACCATCTTCCGGTGCACTGCGCTCAGTTTCTTTTTATTTTCCATAACGGTCGCTATGTCACCGATGGATTCCACGGAAACCGACGGAACATCCTTCAGTCCGTTTTTCAGTTCTTCCAGCCGCTCCAGCTTATCCTTCCGGTCTGCGATCTCCTCCTGCAGCACCTGTTCCTGCTGCTCCAGGAAAATCGAGACCACGCTGCCCAGGTCCTCTTCCTTCAGCAGCTTTCCGATGGTGTCCAGGGACAGGCCCGTATCCCGCAGGAAGCAGATGATCTTCATCATCTTCAGGTCTTCCTCTGAATACAGCCTGCGGCCGCCTTCGGTCAGCGCGCTGGGAACCAGGATCCCCCGCTGGTCATAAAACTGTACGGTCCGGACTGTGATCTCGCACTCTTTCGCCAGTTCTCCGGTGGTGTATTGTGCCATAGCGTTCCACCTCCTTTCAGCGTCATTCTATATGATGACGCTGCGTCACAAGCAACAGGTGACGCAAGGGGATTTTTCCGGTTTTGCCGTTTTTTATCGGAAAATCATATCGATGATATCACAGAAGCCCTGCCCGGGCAACCCAGGCAGGGCTTCTGTCAGAAGTTCGTTTATGTCCTTTTTCAGGCAATCATTTTCTTGGCTTTCTCCAGCCGTCTGGAGATGGTGGACGCGCTGGTCTGCATGCAGTCCGCCGCTTCCCGCAGCGTCATTCCCTGCAGGAACACCAGCAGGACCACTTCCCGGTACTTCTCCGGCAGGTTCATTACATCCATGATCATTTCCCGGCTCTCGTCCGGCGCGTTTCCGAGTTTTTGCAGGTCTTCCGGTGTAATCAGCTGGTTCTCGTATTTGTGCCAGCCTTTCCTGAGGTAGTCCCTGCAGGTGTTGCCGGCAATCCGGATGATCCATGATTTGGGGGAACATCCGTTCTTGTACTCAAACCGTCCGATGTTCCGCCAGACCTTCAGGAATGTCTCCTGGGTAGCATCTTCCGCGTCCGTCCGGTTGCCAAGCATCATAAAGCAGTAACGGAGAATATCCGTACCATATGAGTCATACCATGCTGAGAGCGTGTTTTCATATCCCAGCTCGGTTGCCCTGACGTTACAGCGTCCGCCGCGAATCATTTCCATGAGTCTTCCCTCCTCAGTCACAAGATTAGCAGACGAATCTTACTTTCAGGTGACTTCTGGCTTACGATTTCGTAAGTTTTGTAACTTTACACAGCGGACATGCTGACTTCTTTTCCTTTATCCGTAAATGTTTTAAAATCTTTTCAGCACCGTGTGAGGATTTCATGTCCTCAGCCGTCTAATAGGTGTAACGTTACAAAAAACCCGTCAATGATGGAGGATGAACACCGTGGACAGGGGATTCTTTATTGCGCAGGTCGAAGCCGGCTCGGACATGATGTACCGGGTCGCCTGGTCGATCCTGCAGAACGATGCCGACGTACAGGACGCGTTGCAGGACGCGGTCCTGAAAGCCTGGGAAAAGCGGGACAGGCTCCGGGAGGAGAAATACTTCCGCACCTGGATCACCCGTATACTGATCAATACGTGCTATGACACGAAGAAAAAACGCCGGCCGGTTGTTTCACTGGAGAAACTCCCCTTACAGGTTCCGGCCTCTGTGCCGGATCCCGACCTCGCATTGGCGCTGGAGGCGCTTCCCGAGAATCTCCGGCTGCCGCTTGTCCTGTGTTATTCGGAGGGTATGAGTTATGAGGAGGCAGCCGATGTGCTGCGTATTCCCCTGACTACCCTCCGCGGACGGCTGCACCGGGGAAAAGGAGAACTGAGAAAGGAGCTGAATGCGGAATGAAGCGCGATCTGGATAACCTGAATCTGCGAAACGCCTTTAAACCCATGCCGGACGAATGCCGAAACGCGCTGATGACGGCCGCCTGCTCCGTAAAGGAGGAAGAACCCGTGAAACGCGTAACATTCAGGGCCGTACTCATTGCGGCATGTATTATCATAGCGGCCACAGCCATCGCCGTGGCTGCCGGCCAGATTTTCGGATGGACCGATTTCTTTTCAGGATACTATGACATCTCTGTCCCGCAGGACACGGTGCAGATTATGAAGGATAACGGAGAAATTTCCCATACCATCGGCCCGGTCACCTTCACCATCGGCGGCCTGTACTGCGACGGCTACACCGCCACCACCTCCGTTGTCGCCAGAGCCGCCGGGGAATCCGGTATTCTGCTGACCGGGGATGATCCCTATGACGCCGTCGGCGCCAACGGAGAAAACGGCGACGCCGTTGCCGAAAAGCTCGGTGTGGACCCGGATACCTCCTGGGTTGATGCCGCGAAACAGCTGAACCGGCCGCTTTACAGCGTCCGCGCCGTCCTGGAGATTCCGGAGGAACTGTCAGACGGATACCAGTTTGAAGATCCGCTGTTCAATGAGGGCGGCAGCCTCACCTATTTCTCCTGTGCCATGATGAACGGCAAAGCCTCCGGGGAAAAAGTGGACTGCCAAGTCCGCCTGCGGGTCGCGGAAATCAATCTGAGCCAGGAAGAGGACGAACCCGAAGCCGTCTGGGAAGGGGTGGATGTCAGCATCCCCCTGCAGGCACCGGTTGAAACAGGGGAATACGTAATACCGGAAAACTCCGGACTTCCGGAGGGGATTCAGCTGGAGTCCGTCCGGGCGGTGCGGATGCCCGCCGGCGTCTATCTGCTTGCCGATTATCTCTTCCCGGAAGACATGGATGAAGAAACCTTCTGGGACAACTGTGAAAACTATTCCCTTGACTTTGTCCGCCCGGACGGAACAGAGTTCCCCTTCGGTATGAACCTGTCCGGCTGCGGTGTCCTGAATCAGCTGAACGACCTGCCCGTAATCCATATGATGCAGATGATTCCCGGGGACAGCATTCCGGAGGCAGTCGGCATCCTGCTGACCGGCCCGGGAAAGACCGTCCTTACCCTGGACCTGAAGAACTAACAGGACAAGGAGTATAAAGATGAAAAAAATAATTTCTGCACTGCTCATCGCAGTGCTGCTGATCACACTCACCGTTTCCCCCGTTCTGGGCGAGGAATCCTTCCCCCTGACCGTTATGGCGCTTGAAGATGAATTGCAGGAGTACTGGGCGGAAATGCCCGGGGTAGCCTCCGTGAAAGACCTGTGTTTCAATCCTCATTCCAAAGCCGAAGACGCGGATTTCTTCCGGCTCTACGACGAGGGCCTGTCCATGAAAGAAGTCCGGGAAAAAGGCGTCATTGCCTCTTTTGAACCCGGCGAAGCCCTGCTGAAAGACCTGGATACCATGCCGCCTCTTTTCGGGAATATCCTGAAAAACTACCTGATCACAGAGGACGGCCGTATGTGGGGCGTACGGGGAGAACTCTATGTGAGAACGCCTTTGTTCTGGATTCCGGATGCCTGGAACGCCTCCCCCTTTGCGGACAGGACGCCCCCTTCCTCCTTCACGGAGATGCTGGATTTCCTGGAGGTTTATCTGGCCACGCCTCATGAAGGCTTCGAGCTGATGTATAACTTCGGGGAAAAGAACTACACGGAGCGCATCATCGTGCTCTTGCTGCTGGACAGCTGGTTTTACCAGTCAGTCCACGCCGGTGAACCTGCCCGGTACAATTCACCGGAACTTGTCGCGCTCCTGGAGCGGACGGACCGCATCATCCGGGAGCTCAAAAAGCAGGAGCCTGTAAAGAAAAAGGACCAGAAGGACCTCCGGCCGCTGTTTACCGATCAGGATAACGGAAAGGATTTCCTGAGCCGGGATCCCTACACCTGGGACAACATGATTCCCTACCGCATTGACCCGGGCCAGGATCCCCTGATCTATGTCGAATCCCGGGTCATCTGTGTCCGGAAGGACAGTCCTTTTGCTTCCCGCGCGTCCGACTTCCTGGAATGGGTCATCACCCTTGAGGAGGAAGAAGGAGATTTACAGTATTCACATCCGGATCAGCTGGACGTGGACGCGTTTAACCGGAAATACTTCCCCGAAATAGAAGACGGCTTCCTGTCGCAGGAAATGGTGGACAGCACCCTGCGGATCAATGCCGTACCCGTTTTCAATGTGGGCCTGGGCGACTACGGTGAAGCTGTTGCCTTCGGCTCCCTGCTGAAAGAATTCCTGAGCGGAAAGCTTTCCCCGCAGAAGTTTATTGATAAGCTGGAAAAGAACAGATCCGAAGAATAAACGTCAGCCGGTTACGAAGGATCGTAACCGGCTCTTTTTATGCCTCGTTTTCCGCGATGAGATCCGCCAGTTCCCGGATGGCCCGGCTCACATGCTTGTCCTTGTGAACATAGATCCGGGTACGGACCGGGAAATCCTTCCCTGCCCAGTCAAGCCTTTTCAACAGGCCCTTTCTCACTTCGTCCTCCGCCGTCATATCCGGCATAAAGGCAACCCCCAGCCGGTTCACCGCGAACTGCTTCAGGATCTCCTTGCTGCTGGTTTCCAGGGCAATATGCGGCACGATGGACAATCCTGCCAGGTCCTCCAGCAGCATATGCCGGAAACTGCAGGTATGGGAGGTCAAAAGCAGCGGAACCTGCTCCAGGTCCTTTTCGGTGATCCTTTGCTTCTTTGCCAGCGGGTGCTCCGGGCTGGCATAGAATCCCAGTGTTTCCGGCCTGTCATACAGCATGGTCAGGTCGGGGTATTCCATCGGCGGATTCAGTGAACATGCCAGGTCCAGCGTTCCCTTTTTCAGCAGTGCCGGAAAGGTGTCATGCATGATAAAGGAAAGCTGGATCTCCACTTTGGGATATTTCTGCTTATACTTCAGCAGCACCTCCGGCAGCCTGTGATAGCAGAGCGATTCGGAAACGCCCAGCCGAAGAACTCCCGCCGGTTCCTGCACCGCCGGCACTTCCAGTTTGATCTCCCGCTCCAGCTGCATCATCCTGGCCGCATATCCGCACAGCCGTTCCCCTTCCTGGGTCAGCGCCACCGTCTTCCCCAGCCGCTCAAACAGCAGGCAGCCCAGTTCCTCCTCCAGCTGTTTCACCTGCATGGTTACCGTGGACTGCGCGTATCCCAGCAATCCGGCCGTGGCGGTAAAGCTGCGGGTTTCCGCGATCTTCAGGAATGTCTCCAGCTGTGTGATCGTCATGTCCGCTTCTCCTCTATCTGTTTTTCTGATCGTTTCTTTCATTTATTTCAATTTTACTGATCCATTATCCGATGCTATTATACAGACGGGCCCGGAAAAAAGCAACAGAACAGGAGAATCACCATGAACGAACTGATCGGGATCATTAAGGATACAGTCAAACCCAATTTCCTGAACATCCGGACTTCCATCCGGACCTATGACCGGGACGCCCTGTGCTGCGGCGCTCCCTGCTGGCGGTGGGTCTACCACGCGCTTCATTCCGCGGATAAATGGTTCATCAATCCCAATGTCTACGAGGAACCGTCCTTCCACAGGGAAGGCATGGACAATCCGGACAACCCTTCCCCCGTCGTCTTGTCTGATGAACAGCTGCTGGCTTACCTGGACCGGATTGAGGCGAAAACCATGGCCTACCTGAACACCCTCACCGATGACATGCTGTATGAAAAGCCGGAAAACTGCCGCTTCACCCGTATGGAGCTGGTCCTTCGCCAGTTCCGCCACCTGTCCTTCCACACCGGCATGCTGAACGGACAGACCGCCGTAGCCACCGGACAGTTCCCCATGTGGGTCTCCGAAACAGACAAATATGTGGATGACGGCATCTTCTTCGGCCGCTACCGCAAAGGCCGGGTCAACCCCTGATCCATATAGCACAAACCCGGAACCGCCTCACGGCAGTTCCGGGTTTTTCCATAATTCTGAATTGTTGCGGAAGCATCCGTGCTTCAGCACGGCTAATGCTTCCCATGCTACAGCCGTCCATTTATACAAGCTGAAAGCGCTGTAGAAATGGAATACGGCGATCGCAAATTCTTAATTCTTAATTATTTCATCAGGCTTCGTATGCTTTCCCCCACGTTCCCGTCCACCAGGTCGTTCAGGTCGATGATCCGGATATTCAGTTCCGCCGCCCGGTTCCGGGCGGATGCCCCGGCCGGTTCCGCGGTCACAATGGCCGCCCGGGCAATCTGACCCCCGAAGCGGTCCCGGAGTACTGCCAGCTCGTTCAGGGCTTCAGTCCGGATCATGCAGGTCTTGCAGCTGATAAACACCGGGGTGATTCCCTGGGTGCACATCACGTCCAGTTCATTGGAAACAGCATGGTCTTTCTCATCCCCGTTCCAGTCCACAACGGCGCTGGTCCGCACGTCATTGAAGATGCCGGTATCCAGGCAGGCTTTGTAGACATACAGTTCCAGCACGCTGCCCACGTCACGCAGCCAGCTCCGGATCTGCGGATCCCTGAAATAGAACTCCACGCTTTCCTCCGGCACAATCTTCAGTGCCGAGATCATCCGGATCTTCTCCAGGTCCCGAAGCGCTTCTTCCGGCGCCGTCAGTGTGGTGCCCTGTTCTCCCTTGACGGTATAGGCGCCCTGCACGCCCAGGGAATAGGTGCCGTCTTCCCTTGCCGCAGAAACGCGCTGGATATAGCTTACAATCCGGTCCCATTTGCGGCGGTATTTCAGATAAATCTCAAAGAAGGGATCAATATCCTCCATATAGCGGGACAGGATGCTGTTGTCCACCCGGCCCTTGCGCATGGATCCGCCGGCCATCAGGAAACAGTCCTCCACCGAGAAGGTGATATCGCAGACGAACCCGTGCATGGACGGCGCGTTCTGGATGCTGTAAAACTTGTTCATCGTACGGCTGTAGGTCACCACGGGAATCGCCGCTTCCGAGCAGGCAAAACCGGCAGCAAACAGCACAGCGTCCGTACCGCCCGTGATATCCATCACCGCGTCCGGATGTTCTTTCAGCACTGTGCGGAACAGTGCCAGGATTTTCTCCGTATCGTAGATGTTCACATACAGGAATTCCAGGTTGGTCTCAATCCCGCGATGGGCAAAGTAATCCTTTAGCTGCTTCTGCGCGTGTTCCGGCGTTCCTTCCGGACAGACATAGATCACCTTTTCCGGATGA
Organism: Clostridia bacterium; assembly: GCA_017615475.1. GTDB lineage: Bacteria > Bacillota > Clostridia > Christensenellales > Aristaeellaceae > Aristaeella. The sequence goes on from JAGAAC010000023.1 coordinate 9,882, forward strand.
AAAATTTCCACGCCCAGTACGTTTTCCAGCGGGCGTTCATCAAACAGCTCAACCAGTGTCTTAACTTCCATCTGTGATGCCTTTCTCCTGTCCGGATCCTGTTTTTTATTTCAGCCCTTTGGCAAGGCGCTGCCGGCTGATTTCATAGAAACAGACGGTGGCGGCGCTTCCGGCGTTCAGCGAGGAAGCAGCACCAAAGATCGGGATCTTCGCCAGCACATCGCATCCTTCCTTCCAGGCCCGGGACAGGCCGAAAGTCTCATTGCCGATGGCCAGGGCAACCGGGCCGGTCAGGTCGATCTCATCCAGGTTCTTTGTCCCGTGAGCGCTCGTCCCGACGATGAGCGGTTTCTCCGGCCGGGTATGCAGCCAC
>JAGAAC010000124.1 GCA_017615475.1 Clostridia bacterium
AGCTCTGATTGGTTCCTGGCTATGATCATATCATACTTGCCATGTTTTCCCAAAGAAAATCTCCGGCAGCTATCAACGACTGCCGGAGATATCCTCTTTTTTTGTCTTCTTTTCCGGTTATTTGCTCCTGAGGTATTCCAGTGCCTTTTCCATCCCCGTATCCCGGCCGGCCTTCAGGTCTTCCAGTGTCGGTATCACCCTTATATCGGGAGAAAAGCCCTTATTGTAGATTTCCTCACCGTTCTGGGCGTAGCACCGCCTGGTGCAGACACGGAAGGTTCCGCCGCTTTCAAGCTTATGAAACAAAGGCTGCCCGGAGGTGCCAGCGGTATTGCCCCCGATAAAAACGGCGTTGGTATGCGCCTTCATCACGTCCACAAAGTCTTCCGCCGCCGAAAACACTGCTTCGTTCATCAACACAACGATGGGGCCCTCCAGTTTTCCCGGGGCATGGATCTCTTTGGTGCCGATTTCCTTTGTATAGCAGATATGCCGGCACATTTTATAATTCCGGATGCTCTCTTCATCCACTTGTTTTTCCTCAAGCTCCGCCAGCGTCAGGCCATTGAGGTCATTCCTGTTCTCTCCCCATGCCCGCCTTGTCGGCTCATACACCTGTGTCTCGGCGCCGCAGCTTTCAAAACTGCCGTCAATAAACATCGCCGCGATCGCGTCGCCGTTCGAGCTGTTGCCGCCGCCGTTTCCCCGGACATTGATAATAAATGCCTTTGCCTTCTTCAGCTCGTCAAAGCAGGCGTACACCTTTCCGGGCAAGGTATCATCCATAAAGGAGGAAATCGTGATCACCGCGATGTCATCCTCCGTCATCCCGATGCTGCAGCTGTCTCCCTTCAGGAAGTCTCCTTCCAGGATGGTTTTGCTCGTCACCTTTTTGATCGGCATATCAACAGTACACCAGTGCAGGTTCGCGGGATTCGCGCGTGTCAGTGTGATGTCAAACTGCTCCCCGTCCTTTTCAAAGGTGCAGTTCACCGTGCTGCCTGCCCTGCCGCACATCAGCCACATCATGGCGTTAAATCCACATGAGTCTTTGTGGGCATGCCAGATATAAGGATAGATTCTTTCCTTCACATACTCGGACGCATCCATCCCGTCCACCTTTTTCAGGATACTGTACAAACTGATCCGGTCTTTGTATTCCTCTGTAACATTCAGTACGACAATCTCCTCGCCAAGCTGAAACAGAATGACCGGCAGCATCGAATAATACTCCGGATCCTGCATGATATCCACGGGCATGCTTACGTCCGTATGCCCGTCCCCCAGCAGGGTGATAAAGCGCATAAGCTCTTTATAGTATTCGTACCGGTCCTTGGCCGCCAGTACCCGGGGCAGTGCTTTTTTGTATTCCTCATCCCAGTTGATGGACAGTTTATCCCAGAAAGCGAAGTTGTACTCCGCCTCTTTCCAGATCATCGAAAGCTCATAGATTTTCTGTTCATCTGTCAGCATTTTTGTTTTCTCCGCCATTCTCTTTTATTTCTGAACAAACATATAGCAGCCTTCCGCACCGATCCCGTTTTCCGGCGGCACAAGCAGGCCTTTTTCGATCAGGCATTCCACCACGGCATCCAGCACCGGCGCGTTGGCCAGAGCGTTCGCGTACACCCATTCGCCCATCAGATAATCCGGAATGGCTTTTTTGAAAAGCGCCGCCAGTTTATCTGCCGTAGCTTCCGCTTCTTTGGCAAAACTGCCGGCATTCAGGCGGTAGCTGAGATCAAACAGGTGGCGGTCCTTCAGGTCGCTGACAAGGATCTTGGTATACAGCATATTGCCTTCACGGTACAGATATCCGCACTCAATGGCTTTGGCCGCGTGTTCCTTATCCTTTTCGGTCAGTGCCTCCACGCTGAGTCCCCCGATTGCGCGGATAGCCAGCTGCAGCTGCGGGTCATTGGACACATCCACGCTGCAGTCAAAATGCTTCCTGATGCGTGTGATATAGATATTCTCCACATGAACCACGGAATAGCCGCAGACGTTATAGGCATCGGCCCCGTCACAGCCCACACCGTAATACTGTCCGTTATCCTCGTATCCGAACACTGTCAGAGGCCGGTCTGTTTTCCGGATGTCCTTAAAATACTTTTGTTCCAGATACCATACGACATTGTTGGAATATATAGTTGCCAGGTGCTTCACCTGCTGCCAGAGGATCAGGTTCAGGTCCACCTTTTTGTTCAGGTACGGGAACGCAAGATACTCTTCCTTATGCTTTTCTATATATTCCGTAATCGCATCACAGATCCTGGGAATCTGAGCAGTGTACAGCGCTGTTGCCTTTTCGAACACATCCTTCTCCAGGAGAATAAAGTTGATCGCGTACTTTCCGTTGTCCAGGCGGCGGAGCAAGCCGTATTCGCCATTTTCCCCCTTCGTCAGGATCTCCATCTCTTCTTCCACATACACAGTCGGAACGTTCAGTTCCGTCGCAATCTCCGACGCGCTCCTCGGCTTTTTCCGGCAGAGCCATACAATATGCCGGGAGAACTGCCGCGTACACACATGGCGCGGGTCTCCCCAGCCGGGATTTCCGGTTCCCCAGAATACAAAATCGATATTATCCAGTGCCACAGGCTTATTGTACTTGTCTTTCATTTCTTCCACCTCGCTCCTGATCTTCTCCCTTGCGGAAAACAACCGCTGACGAATCGTCCCCTCGCCCGTGTTCAGGCGCTTCGCGATCTCGGCTGTAGAAAGCCCGTCCAGGTAAAACGCGATCATGACCTCCCGGTATGCCTTTGTCAAGAAAGCAATACGCCGAAAGATCAGGGTCAGCGTCTCTGTATTGTCTTCCTCCTCCACGGCTTCAGCGCTGCCCAGCACCTTTTCCGGATCTCCCTCATAGAAAACAGCCGAGTGCCTGCCCCGCTTTTCCGAAAAATCCGCGTAGACGTTCCGCGCCACTTTCCAGATAAACGGATAGGGATTGCCGATTTCTCCGCTGGCAGCAGAGGCTTTTACCAGCTCGTAAACAATATCCGAGCATAGCTCTTCCGCCTCATAGCTGTCATTGGTCCGGGCATAGCAGAACCCGTACAGATGATCCAGCAGTTCATCGTCAATGATTGTCAGCAGGTCTTTTCTGTCCATTCGTGTCTCCAAGCTTTGATCAAGGCTTTCACCTGTATAGTCGGTCCGGTTTCGGAAATGTTAGGTCATCTTGATAAAACTTTTCTGTTTTTTCACAGAAAGTATTCAAATTTGGATTCTTCCCTGCGGTAATGGTATTCCTCTCCGCCGCAGCCCTGCAGGATGATCTCATCCTCGCTGTAGCGTTTCACAATCCACTGCATCAGTCCGCAGGCGTCCGGCTGGTCCTGTTCGTAGCTGATGCTGACTTCCTTCTCCGTCTCCGCCGGCGGCAGGCGGCCGAAGTCGAAGAAAAAGCCGCAGAAAAAGTCGGAATTATCCTTATAATTCCGCATCCGGAAATACTGTCCGAAGGATCTCAGTCCCACTTCAAACGGCACGTTATAGCTGCAGCCGCAATAGATATTGGTATCCTGCGGGTAAATGGAGTAAACGTACTCAACCCTGCCGGTGCAGAGGCTGACCCGGAAGCTGTCTTCCGACACGTTCAGTGCAACACCCTTCCGCCATTCTTCCAGGCACTGGCGGATGCCTGCCTCCGAAACCTTATGCAGCGGCTTGTCTCCGTGGTTGACCAGGAAGCTGTCCAGCCGGTCCATCTGATCCAGCCGTTCCCGCCGGAATTCTTCGCCCATGAGGGCTTCAAACTCCGGATGATTGGAATATACCGCGTCATTATATTGATAGGCATACAACGTAGGTTCTTCGCGGCTTATCCTGCAGTCCCGCTCACAGATGGCAATCAGTTTCTTCTCTGTGCCGTTTCCCTTATACACTTTTGCCCCGATGATGTGCTTGTCCCGGCCGTAATACTCCAGCAGTAGTTTTTCTGTCTCAACAATCTCGCAGCAGCCTTTGCGGTAGATGCCACAGACAAAGCGGACACCTTCCTTTTCGAAGTTGGTGACGTTGACAAGCAAATCGTCGGTTGACACGCAGAACAGCCGGCTGATGGCGACGATCTTCCGGATATCCGGCACCGCCTGGTCCAGTTCCCACTTCGAAACAGTCTGCCTCGTGGTACCCAGCATCTCACCGAATTCTTCCTGGGAAATACCTCTGGACAGGCGAATCTCCTGAATCTTCCGGCCAAGCGTCATAAGCTGTCCTTCCCTTCTGACAGGGCCGTTCCGCATTTGCGGCAGCGGTCCCTTTGTTGTTTCATCCGATGACATCTTATCTGATATCCGGGAAGAAAACAACCAAGCCCGCGTGGAAATTTGTCAACTGTGAAGTGACAAAACATCCGGGATCATGATCCCGGATGACATCTGTTTTCCTTAATAATCGCTGGTTTCTTCGATATATTCCGACATCACATATCCGTACTGATCCTTATACTTTACGAGACACCAGCCATCGCCCGTTTCAACCATTTCGACTTTCGTCCCGTGTCGGATCTCCGCAAGTACTTTCCCGTTTTTCTTCGGCGTCATACGCATCTTCACGGTATTTCCCTTCCCATGCTTCTTTGTGTCCACACGGGAGGAGGTCAGCAGCCCGTCCGGATCTTCCGGGAAATCGTCCAGTTTAAACTCGTCCAGCCGGAGTCCGCCTGTCAGCGGCAGAACCAGGGAATCCGAAATGTTCTCCTCCTCATAGCTGTAGCTGTACGCCAGCCTGCCTTCCTCCGGACAGATGACCAGGTCGTCGTATTTTTGTCCCCTGATTCTGGTCTTTCTCGGCTGCATGTACTGATAGACCACCGCACTGACATAATAGGCCTTCGAATCATCCGGATCCGTTCTTTCCAGAACGATCTGTATGTTCCACGGATCCCGTTCATTATCCAGATACAGGTCGATCGTTTCGCGGAAATGCCGGATTCCGTCTCCCTGGACGCTGTCGCCAAAGGTATAAATCGGTGCGGAAGCCTTTCTCCCGTCCTCCTCCGTCATGCCCGCGTCCGGACGGGTTTCCATGATCTTTTCGATCCCGTCCTCGTCCCGGCTGAACACATGCAGCTGTACCCTGCCTTCCAGCACAGTCACAATGGGATAGACTGTATAAGGCTTACCGTAGTTTTCCTCGTTAAACTCCGACCATTTATCATAATCCTGGCAGGTCAGGAAACGAGCATTTTTCCATGCTTCCCGCGGAAAAAACGGCCTCCAGGCTTCATCCAGCCGGTCATATCCAAAGCCGGATGACCCTGTTTCCTTCGCCGGATCAGTATAGGTCATTTCGATGGGCGAAATGTTCACGGGCGTATCATTCTTCTCCATCAGTGCCCAGGTTCCGCCGGTCACTCCCCTGACAAGTGTCAGACAGATCTTTCCGTCTTCGTCTTTTTCCGCCATGACCAGGATACCATACTGTTTCACAGTTCCCTTTGTGCGCAGCACCAGCGTGTATGCACATCCCATATCCGGCGCCGTGCTTTCCTTCACATACCATGTTCCGTCCGAACCTTCGCCCGGAGCGATCATCAGCGGTGACAGTCCCTTTTCGAGATACTGTTCTGAATCGGCTGCACTCTCTGTCAGCCACCTGAACTCACACGTCCCGTCCGGCAGGAGTTTCAGAATGTCTGACTGTATATTCCCTCCGTGATAAAAGGCCCAGGTCCCGCAAAGGGTATTCATGCTTTCCAGGCTGATCTTTTCCTCCGGCAAGGCACATTTGCGCACCGGAACAAAGCCCCGGACTTCTTTTCCATCCGCCAGTCTGGCCCGGGCATAAACATAGAACGGACCTGCCGGTGCCAGCAGATGGACATCCGTCAGTTCATCACCTGCGATGGACTGTACCTGCCCATGGAAAGGATCATCCGTCATGTATTCCACTGCCGGAACAGGAACGTCTGTCAGCATGACCGGCACGTTCACATTCAGGGGGACGTCCTTTTCACGGATCCATCCGATCCGGTGCGTGCCGTCCGACACTTCATATTCCACCATGTACCAGTGATCCATGGTCGCAATAAGCCGGAAAGGATCGTTGCCGCTCAGGGATGCTTTGCCTCCGGCTGCCCGATAGCTGTTTTCGTCCGGTGCGGAATAAACCGGGATTCTGGTCTTTCCGGGAGCGGTCATCTCTATATAATGTGTGATTTCTTCTGCATTACATGTTGCATCATAGATCCGGTTCATATACATAATGTCATAATCATCATCCGGAAAAAACCGGATGTTAAATGACTCCAGCGTGACCGGATCAGCCTGCCAGATGGTTCCTTCTCCGGTCACATATATGCCTTCCTGCAGGGTCAGTTTGTCATCCCCGCAGTCTGCCCGGGTAAGGATCCAGTTATCTTCATTACTATCCCATGAAAAAGTGAAACTCCTGAGATGCCCGGGCCAGGAAAGCGTTACGGTATCTGCCGTACAGCTGATCTCAGGGCGTTCTGACCAGTCCGGGGGATAAACCGCCGTCGCGGACTCCCAAAGTGTTTCTTCTCCTGCCGTGTTTTTGCCGGACACAAGCAGCACGCTGTGATCCCGGCTCTCCATCACCGAGGCGGATACCGGAACTTCTTTATCGAAAAAGAGAACTTTCGCGCTGTAGTTGTCAAACCGATGGGTACCGGAGACTGCGTTCAGCAGCGGTCCCTTCAAGTTCCAGCTGTTCGCGAAAGCAGCGGAAACACATACAGCACAGCAGATGAATACAGCGATCAGCAGGAAGGCAATGTACTTTTTCATACGGATCATCCCGACCCCTTTTGCATTGTGGTTTTCAGGCTTTTCCTGTTCATTCTATCTGACGATACAGTTATCCATTTTCTTCCTGTCACGGAACATCTCCTGCATACACTTTCCTGCCTGAAGCAATTCTTCAGTCTTGAAGGACCTTTTCTTTTTTGTTATTATCGCAGTAAAGAGTGAATTGCAGACACGATAACAGGAGGATGCACATGAATCCGAACATCTTCAAACGGAATGAACTCCTCGCACAGAAGGTCATCAAGGGACTGGAATCCCGCAATATGACCGGCTATTACGCCGCCTCAAAGGAAGAAGCGCTGAAGCTTGCCCTCAGCCTGATCCCTGAATACAGCACCGTCACCATGGGCGGAGCCATGAGCGCCCATGAGATCGGCCTGGTGGACGCCCTCAAATCCGGCAATTATCACTTCATCGACCGCGACGCCATGGAGGACAAGCGCGCTGCCATGCTGGCCGCCTATGACGCGGACGTCTTTCTGGCCAGCACAAACGCCATGACGGATGACGGGATCCTCGTCAATATCGACGGGAACTCCAACCGTGTTTCCGCCATCTGCCAGGGACCGAAGCAGGTGCTCTTCATCGTGGGCATGAATAAGGTCTGCGGTGACCTGGACGGTGCCCTGAAGCGGGCCCGCAACATCGCCGCGCCGACCAACGCCCAGCGTTTCGGTTTGTCCACCCCCTGCGCAAAGACCGGAAAATGCATGGACTGCAAGAGCCCTGACACCATCTGCTGCCAGTTCCTGATCACCCGGTTCAGCCGCCACACCGGCCGGATCCACGTGATCCTTGTCAACGACACACTCGGCTTCTGATAGTTGTATTATGAATTGTTAAGCCGTTGTCCAAATCTTTGATTTGGGTAACAACTGCCATGCTACAGCCGTCAAAGTGCCAAAGGCACTTTGGTAACGGCGATCGCAGAATTGTGAATTATGAATTCTAAAAAAACGCTCTCTCCTGTTACCTTTCATTACATGATCATCACCGGCGGGTTCTGGATGGCCTTCTGTGTGGTCACTGCCTATGCCGCCGTCTATCTGCAGGGTGTCGGGTGCTCCAATGCGGAACTGGGGCTTATCCTTGCCCTTGGCAATGTGGGCGGAGCCCTGCTCAGCCCTGTGCTCGGCGCACGGATCGACCGGAACCGGAACCTCCGCCATGCCACGGTGGTCAATGTGCTGCTGGCCATCCAGGTGGTCCTGCTCGTTCTCCTGCGGGCTCATCCCCGCCATGACCTGCTGAACGCCGCCTGCTATGTGCTCTATATGACCGCCATGATGCCGGTCAACGCCGTCAACCTGGATCTCTGCGTCCGGCTGGAGCGAGCGAAAGCGCCGCTGAACTTCGGTCTTGCCCGTTCCATGGGCAGTTTCTCCTTCGTGATCCTGAGCACCCTTCTGGGCATCGTTACAGCCCGGTGGGGCCATCTGTCCCTGCCCTTTGCCGGACTGGCGGTGGTGCTCCTACAGTTCGTCGGCAACCGGATCATCGACCGGGATCTCCGGCAGTTCGAAGCGGTCCTGCCACCCTCTGAAAACGAGGTGCGGGAACAGTCCTCCTCCCTCCCCGTCTTTATCCGGGAAAACAGGATGTTCTGCCTCATGCTCTTCGGCACCATCATCATTTTCATCGCCCATAACATGGACGGCAATTTCCTGATCAATGAGATCCGTGCCCTTGGCGGAGATACCGCCATCATGGGTTATGTTGCGGCCTTCACAGCCATCACGGAAGTGCCGATCATGATGTTTGCCTCCAGGCTTCCGAAGAAATGGTCCACGGTGCAGTATATCCGCCTGGCCCTTGTCCTCTTTGTCTTCAAGGCCCTGGCATACGCCCTGGCGCCGAACATTCCCCTGTTCTTCGCCTCCCGCGTCTTCCAGGCTCCCAGCTACGCGCTCTATACCGTCCTCATTGTCGGCTACGCGGACAGCCAGGTCGCCCGCAAGGATTCGGCCAAGGCCCAGAGTCTCGCCTTCAGCATGACCACCATCGGTTCAGTGCTGGCCAGCCTTATCGGCGGCCAGATGTTCGATTCCGTCGGTGTCCGGCCCACTATGCTCACCGCCGTCGCGATCTGCGTTGTCGGTACGGTTATTGCTCTTGCCGGTACCAGGCAAGGCACTAACCGTGCCAACTCTTAACTCTTCACTGCCGCGCAGCGGCAACTTTTCACTTTTCACTCATCACTAAATTCAAAAAAACCGCTTACGTCTCCGTAAGCGGTTTTCTCCACCATTTGTAAGTTTTATGTTTTCATTTTTCAGTATTCATTAAAACGACTTCCATCCGGAAGTCGTTTTTGTTCAGAGTTGGATTAGGCTGATTTCATCACCCTAATCCAACTCTGAACAGATACATCCACAGCCTCTTCTTATACTTTTCATACAGTCCGCGCTTCCTGTACATATCCTTCAGGTGCCTGTACAGTTCTCCCTTGATCCGGGTATTCTCCGCCGGATGCTTCACGCAGTCGATCACCTGCTGGATGGAGGTGCTTCCCGCCGTGCGGCGGTAATCATACAGGGAGTCCTTCATAAAGGAAACCTGCTTCACCCCGGCAAGATAGTCCATCACAAAAGCAAAGTCCTCGCCCCAGGTCAGGTCTTCCTGGAACCGGCAGTGATTCTCTTCAGCAATTTCCCGCAGGAACAGCTTGTTCCACAACACGCCGTAGAAATAGGAGTTGGCGTGGTCACACAGGTGGCGCATCATCTCATCGCACGGAACGGTATCGTCCCGTCCCGCCAGGTTATGAAAACTGCGCCGTTCTCCGAAATACTGATCATATCCGCCGATCACCAGTTCAGAGCCGTCCTTCTCGGCCCTACGCACCATCCGCTCCATGGAGTCCAGCGGCAGCGTATCATCCGCGTCAATAAAGCGGATGTATTTTCCCTTGCAAAGCTCCAGGCCCGCGTTCCGGGCATAGGAAATCCCCAGGTTCCCCTGGGAGACCACCGTCAGCCGGGGATCCTGCTCCGCGGCCTTCCGGGCCATGGCCTCGGTTCCGTCTTTGCTTCCGTCATTTACCAGGATGATCTGCAGGTTCTGCCACGTCTGGTTCAGCAGGCAGGCAAAAAGCCTTTCCAGGGTTCCTGTCGCGTTGTAGGCCGGAATGACTACGCTGACCATAGCCTCGTCCTGTGCAGGGATCAAGGGCTCCATCTCCTGTCTTTTTCCTTCGGGTTTTACCGTATTTTACCATGCATCCGCCTGTTTGAAAAGCGTTCTTCCTCCCCTTTGGCTGGACAGAAGGATCAAAAGCGGATAAAATAAGTTGTTGTATTTCAACGGGAAAGGAGGCGCCGGCGTGGATCCGAAACTGAAAAAAATTCTCAGTGCGCTGTTCATCCTCGTAACCTTTGCCGCCGTCTTCTGTATTGCCTTCGGCAACCCGGAACTGAGTAATGCGTGGGATGCCCTTTTCAGCCTGGACGGCCGGTGGATTGCTGTCGTGTTCCTCTGCTGGGCCGGCTACGCTTTCTTTGACGCCCTGGGGACCTGGTTCTGCCTGCGGAAGCAGGGGTTCCGCCTCGGTCTCTGGACCGTGATCAGCGTCACGCTGACCGGCTTCTATTACAGCAACATCACCCCCGGCGCCAGCGGCGGCCAGCCGATGCAGGTCAATTCTCTGCGGAAGGCCGGCGTACCGGTCGGAAACGGCACCACAGCGGTCACCATCCGCCTCATTGCCAATCAGTTTATGGTTTCCCTGCTCAGCCTGCTGTTCCTGCTGTTCAACCGTGACTTTGTGTACCGGCAGCTGAGCGATGCCATGTGGTTCGTCCGTATCGGCTGGATCATCAATTTCAGTGTGGTTCCCCTGGTGCTGCTGGCTGCTTTCAGGCGCAGCCTGGTCCGCCGCCTTGCTTTGTGCCTCATCGGTCTTGGAACCAGGATCCGGCTGGTCAAGGACCGGGAAGCCGCCCTGGTAAAGACCTATGAAGTGCTTGATACCTATCATACAGCCATTAACGACCTGTTCCGTTCTCCCGTCCAGCTGCTGCTCCAGTGCCTTTGCAGCGCGCTGAGCATGCTGGCCCTGACCGGATCCATCGTCTTTGTCTATTATGCCTTCGGACTTTCCGGCACCCCCTGGTATCACCTGCTGACCCTGGGCCTCCTGCTCTTCGTCAGCGCCAGCTATACGCCCCTTCCCGGTGCCAGCGGCGCCCAGGAAGGCGGATTCATGCGGTACTTCGACGGCATCTTCCCGGGCGGAACCAAGGGCCTCGCCCTGCTGATCTGGCGTTTCTTCACGTATTATCTGTTCCTGTTTGTCGGTGTCATCACGGTTCTGCTGGAAAAGGCAGGCCTTTACGGCCATGCCCGCAGGCAGAGCACTGAAATGAAGAGTCAAACGGAGGATACCGTATGTTAAATGCCGTTCGTATGCTTGCCGCCAGGCCGACTCCCACGCCGGTCCCCGGCGTTGTTCAGGTTGCCGATGACCTGAAAACCACCGTCACAACCGCTGCCAAGGATGCCAGCAGCCTCATGAATCACTTCCCCTGGTTTCTCAGCCGCATGCTCATCTCGGCCGTTGTGCTGATCCTCGGCCTGCTGATTATCAAGCTCGGAAAAAAGGTGATTGCCGCCCTGGCCCTCCGCCGCGGGAAAAACAGCAAGATCAATCCCCAGCGGTCCGAAACCTTCCGTTCCATCATTACCAGCGTTTTCAGCTATATCATGTTCTTTATCCTGGTCACGATTATCCTCCGCCTCTTTGGCGTGGATGTGACCTCTCTGCTGGCCGCTGCCGGGGTTGTCGGTATCGCGCTGGCCTTCGGTGCCCAGACCCTGGTCAAGGACCTGCTTTCCGGTCTGTTTATCTGGGGTGAAGGCACCATCGCCGTCGGCGACCTGGTCAGTATCAACGGATTGGACGGCACCGTAGAATCCATCACCATCCGCACCACCTCCATTCGGAACTATAACGGGAATGTCTACAACATTCCCAACGGCGATATCCGCACCATCACCAACATGAGCCGCGGTTTCAAGCGGGCCATTGTCAATGTTCCCTGCCCCTATGAGGAGAATCAGGAACGTCTGGTGAACATGGTGAAGGAAGAAATGGAGATCGCCGCCGCTGAGGTGGAAGGTATGCGGACCGTGCCGGATGTCATGAGCATTGTGGCCTTTGACAAAAACTCCGTCCGCCTGCAGGTGGCGGTTGTCTGCCCCGTCGGTGAGCACTGGCGCATCGAACGTGAAATCCGCACTCGCATCAAAAACCGTTTTGACCGCGAGGGCATTGTCATGCCGCATTATTCGATCCCTGTTGAAGAGTGAAACCTCTTCAACTCTTCACTTTTAACTCTTCACTTGCCTGCCTCCGGCAGGCTTTTCTTTTACCCTTCTACCTCCTCCCTTCTCCCTCCTCTCTCCTCCCTCCTCCCGCCTCCCTCGTTCTCCGCTCCCCGGTGTCATCCCGACCGAAGTGGAGGGATCTCCTCCGTGGCCTCGTTGTAACTGCATCTTCCGCAGGCATTCCTGCAGAATATCATCCCATCAAATCAAAAACGCCTGTCTTGCATCGCAAGACAGGCGTTTTTTCCGCCATTGTTAATTATTAATTGTTAATTATTCATTGTTCCATGCACGCAGGTATACCTGTGTGCATGGAAAATCCCCCATC
>JAGAAC010000125.1 GCA_017615475.1 Clostridia bacterium
CAGGCCCAGGCCATCCTCGATATGCGCCTGCAGCGCCTGACCAACCTGGAAGTGGAAGCCCTGCGGAAGGAATACGCGGATGTGCTGAAGCTGATTGCCCGCCTGGAGGGAATCCTGAAGAGCGGCAAAAAGCTGAACGAAGTCATCCGCAAGGAAATGGAAGCCATCGCGGAAGAATTCGCCAACGACCGCCGCACCACCCTGGAAGTGCCGGAAGATGTCCAGGTCGAGCTTCCGGACAACACTCCCGAACCCGAGGACGCGGTTCTTGTCTATACCGAAGGCGGATACCTGAAGCGGATCCCGCCGGCCCAGCTGAAGCGCAATCCCCTTCCCACCGCGGAAGAAAACCTGCCCGAAAGCGCCCGCTGGCTGCTCCCCACCACCACCGCGGAAAACCTGTACATCTTCACCAACCTGGGCAACTGTTATCCCCTCAATGTCGGCCGCATCACGGAGTGCAAGCCCAAGGACCGTGGCCAGCTGCTTTCCGGCGTGCTCATGGACATTGAGGAGAACGAGCAACCCCTGCTCATGCTCACCTGCGCTCCCGCGAAGGTGAAGGATCTTCCGGACTTCCTATTCATCACAAAGAACGGTATGATCAAGCGGACCGCTGCCGCGGATTATGATGTCCGCAGCCGCAAGTATCCCGCCCTGTCCCTGAAGAAGGGGGATTCCCTCCTGACGGTCCTTTCCGCCTCCGGTGAAGGCGATCTGCTCTTCGTCACCCGCGGCGGTATGAGCATCCGCTTCCCCCTTTCCACCGTTCCCGTCCAGGGCCGTATCGCCACCGGCGTAAAGGGCATGAGCGTGGAAAGCGGCGATGAGGTCCTCTGGGTCAGCCAGCTGGAGGAAACCGATGAACTGGTTCTCTTCTCCGAACGCGGCTGGGCCAAGCGTATCCCGCAGCTGGACTTCGAATCCCAGAACCGCGCCGGCAAGGGTGTCCGGTGCTTCTACTTCAATAAAAACGGTTCCAACGGCCGGAACATCGCCGGCATCTGCCGGATCAACCGGGATGTATCCTGCAGCCTGCTGATCAGCCAGGTCCGCAGTCCCCTCAGCAAGCTTTCCCGGGATGATATTCTTCTCCAGAACCGCTCCGGCAAGGGCATGCCCTATGTCATGGCTATCCTGGACGATATCGTCACCGGTGTAATCTCAATCAAGGATGCGGCAGTTCCGGATGAAGCACCTGTTGAAACAGAGAATTCAACCAATACATAATTATGAATTGTTGAGGAGGCATCCACGCTTTAGCGCGGCGAATGACTCCCACGTTACAGCCGTCAAAGGTCTGAAAGAACTTTGGTAACGGCGATCACGAAATTCTCATTAGTGTCCCCCGATATGGTATAATCCAGCAATGGTATCCACACTATAATAATTATGAATTCTGAATTATGAATTCTGAATTAATCTAAGGAGGCTTTTACAATGGCAAGACAGAATTTCGGCGGCTTCGGCGGAGGCGCCAACATGCAGCAGCTCATGCGTCAGGCTCAGAAAATGCAGCAGCAGATGCAGGAAGCCCAGGAGCGTCTCGAAGAGGCGGAATACGAAGCGGCTTCCGGCGGCGGAATGGTTTCCGTCAAAGTCAGCGGCAAGCGTGAGCTCACTTCCATCACCATTGATCCCCAGGTGGTTGATCCCGATGACATCGAAATGCTCCAGGATCTCATCATGGCCGCGGTGAACGAAGCGCTCCGCAAGGGCGAAGAAGCCCGTGAAACCACAATGAGCCGCATGGCTCCGGGAATGGGCGGTCTGTTCTGAGATGAGCAGTCAGTTTGAGCCCATCGCGGCCATGGCCATGGAACTGGCCAAGCTGCCCGGAATCGGCCCCAAGACAGCCCAGCGGCTTGCCTATTTCCTGGCATCCCAGCCGCAGGAAAACGTTCGTGCGCTTTCCGTTGCCCTTTGGGAAGGCCGCAAGGCCATCCGTTTCTGTGAAACCTGCGGCAACTATTCCACAGGGGACGCCTGCCCCATCTGTGCGGATCCGGCTCGCCATAACGGCCAGATCTGCGTGGTCCGCGATCCCCGGGATGTCGCTGCCCTGGAACGGATGCACGAATATCATGGCCTGTACCACGTGCTTCACGGCACCCTTTCTCCCATGGAAGGGGTCGGCCCGGATGACATTCACATCCGGGAGCTTTTGGCGCGTCTTGGAACCGAGGAAGTAAATGAAGTCATCCTCGCCACCAACCCGGATGTGGAGGGCGAAGCCACCGCGACGTATATCGCGCGCCTGCTGAAGCCGATGAACGTCAAATGTACCCGTATCGCCCACGGCGTCCCCGTCGGCGGCGACCTGGAGTACACGGACGAAGTCACCCTCTTCAAAGCCCTTGAAGGCAGACGTGACATGTAATCCAGCTCATGATTCCTTCACACTTTGAGAAAGCTTTGCTCCTTGCGTTGTCATCCCGACCGAAGTGGAGGGATCTCCTCCCGCGGACTCATTTCAGCCTGTTATGATGGAATCGACACCTATGCTTATTGAATCATTCATCACGCCTTTGCTTCTGATCGTATGCCTCGTATTATTGATCGCTTTGCTTGTCAGGCAGACTGCCCTTGACCATAAGCAGGAACGCGACAAGCTGACCCAGGAGCACGGCATGGTCAACCTGGGCAACAGGCTCCTGGACGAGCTGGATGCCCAGCATGACGAGGCTGCCAAATCCCTGTATGAAGCCAACCAGTCCCTCATGACCACCCTCTCCCAGATGGGTCAGGGTCAGTCCACCCTGCTGGAAAGCATGCAGCGCCAGGTCCTCCTTTCCACCCGGAACCAGGAGGAGAAGATCAACGACCTTCGTCTGGAAAACGAGCGTCAGCTTTCCGAAATGCGCAAGACCGTGGACGCCCGCCTGTCCGAAAGCCTGGACAAGAAGCTGGATCAGTCCTTTGCCCAGGTCAGCGAGCGGCTGGAATCCGTCTATAAAGGGCTGGGCGAAATGCATACCCTGGCTTCCGGCGTGGGCGACCTGAAAAAGGTCCTGACCAACGTCAAAACCCGCGGGATCTGGGGAGAAATGCAGCTGGGCAATCTGATCCGCCAGACCCTGGCCCCGGGCCAGTACGAAGAAAACGTTGCCGTGGTTCCCGGTTCGTCTGAACGCGTGGAATTCGCCATCTGCCTGCCGGATCAGAGCGGAAACACTATTTATCTTCCGGTGGACAGCAAATTCCCCCAGGAAGACTATATCCGCCTCTCAGACGCGGCGCAGCAGGGCGATGCCGCCGGTGCGGAAGCCGCCCGGAAAGCGCTGATCCAGCGCCTGAAATCCGAGTCAAAAAAGATCTCGGAAAAGTATATTTCCCCGCCCCATACAACGGACTTCGCCATCATGTTCCTGCCTGTGGAGGGCCTGTATTCCGAGGCGCTCCAAACCCCGGAACTGGTGGAAGCCTTGCAGCGGGATTACCGGGTGGTCATTGCCGGACCCGGCACCCTGGCCGCCATGCTGAACGCCCTCCAGATGGGTTTCCGTACCCTGGCCATCGAAAAGCGTTCCGGCGAGGTCTGGCTCCTGCTGGGCGAGATCAAAAAGGATTTCTCCCGCTTTGCGGAAATGCTGGAAAACACCCGCCGCCGGCTGGACCAGGCCGGGGAATCCATCGATTCCGCGGTCACAAAGTCCCGTACCATCCAGCGCAAACTCTCCGCGCTGGAAACCGGTCCCTGTCTTGACACGCCGGATGAAACGCTTAAAATGATGGATGAATGATCTGTTATTCCGAGGGGATTCCCTTGAGATATAAGGAGGATATGATTATGATTTTCGGATGGATTATCAAAATCGCACTGTGGGCGCTGGCCGGCTTTGCTGCCAGCAAAATCATGAAAGGCAGACCGGACGGACTGCTCAGCAACATCCTTCTGGGTCTCGTCGGCGGTGTTGTCGGCAACCTGCTGTTCAGCCTCATCGGGCTGGATTCCATTAACGGTGTTGGCAATATCATCGTCAGCGTAATCGGCGCCTGTGCGGTGCTGTTCCTTGTGAAAAAGTTCGCTAAGTAATTCCCCGTCATAAGCAAAACCCGCTGTGGCAGTTGCCGCAGCGGGTTTTCCTTTGCTTTCAGCCGGCTCAGTCGTCCGCTCTGAACGCGTAAATCGTCGTGGTGTCGTATTTCTCACCGGGACGAAGGATCGTCGTGCCGGGGAAATTCGGATGATTGGGATCATCCGGGCAATGCTGGGTTTCCAGGCAGAAGCCGGAGAAATGGCCGTATTCGGCGCCGTCCTTGCCGCCCTTGATATCGGTGGTGCAGGCGGTATAAAGCTGAATGGCAGGCTGGTCAGTCAGCACTTCCATATATCGTCCGCTTTCTTCATGCCATACGCTGGCGGCTGCGCCCATGGCTTCGCCCTTGCGGAGAACGAAGTTGTGATCGTATCCGCCGGCAGGAATCATCTGGGGGCAGGTTTCATATACTTCAAGGCCTTCGCCGATCAGCAGTCCGTCACGCAGATCCAGCGGGGTTCCGACCACGGGCATGTAGTCGCCCGTGGGAATCAGGCCGTTATCCACCTTGGTGATCACGTCCGCGTCGATGGTGACTTCATGATCCTTCACGGTGCCGTGCTTGTGGCCGCCCAGGTTAAAGTAGGTGTGGTTGGTCAGGTTGCACAGGGTGGGCTTATCGGTTGTGGCTTCATACCGGATGATCAGGTCGCACATATCATTCCAGGTATAGGTAACGGTCACATCCAGGTTGCCCGGATAGTTTTCTTCTCCGTCCGGGGAAACCCG
>JAGAAC010000126.1 GCA_017615475.1 Clostridia bacterium
GCCTGGCAGGACGGCCGCCTCTTCAACGATCCCTGGAGCATCCGCATGAACCTGGCCCTGCCGCTGGCCAAAGTACAGGAAGCCTTCAGCCGTCTGGACCGGTATGTCTTCCGGTAAAAAACAGATGCATCCCTGGATGTTTTATTGTATGATAGATGCCACACTCTCTGAAAGGCGGTTATTCACATGAACGAAAAAACGCAGCAGGACAATAAAGCCCTGATTGATTTCTGGGATAAAGTGCAGACCCTGTCTGACGAAGACCGTGCCCAGGCCCTGGCTGAAGAGATCGGCCCGGACGACTGGAAGACCTTTGCTCCTTCTGAAAAGATTTTTAATGCTGCCTGCCTCCTCGGCAAACAGCAGAAAGTACTGGACTATGGCTGCGGTATCGGCTGGGCCGCCATCACCGCCGCGAAATCCGGCTGTCCGGATGTCACGGCTGTGGACGTGTCTGCCGGCCCCGTGGATACTACCCGCTTCTACGCGGATCTTCTCGGCCTGCAGGATCAGCTGCATACCGCCTGCGTCTCCACCGACTGGCTGCACTCTGTTCCCTCCGGAACCTATGACGGTTTCATCTGTTCCAACGTCCTGGATGTTGTCCCGCCGGAGATAGCGGAAGATATCCTCCGGGAGTCCGCCCGCGTCACCACGCCGAACGCCCTGGTTATCATCGGAATGAACTTCTACATGTCCCCGGAAAGAGCCGCTGAAAAAGGCGAAGAACTGGTGAACGGGAACATGGTCTATGAGGATGGCGTGCTGCGCCTTGTTTCCCGCTCTGATGAAGAATGGGCGCAGATCTTCTCTCCCTGGTATTCCGTTGAAAAGCTGGACCATTTTGCCTGGCCCGGTGAATCAGCCGAGCGGCGCCGTCTGTTTATTCTGCGCAGGAAATCCCTGTAATTTCCCCGGCACCTTCAAACACCAGGCGCACCGGAATGATCCAGCTGCCCTCCCGGTCCGTGAACTCCGCCGGATCGTGAGAACCGGTCAGGTTGATCAGTTCCTCCGGAGAGATGCCCATCGCTTCCACGCGGATGCCTTTCCTGCCCACGCGCTGCACATCAGATTCGTCAAAGTGCTTCATGTTCAGGCGCTTTTTCATCGCGTCAACGGCGGTGGTCATCAGCTCGTCTGTGCTTTCTTCCGCGTCCCCGGGCATCTGGCAGGTGTATTCCACAAAAGCGCCTGTCCGTTCGTCCGCGGCGGTCTTGTCCGTCCACGCGGTGCTGCATACCGTCAGCAGAATAATCCCCGCAATGATCAGAATGTACTTCATGAGAGCCCCCTGTTATCCGTAAAAGATCACCGGTCATTCAGCATGACCGGTGATCTTCTTTTTCCGTTTCTGAATATGCCATAGCATCGTCATGCACAGGACTTATTGTATCACGAAAAAGGGAAAATAGGTGTAGCAATGATGTAAAATCCGGGAAAACACACTGATGAACGTTTTTCCGTTTCGCCTTGTTATTTCTTGTATTTCCTCGAATAGGTGAAGATCATCACGGACAGGCTTACAGCCAGGATCACGCCGATATAGATCAGCGTCACACCCGTCTGCACATTATTCCCGAACATCTTCGCCTGGAAGGTAAACAGGTCCTTCAGGGCCCGCACAAACTCACCGCCGTCCAGTCCGCCGATGCCTCCGTCAATATGATCCAGCATTCCGCCCAGCAGAGTGTTCCGCAGCAGGATGGTAATATGGCTGGCCGGGAAGAGATTGCAGACCGTCTGCACCCGTCCGGAGAACTGGGAGATCGGGATATAGGCGCCGATCACGAAGCCGGATACGGCGGACAGGATGCCGAAGAAAGCGGAGGAAGCAGAACCGGATTTGAAGAAAAGCACAATGTTCATGAACAGCGCCGTGGAGGAAACGCAGCCCAGGGCTGTCACTCCGTAGGCTTTCAGAATGCCCGGCACGGTGATATACAGGTTTCCGAACTGCTGCAGGATCACCAGTCCGATCGTCATGATCACAAAAGTCATCAGGATGGCGCACAGGCTGGAAGCGGTGAAGTACGCCAGGATGATCTGCCACCGGCGGACAGGCGTGGCCAGGATATCCTGGTCCACTTTGTTTTCCCGGTCGCGGGTCACAGTGGTCAGGCAGCTGAAGGGAATAGTGATCGCCGCGGAACCGATGATGCCCACCAGCAGTTTGATGTTCGTGAACATGTTCAGGTCTTCATCCCGAATCAGCTCCCGGATCATCGGGGCTTCCGCCAGCGCCTGGTTGATCGCGTCGATGAAAGTGTTCCGCAGGAACAGGAGATACAGAGCAAATACGATAATGGAGGTCAGCAGGGAAAAGAGGATCGCCTGCCTGTCTTTCAGATAGACGAGCATATTACGTTTGGTCAGTCCCAGGTACATTTTCATACTGCCATCTCCCTTCCGGTCAGGTTCAGGAACACATCATCCATGGTTCCCTTCAGGATTTCATAGTCCAGGATCTCTGTCCGGTTCCTGTACAGGAACTCGGTCACCGAGTCAATATGGTAAACGTTGTAGTGGTCCGCGTCATAGGTCCATACGCATCCGTCCAGCAGCTTCTCATGTGCCGGATCCTGCTCCGTGTACCATACAAGCCGGGATGAAGTGAACCGGCTCTTCAGGTCGGAAGGCGTTCCGTTCGCGATCACGTGTCCCCTGTCCAGGATAACCACCTGGTCCGCGTCCGCGGTCTCTTCCATGTAGTGGGTGGTCAGGAAGATCGTCAGCGTCTTTTCGTCCCGCAGTTTCCGGATGTGGTCCCAGATCATCCTCCGGGACTTGGGATCCAGGCCCGTGGTCGGCTCGTCCAGGAACAGGATCTTCGGCTCATTGATCAGGGCCCGTACGATGTCCACCCGGCGCTTCTGACCGCCGGAAAGCCTGTCGTATTTCCGGTTCCAGATGTCCTTCAGCTCGAAGCCTTCCATGAAGGGCTCGATTCGGTCGAGGACCTGCTTCCGGCTCAGTCCGTAGTAGCTTCCCCGGGTGAACAGGTTTTCCTTCACCGTCAGTTCCCTGTCCAGCACCGAGTTCTGGAACACGATCCCGATCAGGTCCCGGATACTGTCGTCTTCCCGTCCCAGCTCGTGGTCGTAAATTTTCACCCGCCCGCCGGTCTTTTCCAGGATCGTACACAGGATGTTGATCGTTGTCGATTTCCCCGCGCCGTTCTCTCCCAGCAGTGAGAAGAACTCGCCCTTTCCTACTTCAAAGGAGATCCCGTCCACCGCGGTGTGCTCCTTGTACTGCTTAACCAGATGCTCCACCTGAATCGCTTTTTCCATCTCTCAATCGGCTCCTTCCGTTTGGTTCATGAGCATCATATCAGAAAAAAACGAGAAAAAAAGAGCATGTCTACCAACATGCACTTTCCCCTTACCAACATGCACAAAAATCAGAAAAACAGCGCATTCTTGCGCTGTTTTATCCACCATTATTCATTTTTAAGTTTTCATTTTTCAGTATTCATTGAGACATTCGTGATGATTATTCATCATCACGAATGTCTCTTATCGCGTCATTGATCTTCTTTTCATCCGTCTTTGCCATCCACAGGGAACTGATCCACACAAACGCGTAAATCAGCACATACATCACCGCAATCACAATAAACCCGGTCAGGTCTGTATACCATCCGAACAGCCATCCGCATCCCGCTACCACAATCAGCAGGAAGATGAAGTGCAGCACAATCCGCACTTTTCCGCTTGCCACGTTCTCGCCTTCCCTGTCAATCAGGAACAGGGTCGCCAGTGCGCACAGGAAGCCGGTCAGGATAATGGACAGCGGTATATACCACGGCCAGTTAATGCTTGTGTCCTTATTGCACAGCCATTCAATCAGTTTCTGCACGCCCAGGCCGAACAGGATTCCCGTGGAAATCATCAGCGTCTGGTTAAATACGATCTTCCATTTCTTCATGCTCACACCCCCAGCTTTTCCTTCAGTTCCTTCACATAGCCCCGGGAAATCACGATCTGTTCCCCGTTCAGCAGTTCCGCCCGCATCCGTCCGTTGATCTCGCCCTTCACGGACCGGATCTTCCGGATGTTGACGATCATTGCCTTGGCGCAGCGCAGGAACCGGCTGCTCAGGATCTCCTCCAGCTCATACAGCCGGTATTTCGTCTCATAGCAGCCCGCTTTGGTATAAACGAAGGAACGCTTGTCCACCGATTCAATGTAGTAAATCTGGTCTATGCGGCACATCATCGTCTTATCATCATGCTGTACCGGTATGGTCGCGCACTGGTTCTCCAGCAGGTCAATGGCTCCCCGGATGCTGTCCGTCACATTCACTACGCTGATAACGGCGCTCTCCTCTTCCGGAGTCTCCACATGTTTTAAGTCTATCTTCATCTTTTATCCCTGTCAGAAACACTTCTGCTTCCGTTCTTTCCTGCATTGTTCAATCTTGCCGCAGCGGTAGCACAGTTCGTTATCGCACATGCCGTCATTCCGGAAGCAGGACAGGATATTGTTCACTGTGGTTTCCGCGATATTGTTCAGGGCTTCCTCCGTCAGGAAAGCCTGGTGTGATGTCACGATGACGTTCGGCATGGAGATCAGCCGGGACAGCAGCTCATCGTCCATGATATGCCCGGACCGGTCCTCAAAGAATACATCCGCTTCCTCCTCATATACATCCAGGCAGGCTGCTCCGATCTTCCGGGCTTTAATGCCTTCCAGCAGCGCTTCCGCGTCAATCAGGCCGCCCCGGGAAGTATTGACGATCACCACGCCTTTCTTCATCTTCCCGATGGCTTCCGCGTTGATCATATGCCGGGTATCATCCGTCATCGGGCAGTGCAGGGAGATGATATCGCTCTTTTCCAGCAGTTCGTCCAGCGAAACATACTCAATCCCGCTGTCTTTGGCCGGAAACAGATCATAAGCAATCACCTTCATGCCGAAACCCCGGCAGATATCAATAAAGATCCGTCCGATCTTTCCGGTGCCCACCACGCCTACAGTCTTTCCGTGGAAGTCGAATCCCGTCAGCCCGTTCAGGGCAAAGTTGAATTCCCTCGTGCGGTTATAGGCCTTGTGGATCCGCCTCACCGAGGTCAGCAGCAGCGCGATGGCATGCTCTGCCACGGCATAGGGTGAATAAGCCGGCACGTGCACCACATGGATTTTCCCGAAGGCATGGGGCACGTCCACATTGTTATAGCCTGCCGACCGCAGGGCGATCAGCTTCACGCCGTATTCATACAGCTTGTCAATCACCGCGGCGTTTACCGTGTCATTCACAAACACGCATACCGCGTCGCAGCCTTTAGCCAGTTCTGTGGTGTCCTCGTTCAGCTTCGTTTCCAGGAATCGTAACTGAATATCATTCATCCCGCCGTAATGCTCAAACGACGGCCTGTCATATGCTTTGGCATCATAAAACGCGACTTTGATCATTTTCTCATCCCTTTCTGCCTTTTTTATATTCGACTGTCTCCCTTCCCGCTCCTCCCCCTTGTGGAACTCTTCACTCTTCACTCTTCACTCTCAACTCATCACTCTTCACTATCGTTCCTTAAATCATTAAAACAGCACTTGTGCTGTTTTTTCCGCCATTATGCATTGTGCATTATGCATTATGCATTGTTTTTATGCTATGATGTTTTCGGTTTGCACCTCACCATTCTCCAAGGAGTATCCCTCTTATGAACTGGAAAGATACACTCAGGCGCTATGCCCTCTTCCTGGTTGGCCTGTTCATTGCCTCCATGGGCGTTGCCTTCTCAACCAAAGCCGGGCTGGGAACCTCTCCCGTAGCCTCGGTCGCCTATTCGGTTTCCCTCGTCAGTCCCCTGCTTTCCCTGGGCGGCTGGCTCAACCTGCTCAGCGTCATCCAGATTATCACCCAGATCATCATCCAGAAGTTCAGGTGCAATTATGCTGAAATCGCTGTTCAGACTGTCCTCGCCTTCGTCTACGGCTACCTGACCGATTTCTCCTGCTGGCTCATCCGGAACCTCACCGTCACCGGATACCCCATGCAGCTGCTGTATATGCTTCTCGGCTGCCTCATCCTGGCTGTCGGCCTCTGGCTCCAGTATAAGGGCGGTGTGGCTATGCTGCCCGGAGAAGCGATGAACCGGGCCATCAGCAAAGCCACCGGCCGGAGATATGAAAATGTAAAAATCTTTTTCGACGTACTGTATATTTCCATTTCTGCCGTGATCTGCCTGGTCTTCCTCGGCGAACTGAAGGGCGTTCGGGAAGGCAGCCTCTTTGCGGCCGTTGCTGTCGGAAACATCATGAAGCTCATCAACCGTCTTTATAACCGGTTTTTCCCGCCCCATGAACAACAACCCTAAACAGCCCTTGTGTGGTTTTTCCGCCATTTTTCATTTTTCTTTTTTGTAGACATCCCTTGTCTCATCTGTGAAAACAGGGCTTTTGCTCACTTTATGTCCTGTTCTCCGTAAGCGTTTTTTCATACACTGTCACCCGAGAGGAGGAACCCCGATGGATCTGCAGAAGATCGGAACATTCCTGAAAGAACTTCGGAAAGAAAAAGGTTTTACCCAGGAGCAGCTGGCTGAACTCCTGAATGTTTCCAGGCGGACAGTGTCCCGCTGGGAAACCGGGAGCAACATGCCTGACCTGGACCTGCTGATGGAGATATCGGATCTCTATCAGGTGGATCTCCGGGAGATGCTCAACGGTGAACGGAAAAGTGAGGTTAAAATGGATAAGGAAATGGAACAAACCGTATTACAGGTTGCTGAATACAGCAACGCCGGACAGGAACGCGCCGCAAAAATTGTGCGCGTATACTTCCTGCTCGGCATCCTGGCGCTGTGTATCAACGCCGCGACGCTCTTTATGGATCTGCCGGATACTTTCTGGGCAGGTTTCCTGAAAGGCGGCACCATAGGTCTTGCGGTCGCGGCCATGATCATGGGGCTTCTGTATACCACAAACGCGATGAAGAAGCTCTTTGACTTCAAAATGCGTCTCATCGGAAAAGAAGAGGCTGGGCAGTAATATGCATATCCTGATAAAGCTCGGTCTCCTTCTTGCCGCCGGGCTCATCGTCACGAATCGTTATCTTTACGATCTGCCATCCCTGCCGGCAAAGCTCCTGTACAGTGCCGCCGTCATCCTCTTCATCACCGGATTGATCAAAACAAACAATATCAGACACGGAGAAACAAGCAAATGAACAAGAAAACAAATACTCTTATAACGATTATCACTGGTATCCTGGGCGTATCAGGCCTCGGTCTGCTGCTCTGGTCCATTCTGGATGATAATGCCTCCCGTTGGGTCCTGACAGCCGCTCTTGCCTGCGTCGCCGTCGGCCTCTTCTTCAGCAGCTGGCTTATTATCCGAAAGCATAAATCCGCCAACTGATAATCAAAAACGTACCCTCGGATGAGTTTTATCCGCCATTTTTCGGTTTTTAGTTTTCATTATGAATTTAAGAAAGACAGCACTATCCGGTGCTGTCTTTCTTTTACCTTTTCCTCATCGCGCTGCTGATTGCCGCCACAGCTCCGTATGCCACACCTGCCACCGGCCAGATAATCCAGGAATCTCTCCAGGCATTCCCGATAAAGCTCCATGCCAGGAATCCCGCGGTTACCAGGCACCAGTATGCCACGCTGATATATCCGGTGTGCTTATTGTTTTCCTTGCTTTCCCGGCTGTACTCCTCTTCTTCCAGCAGCATCTGATAGCTTCCCTGAATGATGGAGACCCGTACGATCAGCATCACGCCGATGGCTGCCAGTACCAGGATCGCCGCGATTCCGACAACCGATATAAAGGATTCTGCTTTAAAGATGATGCTGACAAACAGCGGAACGCAGGAAGCAACGCAGAGCATGATCCCGAAAAGTATATGCCGGGTATGAACAGGCTGGAACCTTTCTTTCCGCTCCCGCGCCATCCCTGACACGCCGTACAGGGTTTCCACCGGTTCCTTCTCCAGGTAATTAAATTTCGAAATCTTCAGTCCGGATTGGATGAACATTCCCACAGCCGGAATGATCATCAGCATCATTACAACCAGTCCGATTCCTCCGGCCATGTTTTCCGTCCATTTCAGCAGGCCGAAAGACTGTGCACCGCCCAGCAGGATCAGAGCCACCGGAGAAAGGATGCACAGCATCACCGCGACAGCCACCCGCCGGGAGTTTTCTTCCTTAATCTTCAGGAAAGTATTCGCTTCTTCCATCCCGATGGTTCGCGCCGCGATATCCGCGGTATCGTCCTGTGATACCACAGCACCTTCCGCCTGCTCTATTTCATCCTTCAGCAGGTAGTCTGTACTGACGTGAAACAGTTCAGACAGTTGGATAATCCGCGTCATATCCGGGATCGACTGTGCGCCTTCCCACTTGGAAACTGCCTGCCGGCTGACGTTCAGTTTCTCCGCCAGTTCTTCCTGGGACCATCCGTTCTTTTTCCTCAGGTCAATCAGTTTGTCCGCAAAAATCATTTTTGTTGTCCTCCTGGTTTGTATGTCCCTCTCGGGCAAACCCAGACTATTCCAAACACCTGTAGCAGGCTATCAATCGCACCTTGAACTTCCGCAACCGCCGGTTGCAACTCTTATTTTTCGTATATTTCTCGCCTTTCTCCACGTTTTCCTTCTCTTGATTCCGAGAATGAGGCAAACCTGCTTCCGTGTCATCCCGACTAAGCGAAGCGCTCGGAGGGATCTTTCCCGCCGCAGCGGATCATTATGCGTTATGCATTATGAATTATGAATTATGAATTGAAATTGATCCCTTACTGCGCGAATGCGCATTATTTCAAAAAACACCTGTCTCAAAAGACAGGTGTTTTCTCCATAATATGCTCAAAGAGCATAATTCATTGCAATTGGCGATCAGTAGATTGCCAATTGCATTTCTTCACATTTCCTCAGGTTCTCCGCTTTCCATTCGCCAAACAGTTCCTCAAATTCATGCCCGTAGGCTTCTTTAAACTCTTTGGCGGTTCCGCCCATGTGCGTAAGAACATAGTCCATGCCAAACCGGTTGACCAGGTATTCCACAAAGCAGGCCGACTGGTGATATGTCACCGACATCATTGTCGGATGCTCCTGCTGCAGCTCCGTCATGGTCATCCAGCTGTTGCAGACCGCGAAGTACTTCTCGCCCACCGTGATCGGCGTCATCTGGGCCGCGGCGGCTCCGTAATACACCTTCCGGATGTCAACCTTTCCTTCATCGTCCGCCGCCCCGTGGGCAATCAGCCCGGCAGCGAATTCATCGGACATGGCATAATTGAACGACCTGGCCATCCGGTTACTGCAAACCAGCTTGGACAGGTATTCCGCAATGCCTTCCGCCCAGAAGCCGCGGTTGATCCCGAAGGTAACGCAGGCGTCCGTCAGGTAATGCACATATTCATGCAGCAGGCTGTATCCCGCGTCGTTCCATCCTTTGAACAGCCGGATCCCCATGTCAGGGTCATAATAGAACGCGTCCGTAAGCTCCGCTTCCTCCGCCCTTCCCGTAAAATCCGTATAGATCGGGATCGAAGGCACTTCCTTCTTCAGGTAATCCTTCAGTACTGCCTTTACTTCGGCGAAATCCTTCTCCATATTCGCCAGAAGCAGATCCAGTCCGGCATAGAATTTTTCTTCGCCAAGCATGTCAATATCATCCCGGCCCAGATACAGCACAGCTGAGTCCGTTACCACCCGGTAAGGATATCTTTGCTGATTCTTCTCAGGATTCTTTTCAACCATATATGCTTTTTCCTCCCCTATGCTGCCGGAAACCAGACCGGCAAGCAGCAACATAACAAGCAGAAAAGCCTTCAGGTGTAAAGCAAGCTTCATCTTTTGAGAATCTTTTTTCATGATATTATGCTGAGCGCTGAGGTGTATATATGGAACCATACTAATTATATATTTTCGATGCTTATACTTCAGAATCCTTCAATTCGAAAAAATGCTGGAATATTTCCTCCGTTTTGTCCTCCTGTTTAGTCAGGGCCTCAATTCTCACCAGATAATGATCCTGTATAAAAACAGCTACCCGGGAATACTCAGAAACACCGTTAATTTCCAGAAAACTGGCCATTCCCTGGTATTCCCTTTCTCCTATATTCACCGTTGCATACTCAACCCGTGCATTCTCATATCCCCGCTCGCTGAAAAACGTTTTGCGGTTATTCATGAGCTCCTTCACGAAAAATTCATTTTCATCTTCACCTATGTTTTCGCCAAGATGCTGGATGGTTATGTACACGTTTTTTCTTTCTTCAGAAGTAAAAGCTTCAAAAACCTGGATCATGAAATATTCAGGCATATCTATGATCGTTTCTTCTGAATCCTCTTTATCAGAATCCTCTTCATCAGATTTGCACATCCAGTCCGGATCTCGGCTCCAGCCTTCCATGCTGAAGCCCAGTCCCAGAAATTTATTTTCATAAACCCCGTTTTCCTCTTCCCCGTTCAATTCCAACCATTTTACAGTCACGGTTTTCAGTTCGGCATTTCCGGTCGCAAAAAGGGACAGAATAAGCGCCAGGATGATACACAGCGTTTTACGCATTTTTATATTTTCCTTTCATTTTGAGGGGATATTACGCAAAAAGGAAACAACATTCCCGCTGTGCCCCTTTTCAGTTTTACTTCAGGTGATACAGCTTCTGGAAGGATTCGCCCACCTTGTTCTCGTCCCGTCCGGTCATGGTGATCGTTACCAGATACTTGTCGCAGATCAGCATGATAATCCTGGAGCACAGCGACTGATTCTGCAGGTTGAATTTAGCCTGCAGGCCGTCGTATTCCTGGTCTTCAACGGGTGTTTTAATATATTCAACACTGACATCCTGATATCCGGCCATTTTCAGCATAGACACGGTGGAATCAACGCTGCTCTTGGCAATACTCTCCATGCCCATGGCTTTGTATAAGACCGCGTAATCTCCCAGAGGCCTCAGGGAAATGTTGATATTCGTTCCATCGTTCGCGAGAGCCATCATAATGTACAGATTGTCCACCTGTTCCATCATCTTGGCAAAGTCTTCTGTCAAAACCGTTTTGCTGATCGCGTTCAGCGCGTCAATTTCCTCATCTGTGCAGAAATGCCAGCCATCCAGTTTGAACCCGAACCCGATGAGTTCATTGACATAGTTCTCGTCTTCCACCCTCCCGAACAGATCATCAGCGGTTTCTTCTGCGGCATCGGTGGAAGTGGCTTCTTCCGCCGCGTATCCGACAGTCATGAAACAGAGAAGGAACGCTATGCACAGGCAAAGTACTTTCTTCATTTTTCTGTTTCCCCTTTCTTTTTTGAAACAAATGTGAATCAATGGAAAGATGCTTTTTTCTGAGACAAAATTGCGGAATAGTAATAATTTCGATGACTGTTGCTCAGAATCCTTTATGTTTCAGGCTTATGCGGGGAAAAACATAAACAAAACAGGCGGTAGGCCGC
>JAGAAC010000127.1 GCA_017615475.1 Clostridia bacterium
ACCACGCACAGGCCCAGCGCCGCCCCCAGGGCGTTGCCCGTGTGCAGCATGAAAACCACGGTTCCCACCGTATACAGCAGCAGGGTTCCGGCCGTCATCATCAGCGGATGGAACCACCAGCCGATGCGGTCCCGTTTTTCCGCCCCCACGCCGGAAAGATACGCGCAGGGCAGGTAGCCAACCAGGTAGCCGCCGGTCACCCCGGCCAGCTTCTGGAATCCGCCGCTGAAGCCGCTGAACACCGGCACCCCGATAATGCCGATCAGCAGGTAAAGCCCCACCGCAATGGTTCCCTTTTTCCGTCCCAGCACCGATCCGGCCAGGTAAACCGCAAAAGTCGCCAGGGACAGCGGAATCGGCCCTGCGGGAATCGTCAGCGGTCCCGCCACGCAGATCAGCGCCGCCATCACGGCAATCAGTGTCATATCCTTGGTCTTCATGGATTATATGTCGCTCTTTTCTGTCAGTTTCAGGCTGACCTCGCCGTAGTTCAGGCAGGTCCGTCCCGTTTCGGTTTCAATCACCAGCCGGCCCTGGTCGTCAATATCCACCGCTTTGGCCGGATATCTTTTTTCGCCCTCGATCACCGTCACCCTCCGGCCGATCACATTGGACCGTCTCCGGCTTTCCGCCAGGAAGTTCCCTGTCCCCAGGTCCCCCAGCAGGACTTCTGTCTCGTTCATGATCTCAGCGATCAGCCGGTTCCTCTCCGGCGCCTCGCCGCATTCGTTGCCGATGGAGGTGGCAATGTCCTTCAGCTCCGGCGGAAACTGCATCCGGGCCGTGTTCACGCCGATTCCTGCCACCGCGTATTCCAGCTTTCCGGCTTCCATGCCCAGGCCAGCCTCACACAGGATGCCGCAGATCTTCCGGCCGCTGATATACAGGTCGTTCACCCATTTGATCTCCGCCTTCACATCCGCGGTCTTTTCCACAGCCCGGGCCGTGGCCACCGCCGCCAGGGAGGTCAGCAGTCCCGCCTGGTCCGGCGCGCAGTCCGGCCGCAGGATGATCGTCAGATAGATCCCGCTGTGGTCCGGGGAAAAGAAGCTTCGTCCCTGCCGGCCCCGGCCGCTGCTCTGGCTGTCCGCAATGACCACCGTGCCGTGCTTCGCCCCGGCGGCAGCCAGGATCTTGGCCCGGTTATTGGTGGAATCCAGCCGGTCATGGATCTCGATCTCCCTGCCCAGTTCCCGGGTCTTCAGCCATTTGCGGATGCCCGCCTCTGTCAGCACATCCGGGGAGGAAACCAGCCGGTATCCCCGGTTCGTCACCGCTTCTATTTCATAGCCGTCTTCCCGCAGGCGTTTCATTACTTTCCACACCGCGTTCCGGCTGACACCCAGTTTCTTCGCCAGCTGTTCCCCGGAGACCGTGTCCCCTGTTTCCAGCAGGGCCAGCGCCTTTTCCCTGATGTACATTCCGCCTGCTCCTTCCCTTTGTTCCGGGTGATGATACCACTGCATCCTTTCAATCGTCAACCTGTTTTGCTCATTATGGGTGACAATTCATTCCGTGGACATTTTTCTTTCCTCTATGGTAAAATAGGGTTTACTATGAGCCTGTAATTCAACAGCTGATCCGGGGAGGTAGCCATGAACGAGATCAAGTGCCCCAATTGCGGAAAAGTCTTCCAGGTGGATGAGGCGGGATATGCCTCTATCGTTTCCCAGGTCCGGAATGCCCTCTTTGAAAAGGAAGTGGCGGACCGGATCAGTTCTGTCCGCCGGGAAAGCGCCGCCCTCCAGGAAAAAGCGCTGGCCGAACTGGATGCGAAGCATAAACAGGAGCTGGCGGGAAAGGATCAGGAAATCCTCCGGCTGAAGGAAAACGCCAAAGCCGCGGAAACGGAAAAACAGCTGGCCGTTCAGACCGCCGTCCAGAAGAAGGACACCGAGATCGTCTCCCTGAAGGATCAGATTCAGCTGGAAAAAGCCGCCGCCGAAATCCGGGAAAAAAGCCTCAATGAATCCCATAAAAACGAAGTGGAACGGCTGGAGTCGGTGATTGAGCAGTACAAGGACTTCAAGCTCCGCCAGTCCACCAAGATGATCGGTGAAAGCCTGGAGCAGCACTGCCTCACCACCTTCAATCAGGTTCGCATGATGGCCTTCCCCCGGGCCTATTTTGAAAAGGACAACGAAGTGGTGGAGGGCACCAAGGGCGACTTTGTCTACCGGGAGGAAACCGAGGACGGTCTTCCCCTGCTTTCCATCCTTTTTGAGATGAAGAACGAGGCGGACGCCACCGAGAAAAAGCATAAGAACGAGGACTTCATCGCCAAGCTGGATACGGACCGGAAAAAGAAAAACTGCGAGTACGCCGTCCTGGTTTCCATGCTGGAGCCGGACAGCGACCTGTACAACGCGGGCATCGTCACCGAATACCGGTATGAGAAGATGTACATCATCCGCCCCCAGTTCTTCATCCCGCTGATCTCCCTCCTGCGCAACGCCGCCCTTTCCGGCATGCAGGTCCGCCGGGAGCTGGAAACCGTCCGGCGCCAGAACCTGGATGTGGAGCAGTTTGACCAGGCGCTGCTGGAGTTCCGGGACAAGTTCGGCAAAAACTACCAGCTGGCCCAGTCCCATTTTGAGAAAGCCATTTCCGAAATTGACGAAACGATCAAACACCTGGAAAAGGTGAAGGAATCCCTCACCAAATCCGGCTACCAGCTCCGCCTGGCCAACGACAAGGCCCAGGATCTCACCATCAAAAAGCTCACCAAAGGGAATCCCACCATGCGGGATAAATTCGAAGAGGCAGGCATCAGCGTCGACTGAGCCTGCCTCTTCCCCTGTTTTTTTGCAGTTGCATTTCCGGTATGGACTTTCCCGAAGGGTTGATATACAATAGATTCACAAATAACGTTTATAGACATTCTCCATGAGGTGACATTGATCATGAAACGGATTGCGTTCCTGGTGGTTTTTATCCTTTTATTTTCCTTTCTTGCCCCCCTGGCCTGTGCCGAAAAACTGGATGACAGCGTCCTGCTCAGTTACTATGATGACTGCGTCCTTTTCGGCGATTCCAGGATGGAGGCGCTCAAGCGTTACTGCTCCGCCGTCCGGCAGACAGACGAGTCCTTCCTGAAGAAGACCACCATCATCTGCACCTCCAGCATCGGCCTTTACGCCGCCAGCCGCAATTACCTCAGCGGTGATTTCCATTATTATTTCCACGGCAACGACCAGACCATCTACAACATCGCCAAAGAGCTCAGCCCGAAAAAGGCTTTCGTGATGCTCGGCCTCAACGACGAAATTGCCACCAAGATCGACAAGGGCCTTTCCTGGGCGGAAAAGGTCATCACCACCATGAAGGAGCACTCCCCGGACACCGTGGTGTACTTCTTCTCCGAAACCCCCGTCACCCCCAAGTTTGAAAAGAAGATCGACTTCCCCGGCTACCAGGAAAAGCTGGATGAATACAATGCCGGCCTGAAGGAGCTTTGCGAGTCCTCCGGCGGCGGATACATTGATATCTCCGAAGCCCTGAAGGACGAAAACAACTACCTGCTGGAGGAATACTCCAGCGATAAGATCTGTCACATCAG
This sequence comes from Clostridia bacterium, assembly GCA_017615475.1. Lineage (GTDB taxonomy): Bacteria > Bacillota > Clostridia > Christensenellales > Aristaeellaceae > Aristaeella. Next base: position 3,560 of record JAGAAC010000127.1, read on the forward strand.
TGACGAAGGCCTGGTCATCTGGATAGAACGCATGAAGGAATACGCTCAGGAACAGTATGACGCCGGTCTCTGGGACCCCTTTGAATCCACAGAAGAAACACTCCCGTAAGGAGGGAATATCCCATGAAACACGGTCTCGCTTTCCTGCTTGCCCTGTCGTTCTGCCTCGTCCTGCTTCCGTCCTATGCTGAAAAAGCCGCGGAAACCCTGCTGGACCGCGCGCTCCGCGTTGCGGAAGACAGCGACAACCTGATCCGCATGGATGAGGATGAGTTGTATGACGTCGTTGGCATCGCCCCGGAAGACTATTCCGACTATGCCTACCTGGCGGATTATGACGCGCTTTCCGGGCGGGAGCTGGTTTTCGTCCGCGCCGTTGATGAGGAAGCCGCGGAACGTATTTTCAGCCAGCTTTCCCTGTACCTGGAACACCGCCTCAAGGCAACCCGCAATTATCTTCCGGATGTTTTCCGTGCCCTGAGTGAAGCGGGCATCCGTCAGCGTGACCTGCTCCTGGTTTTGTCCGTAGCTCCTCCGGATCCTGAGGAAGCCATCAAACTGCTTCAGGAGGAGTAAACCCCCATGGTCTTCAGTTCGTTGACCTATCTGCTGCTTTTCATGCCCTGCGTGCTTCTGGGCTACCGGCTGATGCCTCAAAAAGCAAGGATGCCTTTTCTGCTGGCGGCATCCCTGCTTTTTTATGGCTGGGGCTCTCCCCGCTGGCTGCTGCTCCTGGTCTGGTGCGTACTGGTCAGCTGGGGCGGCACGCTGCTGATGACCCGCGGCGGGAAGAACCGCCGCGTCTTCCTGATCCTGATTATTGTCCTGGATCTTCTGCCGCTTTTCTGGTTTAAATACGCCGGTTTCTTCCGGGATACCATCCGGGACCTGACCGGCTGGGACGGCTTTGCCGCCGCCGATGCCCTGCTGGAACGCTGGTTCGGCCGGAGCCCCGGCATCCGGACCCCGGTTCTGCCTGCGGGCATTTCCTTCTTCACCTTCCAGGCCATCTCCTATGTGATCGATGTCTGGCGCAGGGATTCCCGTCCCCAGCGCTCACCGGTCATTTTCGGCGTGTATCTTTCACTCTTTCCCCAGCTGGTCGCCGGTCCCATCGTCCGCTACATCGACCTGGAAAAGCAGCTGATCGAGCATCCCCGGCCCACCTGGGCCCAGATGCGCAGCGGCATCCGCCGCTTCAGCATCGGCCTGGCCAAGAAGGTCCTGCTGGCCGATGCCCTGGGCCGCTTCTGGGGCCAGATGAATGCCGACCTGTCCCAGGCCGGCGCCCTGGGCGCCTGGATGGGGCTGCTTGCCTTCTCTTTCCAGATCTATTTTGACTTCTCCGGCTACTCCGATATGGCCATCGGCCTGGGCGAGGCGCTGGGCTTTGTTTTCCCCGAAAACTTCAGCCGGCCCTACCGGGCGGAAAGCCTTACCGGTTTCTGGCGCCGCTGGCATATTTCCCTCACTACCTGGTTCACCGAATACGTCTATATTCCGCTGGGCGGCAACCGCTGCTCTCCCTGGCGCCGGGACCTGAATGTTTTTCTTGTCTGGGCGCTGACCGGGCTGTGGCACGGCGCCGGCTGGCATTTTGTCCTCTGGGGCCTCTATTTTGCGGTCCTGCTGATCCTGGAAAAGCATTTCCTGCACGGCCGTCCCTTCTCCAACCAGGGCGCCCCCTGGGTCCGCAGGCTCATCACCTTTGTCATCGTCATGATCGGCTGGGGGCTTTTCTCCGGCTTCGGCACACCGCTGTTCAGCGCCATGGTCGGCCTGTCCGGGCTGGCCTCTTCCCGGACCGCCCTGACCTGCCTGGCCTTCGTTCCGCTGCTGGTCCTGTGCGCGGTGATCTCTTTTGCCCCGGTGCTGCCCCGCATCCAGGAATGGCGTTTCACCGCGCCGGTCCTGTTCCTGCTCTGCCTGGCGGCCCTGGTTTCCCAGGGGTACGCTCCCTTTGTGTATTTCCAGTTCTGATGAAAGGAGGATGTCCGCATGGAAAAGAAGAAAAAATCCCTTCCTGACAGTGTCGCGGTGATTGCGGGCATGCTCATCCTGCTCGTCCTGGGCCTGGCGGCCGTTTTCTGCCGCGGCGGCGAGTTCAGCGACTGGGAGCGCCGTTACCTGGCCGTCCGTCCGGACACCCCGAACCTGAACACCTGGACAACGGACAAGGAAACCGAGGACTTTCTTTCCGACCATATTCCCGGGCGGCAGGCCCTCATCGCCCTGGACAGCAGCGGCCTGTTCGCCACCGGGCGGGATTCCCAGCTCAGCACCTGGTATGCCTCCGGCTCTGTTATCGAACCGCCGGTGGACATCAATACCGATACGATCAGCAGCAAGCTCCGCCGCTTTGAAAAGCTGGCCGGCAAAGCCGGCGTCCCCTGGTATGTCCTGACGCCCCATACCCACGGCTGGCTGCTCCGGGACCGGATCTTCCCCGTTCTCGGCCGCCAGTACCGTTCGGAAGCGCCGGCTTACGCCGAGCTCGACGCCTGTGAAAACTCCGTTTCCATGCCCGGCCTGTTTGACTCCGAGCCGGAAGGCATGTACTATACTACCGATCATCACTGGACGCTTCAGGGCGCCTGGCAGGCTTACCGGGCCCTGGCGAAGCCCCTGGGCTATACGCCCCTGGACCTGGAAGAGTTCCGTATTACGGAATACCCCGGTTTCCGGGGAACCACCCTGTCCCGTTCCGGTCTTCCCGCCATCCTGCAGGACACCCTGGTCTGTGCTGAGCCGGATTCGCCCGTCACCGTCACGTTTATCGACCGGGACATTGAATCCACCTATGACCGGCTGATCTTCCCGGAAGACACCGAAACCTGGGACGGATACGCCGTCTACCTCCACGGCAACCATGGCACCCTCATCATTGAGCGTCCCGATGCGCCGGAAGGAACCCTGATCGTCTTCAAGGACTCCATGGCCAACTGCCTGCTGCCCCTGCTCAGCGCCCATTTCCGGCGGATCATCGCCGTGGACGCCCGTTACAGCAGCGGCGTCTTTTCCGATGTCTTTGCCCGCAGCGATGACACCAAAGCGATCCTCTTTGTCTACTCGCTCAGCAGCCTGGCCAATGATACGGAAATCACGCGGAAGGCAAAATAAAAAAGTCCCGTCCTGTACGGGAATCTGTTTCTGAAGGAGTATGCATCCATGCGGTATCTGCACAAACCGGTTCTTATCATCCTCAGTCTGGTCCTGGCGCTGGCCCTTCTGCCGGTCTGCGCCGAACAGCCGCCGGAAGCATCCGTTCCTTCTCCTGCGCCGGACACGGAGCTCCTCCGCCTGCACCAGATCGATATCGGCTGCGGAGACGCGTATCTTCTCACCGTGGGAGACTACACCGTCCTCGTGGACTGCGGAACCGACAGTACCCTGCCCGTTGCGCAGCATGTCTATAACTATCCGCTTTTCGATTACCTGGAAGCCGTGGGCATCGACCACGTGGACCTGTATTTTGTCACCCACTGGCATAACGACCACTGCTATAACGTGGATACCCTGATGGAAAAATACGGCCGGGAGGATACCGTGGTTTACGGTTCCACCCCGGAATTATATCCTGAGCTGGCGCCGCTTCCCACCGGTGTTTACCACCACCTGATCGACGGGGATCATTTCACCGCCGGCCCGCTTGATATTCTCTGTGTCGGCCCCATGTTCCGGGACAACCTGGTCGGCACCTTCAACCATGACTCCCTGAATTTCATCGTCACCTGGGGAAACCACCGGTTCCTCTTCACCGGCGATTTTGTGGAACGGACGGTCTGCAAAAACTGGCCGGAAGAAACCGCCCAAATTGATGTCCTGTCCTTCCCCCATCACGGCCTGGATCCCATGACCATGACCAAAGAATGCTTCAAACACATGGATCCCCGGCTGGTGCTCATTCCCGGCCGCCAGGCAGGGCCGGTCAAGGTTTTTGCCTTCCACACCGCCTATGCCGGAAAGGATGCTGTTTACCTCTCCATGAAGGACGGAAACCTCCTCGTCACCAGCGACGGCACCAACCTCTGGTATGCTTCCAATGTTGTTCCCGGGGAACTGCCCCTCGGCGAGCTGCTCCCGCCCAGGGCGGAAGAATAACTCAGTCCCGGGGCCACAGCCTGTCCAGCGTCCTGGCCACGCCGTCCTCATCATTGCTTTCCGCGATTTCGTCAGCAATTTCCTTCACGGAATCCAGCGCGTTCCGGACCGCCACCCCGCGGCCGCATCTCCGGATCGGCTCCAGGTCGTCATTGTCGTCTCCGAAATAGATTGCCTGGTCCGCTTCCAGGTTTAAACTATCCAGCATCTGCTTGATACCGCGCCATTTGGTCGCGGTTTTACTCATATACTGGCGCAGTTTTTTGTCCGCCACCGTGCTGTAAACCGTCTCCGGCAGGTCAATGAGAATCTGCTCCGGAGGCAGATCCGGATGGCTCGCGATGATTTTATAGATCTTTTCCTTCCGAGGAAGATTCCATATCTCATCCGCCACCGTCGGCTGCCAGAACGGAATATCCACATTGGCATAGATGCCGTTTTCAGCCTCCACGGAGATCACTGCGCCTCCCAGTCCGGAAAGCTGTTCCAGGACAGCCAGGGCATCCTCCGTATCAATGGGGTTTTCACAGATGCCGCCGGGAATCACCGTCCGTGCGCCGTTCAGCGTGGCGGCGCAGTGGAACCCGATCAGGTTCTGGTATTCGGTGATGGCCCGCTCCGGTCTCGCGGTGGCCGCCAGCAGAAAAGCCCCCGCCTCCTGCCAGGCCCGCAGCACGTCCAGGGTGTAGTCCGAAACAGTTTTGTCCGTCCGCAGGAGCGTCCGGTCCAGGTCCACAATCACCGCCTGATAAGGAAGCTTCACCATCTCTTTTCCTCCGTCCTGTGCCTCCGTCTGCCGGGAGCATATCCCTCCGGCTGACGGGTATTTTCGCCCATTATACTCCTGCCCCCGGTGCCGATCAATCACAAAAAACGGGAATCCGGTATTTTGCCGGATTCCCGTTTATGCTGTTTTTTACCTTACGTCTGTCGAGGTAGCCGGACCCAGCTTCGGGTTCGCGGTGAACAGCGTTTCCAGCATATCCCTGGAGGCGTATTCACCCGGAATCTCCTGGTTCGCCAGGGCAATCCCGTAATCCCGCTGGAACTGGGCCACCGCCGCAACGGTCTTGACACCGTACGCCCCGTCAATCTTGCCGGGATTGTATCTCATTTCCTTCAGGCGTTTCTGCATCGCCTTCACCCGGGTTCCGCGGTCGCCCTTCTTCAGCGGCACATAGGCATCAAAGAACGGCGCGTCATCCGCGAACAGCTTCTTCTGCACGGAAGGAGAAATATAGTTGTGCTTCTTCAGGCCGGCGGTTTCACAGAACAGGTCGATGGCGATCTGGGTCTGCTCGCCGTAGCTTCCGTCAACACTGCCCACCGGATAACCAAGATCCGCCAGGCGCTGCTGGATTTTCCGCACGGGCTTGCCGCCCGCGCCGTTATGAACGGTGCCGTCCTCGTCGATCAGGTCGGCTGAATAGGTTTTCTCCGTGGTTTTGGCCGGAGTCTTCGTCGGAGCTGCCGTCACAACGGGCGCCGCCGTGACCACGGGCGCCGCTGTCACCACGGGAACTGCTGTTACCGAAGCCGCGGCGGAAGCAGCGGAAGATGCGGAGGACGCGGATGCGGCATTCTCCGCCCCGGCGGTTTCCAGCACCCACTTCTGCGGTTCCGGCTGGGTGTAGCGGTACAGGATTCCGTTCATCACGCAGGCAGCGGCCGTGTTTTCGCTGTACTGGGGATAGTTCGTAACCCCGTCGCCCTTCAGGCTCATCACTTCAACCCGATGGCTCTTCCCGGTCAGCGTCACGGCATCCCGGGTCACCGTAAGGCTTTCCGGTTCCTCCACCAGCCGGCCGGACAGGCCTGTCACAAAGGCGTCCCGGCTGCCCGGAACAATCGTTTTGGCCTGGTTTTCAACAACATCCCGGACCCGCAGGATCCATCCCGCGTCCGTTTTTTCAACATAATACAGGTAGACGCCGTCGCTGACCATGGCCCCGGCTGTCAGGGAAACCGTTTTCCCGTCCACCGTCAGGATCCCGTTCTCCAGCTTCATCTCCACAGCGCCCGGGACCGCGGCTTCAGCGCCTTCCGTTCTCCGGTACATGGCGCCGTCTTTGTTGACCACAACGATCCCCTGGTCTTTCGTCCGGCAGACGATTCCGTCCGCTGTGGCCTCCAGCAGGTCCTCCATCACCAGCGGAATCTGGCGGTAGCTTTCCTCACCGCTCTGCACGCACAGGTATCCGTTTTCCGCGATCCATCCGGTGGTTTCACCGTTGGTCACCGCGGGGGCCGCGCAGGCCGCTGATACCAGCAGGCACACCGTCGCCACGAGCATCAGAAATGAGAATTTCTTCACCTGTTTTCACCTCGTATTTCCGGAAATCTGATGTTTCCTACATATTATACGAAAACCGGAGCATTTTTATTTCATCCGCGCGTAAATTTTTCTCCGCGGATCATGCCTCATTCCGCGTGCTTTGCCAGGTATTCCTCAAATTCCGGTGTCCGGGACCAGTATTTGACTCCCCAGTTCTCAAAGTTCCACTCTTCCATGTACCCGTTGCATTCATAATCCACATACCAGATCAGGCCGTCGCGGATCACGAAGTTTGTCGGAAAATAATCGATGTTCAGCCCGGCGGTCCTGGCCTTTTCAGCCATTTCCCTTACCTGTTCCAGGTAAGGCTCCGCGGATTTTCCCGCCTTCACCAGGTCAAATACGGTTTCCCCTTCAATGTATTCCTTGACCACCCGCTCGGTTTCCTCATCGATGGCGATCATTTCGGGAATCCGGATCCCCGCCTGCTTCAGCCGCGCATAGTCCCTGCGTTCCGCCTCGATCTTGTTGCCGAACTGATAGTAATCGCAGGGTTCATGATGAATCTGCTTGAGCACAGCCTGCCGGCCGTCTGCTTCCGCCAGCCAGGAATAGCCGCCCTTTCCGTGTCCCAGCAGCCGGATGATGCAGTAGGCTTTTCCGCAGGCAGTCATCTGTTCTTCCATGTTCTTTTCCTCCCGGAATGCTTACCGGATCAGTTCCCGCAGGTCGTGGATCTTCAGGTACACCGTGTCCACGTCGGACGCCGGGTTCGCCGCGATCAGGATCGGGGTGATTCCCAGCGCGGCTGCTCCTTCCAGGTTGCGGACACTGTCGTCGATGAAAACCGTTTCCTCCGCGGGAACGCCGGCCTTGCCCAGCGCGTCCAGGTACATGCGTTTATCCGGCTTGACCGTTCCGAGGGAACAGCTGAAAGTCGTGAACGAAAAATACTGCGATACGCCGAGATACTCCAGCTGGGGAACAATGCTGGGCCAGGTATCGGAGATGACGCCGAGCTTATGCGTTTTGCCCAGTGTTTCCAGCACTTCCCGGATCCCCGGATAGGGAATATAGTTTTTCATATTATAGGCACGGTCCCGGGCAATCTCTTCCCGCTCCTCACCGGTCAGCCCAAGCTGGAGCTTCTCGGAAATAAGGGAATAAAACTGCACAAACTGCCTGTATTCCGCCTCAACAGAAGTCAGCAGGTGATCCTGGTTCAGGAACCGGATCCCGGCCTCCCTGGCCTCCCTGATTTCCTCGTCGCTGTGCAGCTTCAGCCGTTTTCCGGCCAGTTCCAGGAACCTGTTCGTAAACAGCCAGTCTCCTGATGCCGGCCTGTCCAGCGTATATCCCACGTCAAAGAAAATTACCTTTTTATCCTTTAAAAGACCGATCATTGCACTCTCTCCGTTTTTCCAATCATCTCCGGGAACCTTCAGCGTACCTCCAGCTGTTCCAGATAGGGCTGATACCGCGGATACTGTTTTTTCAGCACAGGTTCCGTGCCGATCAGCTTCAGGAACGCTTCCGGTTCCATCCACTGATAGTCAACTGTTTCACCTTCCTGCAGCCGCACCGTATCCTTCGCGCAGTTCACTTCAGCCAGGAATGCATGAACGATGGAATGCGTCACCGGATTCCGCGTAATGCTGATCTGTTTCAGCGTTTCCGCTTCCAGCCCGGTTTCCTCCCGCATTTCCCTGCGGGCTGCCTCCTCCGGCGTTTCGCCGGCCAGGGCGGCTCCTCCGGCGCTGGCTTCCCAGCAGCCGGGATACATTCCCTTGCGGGAATCCCGGAGTGTCAGAAGAAATGTTCCGTCTCCATGCCGGATCAGGATGTCGCATACCAGGTGGTACCTTCCTTCGGGCATAGCCATCATCCGGGACCTTTTCCAGGTTTCCCCGGTTCTGTTCCCGTGTTCGTCATACAGATCCCAGATTTCCATTTCTGTATCCCTCGCATTCCTTCAGTTTTGCGGTGCCCGTTCCATGGCCCTGCCCTGCACCGGCACAAAGCCGTATTGCGCGTAAAGGCCATGGGCATCCCTGGTCATCAGGAACCCGCGCAGGCCTTCATATTCCGGCTGTGCCGTAATATGGGCAATCAGTGCTTTCCCCAGTCCCCTGTGCCGGTACTCCGGATCGATAATCACGTCGCACAGGTAGTAGGTTGTCGCGAAATCAGTGATCACCCTCGCGAATCCGATCAGCTTTTCCTCCCCGGAAAGCCGGATGCCGTAGCACACGGAATGCTCCATGGATTTCTGAATCTGTTCTGCAGACCTTTTGTTGGCCCAGTAGGTTTCTTTCAGGAGTCCGGCGGCCTCCTCCGCGCTGATCTTGTCGTTTCCTTCAATGATCCTGTATTCCATCTTTCTTTTCTTTCCTTATGGTTTATTTTTTCCCGGCTTCCGCCTTCTGCCGGAACAGCCCGTGCCGGTTGCAGTATGTATACAGCCATCCGCTTCCGCGGTAGAAGAATCGGGCCTCCGCGTTTCCTTCCGGATACAGCACTACTGTTTCACAGCGGTCCGCCGTCATGTACGCAACGAATGACAGCGAATGTTCCTTGGTCATGGGATGCCCTGCGGAGACATAAAGCTCGTCCTCCACCCGTTCAACCGTCAGCCGGTGCGCCGGGTCCGGCTCCTCCGCCTCCAGCGCCGGGAGTTGAATCCCGCAGCAGGAAATCACCGCGTCCCCTCTGGCAAACACCGCGTTCCCGCAGACGGGGCAGACATAAAACCGGCTCTTCAGCATGTTGGCGCCCCGGTTCGTGTTCGTCACCGTCTGGCCGCAGAGCAGCTCCGCCACGGAAATATGAAGGGCTTTCCCCAGCGGTTCCAGCAGGGATACGTCCGGAAATCCCCTTCCGTTCTCCCATTTGGAGACCGCCTTATCGCTCACGCACAGTTTTTCCGCCAGTTCTGCCTGCGTCATCCCGTATTTTTCACGCAGCGCTTTGATCGTTGCTCCGGTAACATAGTGATCCATTTTTGTCATCACTCCTTTCCGGACGAGCATAGCGCCGCCGGCCGCCGCCCGCAACCTACGCTCCGTAGAGTGTCACTGCCTGTCCATTTCCATCTCCACGCATTTCCAGGTTTCATTCCCGATGTGATAGTATTCCGTTTCCCCGGCATCCTTTTCCCGGAAACCGGCCGCCCGGTAGCACCGGTAAGCCGGCTCGTTGTTCTCAAAAACGCCCAGGGTGATTTTATCCGCCTTCAGGATATCGAATGCATACCGGACGGCCAGCTCCAGCATTTCCCTGCCGTATCCGCGTCCGCGCTTTCTGTCATCCACGATCACAAAACCAAAGCGGAGAACGGTTTTCTCCTCATCCGTGAACCGCATGATCATATGGCCGGTCACGCCGCTTTCATCGAAGGCAGTCATTTCGTAAAAAGAATCCGAATCCGCCAGCCCGTCATACTGCCGGTTCAGGTCTTCCGCCGTAATCGGATAGGACTCAAACCGGTCCGCGCACCATTTCCTGAACATGGTTTCATCCCCGATCCAGGAAACGATCGCCTGCGCGTCACAGGCTTTGTAAGGTCTCAGTCTCAGCATATCGGTTTCCTTCAGGGTTCCTTCCAGAACCCGCCTTTGTGAAAATTCTCATTCCCCAGCGGTTTCGCTGTCAGCCGGAACATCACGCATCCGTCCGGGCAGACAATGGTCTTGGTGTATTTGCTGTCGCCGCCCAGGTTCTCCAGGTCGCCGCCGCTGCGGACCGCTTCCATCAGCGGATAAAGCATCATCATGGTCTTGGAGCAGATTCCCTGCCCGTCCCGGTTCACCGGGCAGCCGTAGGTGCAGGTGTATATGTCGCCGGGTTCCTCCCCGTTGCGGCAGTACCGTTCTGTATGGTCTCCCCGCAGGAAGCCCGTCACTTCCACCGTGAATTCATATTCCTCGTCGTACCACTTTTTCATACAGGCCGCCTCCTGACTTTTCAGTATGACATATTCTTCCTGTTCTGATTATAGGATTCCCGGGATAAAGTTGCAATCACGGAATATGCGTTCAGTTTTTCCGGAGGATGTCCAGCGTGTGATGGGATGCCCCGATCAGGTCCTGCCGTTCGCAGATCGCGAAATGGTATTCCATCCATTTTCCGAAGATCCAGTCGTCCATTTCGTCCACCATCGCCCGCTGGTAATTGGTCGCCCCGTCCGCGGCTATCAGTTTCACCCGTTCCACAGGGATCTCCGCATCCAGGGAGGCGATCTCCTCCGTCCGGATCAGGTCGAACACCTCTGCCGGATCGCTGCCCAGGTGCCAGTCCGGCGAAAGCATATTCCGATCCAGCAGGTCCTGCACATGTCCGGATCCGAAGGCGTAATTGATGACCGTCGGCTCGTTCATGCAGTAGGCCGCCAGGATGTATCCGCCGGGTTTCGTCACCCGGACCGCTTCCTGCAGGGCCCGGAGCTTGTCCTCCCGGGTATACAGGTGATACATCGGTCCCAGCAGCAGGGTCACGTCATAGGCATTGTCCTCAAGGAACGACAGGTCCAGCACATTTCCCTGCAGGGCCCGGATCGGTTCCGTTCCGTCCAGCTTGGACTTCAGCACCTCCAGGTTCCGGGCCACCAGTTCCACCGCGGTCACCCGGTAGTCCTCCTTCGCCAGGGTTACGCTGTATCTTCCGGTTCCCGCCCCGACCTCCAGGATGGAGGGATCGTTCATTCCCTCCAGGCATTCATGGATGTATTTCATGGTGGTCAGGTATTCCACCTGTCCGTGCCGGGAAAGAAGCCGGCCTTCTTCATCATAGGCATTGTAGAATTGATCCAGGTAGTTCATCTGAATAACCTCCGCCTCTTTTATTTCTTCCGGGATATGATCATCAGGTGCTCCGAATGCGTCAGGTAATCCCTTTTCTCGCAGTACCTAAGCGCGTATTCATACCAGGCTTCCCGGATCTTCCTGGGTTTCTGTCTCAATATGTTGGCATAGGGAGCCAGGATGCTTTCCTGCCCGAAAACCGTCTCCGTTTCCAATTCCTTCACGGAGGCGAAATGCTTTTCCGCCTCCTCCGCCGTCGTCAGATAGGCATAGGTGAATGCCTCCATGGAAGTGCCTTCGCCTCTGGCGGCAATCTCAAAATACGGCTGTTCCTTCTCCATCAGGATCGTCTCAGGCAGTTCCCGCAGTCCGTAGATCACGCCGCCGAACATCAGGATAAAGCTGCTGAACAGGTACCCGCCGGGCTTCAGCACCCGTACTGCTTCCCGGATGGCCTGCAGGCGGCTTTCCTCGTTCATCAGGTGATACAGGGGCCCCATCAGGAAAACCGTGTCAAAGGAATCATCCGCAAACCGGGAAAGGTCCAGCGCGTCTCCCTGCACTGCCGTAATCTTCACGCCGTACTGCCGGGCCTTCTGCCTGGCAAACTTCACGTTCCCTTCGCTCAGGTCCAGCAGGGTCACCGTATGGCCCTTCTTCGCGTAATGGATGGAGTAATGCCCGGGCCCGCCGCCGATATCCAGGATCCTGCTCCCCGGCCGGATATATCGGTCCATCATCTGCGTTGTGATGTATTTTTCATGGGGAAACCGTTTCTGGAGCCGGTCCCATTCCTTCCGGGGATTACTGTTATAATGCTCCCGGATGGCTTCCTTTTCTTCCCGCATGGTTCATTCCTCCCTCACAGTTCTTTATACATGAGGATCTCATCGTGATAGCTTCCGTCATCAAACTTCATACCGTGATGCTGCCTGCCGCACTCGATGAATCCGCATTTCTCATACAGGGCCCGTGCCCGCTTATTGTCTGCCACAACGATCAGCTCCATCTGCTCATAGCCGATCTGCCTGGCCAGCTCCGTCAGGAAACCGATCAGCGCCGTGCCGATCCCCAGTCCCCAGAACTCCTCCACCAGGGCGATCCCCATCATGCAGCGGTGCTGCTTCTTCCGTTTGGCGCCCACGCCGTAGACGGAGCTGTTGCCGGCCAGTTTTCCGTCCACCATGGCCGCGACCATCGCCGAACGCGGATCCTCCAGCCTCCTGCCGAGCACTTCCCGCTCATGCTCAGGATCAAAGTCGATCTCGTCCGGATAGCTCGTCAGGAACGGCGTTTCAACGGAGGTCTTTTTCATGTAGTCAATCATCTCTTCCGCCATGTCCGGGGTTGCCGGGGTCAGGATACAGGTCCTGCCGTCCTTCAGGGTGATGGTTCTGTCTGCGAATTTCATGGTTCTTCCCTCCTGTTCTGTAATCAAAAAGCCGCTTATCATCAGAGATAAGCGGCTTTAAAACCTTGTCCGGATAGACTGAAGCTACTCTTCCCTGATTCCCGTTTTTTCGTACGCAAAACGTTCGTAAACAAATTCATCGTTGTTTACGTCGTGCCACGGATAAACGGAAATCATTGCGCAGCGGTTCACAGGAAGCGTGCTCCTTTACTGAAAAATGTTGGGATGACTATACTACGGGGAAAAACGGCTGTCAAGCCTATTTTTTCCGCCCGGTCTTTTTTTATTTCTTTTCGGGGCGGTGAACACAGCGATGTACAGCCTTCTGGATTTCAACAATCGGAATGATCAGGAGCGCCAGGCCCATGGCGGTGACATACTCTGTCAGGGTAATCGGTGCAAAGGAAAACGCCTTGCTCAGGAAGGGAACAAAGATGACGGCAGCGGTGATCAGCAGGGAGAAAACCAGCGTCCCCCACAGCCACCGGTTCTGCTTCCGGATGCTGAACAGGGACTGCACCCGGGACCGCATGTTGAAGGAATGGAAAATCTCCACCATGCTCAGGGTCAGGAAAGCCATGGTCATGCCCGCCGGAGATTCCGCGATGCCCCAGGATCCGCTTTCCATCCGGTGTCCGATAAAGTAGCTCAGCACTGTCAGCGCCGCGATCACAAAACCCTGGAAAGCGATGCCGAAGCCCAGCCCGTCAGCGAAGATGCTTTCCTTCCGGTGCCTGGGCGGCCGCCTCATCACGTCTTTCTCCGCGTCCTCCATGCCCAGGGCGATGGCCGGCAGGGTATCGGTGATCAGGTTGATCCACAGGATATGCACGGGCTTCAGGATGGTGAAGCCCATCAGCGTGGCGGAGAACACCGCCAGCACCTCCGCCAGGTTGGCGGACAGCAGGAACTGAATGGCCTTGCGGATATTGTCATAGATTCGGCGGCCTTCTCCCACCGCGGAAACAATGGTGGCAAAGTTGTCGTCCGTCAGGATCATATCCGCCACGGATTTGGTGACGTCGGTGCCGGTAATGCCCATGCCCACGCCGATATCCGCGCTCTTGATGGAGGGGGCGTCATTCACGCCGTCCCCGGTCATGGCGGTCACCATGCCCAGCGCCTTCCAGGCGTTCACAATGCGTACCTTGTTTTCCGGCTGCACTCGGGCATAAACGGAATACCGCCGCACGTCATGGGCGAAAACGTCATCCGGAATCGCGTCCAGTTCCGCGCCGGTAATGGCCATCTGGCCACCCTGCAGGATGCCCAGGTCCCGGGCAATGGCCGTTGCGGTGTCCTTGTGGTCGCCGGTGATCATAATGGGCCGGATTCCCGCGCTGCGGCATTTCTCAATGGCATCCTTCACCTCGGGCCGGATGGGATCGATCATGCCGCACATACCGATCCAGGTCAGGTCCTGTTCCAGCTCTTCCGGCGCGTTGGAAGCCGGCCGCTCGTCATAAACCCGCTGGGCGGCGGCCAGCACCCGCAGGGCCTGGTCCGCCATTCCCTTGTTTTCATCCAGGATCGCCTTCCGCTGTTCCTCGGTAATCGGAACCGCCTGTCCCTTCTGCCAGATCCGGGTGCAGCGGCGCAGCACTTCGTCCGGAGCGCCTTTGGTAAACTGAATAAACCCGTGTCCGGCTCCCGCCCGGTGCAGGGTGGTCATCATCTTGCGCAGGGAGTCGAAGGGGGCCTCGTCCACCCGTGGCAGATCCTCCGCCAGTTCCTCCTTCGGCAGGCCGTTCCGGTTCGCATCATTCACCAGCGCGCATTCCGTCGCCTCGCCCACCGCTTCACCCTGCTCCAGTTCTGCATCGGAGCACAGGGCCATGGCGGTCATCAAAAGCTTTTCGTCGTCGGTCACCTTTTTTACCACAGTCATTTTGTTCTGGGTCAGGGTACCGGTCTTATCGGAGCAGATAATCTGGGTGCAGCCCAGGGTTTCCACGGCGGTCAGCTTCCGGATAATGGCGTGGTTTTTGCTCATCTTGGTCACGCCGATGGAAAGCAGCACCGTCACCACAGCACTCAGTCCCTCGGGGATGGCCGCCACCGCCAGGGAAACAGCGATCATAAAGGTGTCCAGCACGGCCTTCCCGCCGTTCCGCACCAGGTTCACAATGAACACAAAGGCGCAGATGGCCAGGATCATGGCGGACAGCTTCCGGGACAGCTCCCGCAGCTTGATCTGCAGGGGTGTTTCCTCGTCCTCCGCGCTGGAAAGGGCATCCGCGATGGCGCCCATTTCCGTATCCATGCCGGTGCCGGTCACCACGGCGTGTCCCCGTCCGTAGGTGACAATGGAGCCCATGTAAACCATGTTCCTCCGGTCGCCCAGGGAGACTTCCCCGTTTTCGGCGGCCGCCAGCGCTTCGCTCTGTTTCTCCACATCCGTGGATTCGCCGGTCAGGGCCGCTTCCTGCGTCTTCATGGAGGCGCATTCCACAATCCGGGCGTCCGCGGGAACCGCGTCTCCGGCTTCCAGGATCAGCAGGTCGCCCCGGACCACCTCATCCGCGTGAATGGTCTTCTGGTGTCCGCCGCGGATCACCTTCGCGGTGGCTGCGGCCACCTGCTGCAGCGCTTCAATGGCGGCTTCCGCCTTGCTCTCCTGGTATACGCCCAGGCAGGCGTTGATCAGTACCACCGCCAGGATGATGATGGTATCGGTCAGGCTCTCGCCGGCATAGATTGCCGTAATCGCGCTGACAATCGCCGCGATGATCAGTACGATGGTCATGGGGTCCTTCAGTTCCCCGAAGAACTTGCTGATCAGGCTTTCCTTCTTGCCTTCCTTCAGCTTGTTGGGCCCGTCCCGCGTCAGCCGCTCCGCGGCCTCCTCATCGGTCAGTCCTTCCATGCCGGAGCCAAGCTCCGCCAGTACGGCCTCTTTCTCCTCAAGGTACGCTTTCAATCGTTTCCCCTCCTCCGGACTATGCCGGAATCTGTTGTCAGAAAATAGCAGTTTCCTTCTTTGAATTCTATACCTCTCCCGCCCCAAACACAAGCAAAACAATCCAGGAACCAGGTGGGCCAGGGGGACGGGGGTTCCGGCCCACCCCTGACCCACCTGCTTTTCACAAAGAAAAAGCCCCGGTTTCCCGGGGCTTCAGGTATTCCTGTATAAACTTTGAAAGCCTTACAGCCTGCACTCCAGCTTCGCCAGGGCATCCTCCACAAAGCGGACCACGAAGTCCTCCGCTTCATTCACCGGCACAAGTTCCTTCATGGACTTATCCCGGGTCGCGATCTCGATGGTGCCGTTCTGGAGGCCCTTGGGGCTGACAACCACGCGCAGCGGCACGCCGAACAGGTCAGCGTCGGAGAACATCACGCCGGCAGAAACACTGCGGTCATCCCACAGCACTTCAACACCGCGGGCGGTCAGGGCATCATACAGCTTCTGGCTCATCTCGATCACTTCCGGCTGGTCAGCTCTCAGGGAGCAGATCTGTACGTGCCAGGGAGCAATGCTCATGGGCCACACGGGGCCGTAATCATCATGATGCGCTTCGCAGACGGAAGCGGCCAGACGGCCCACACCGATGCCGTAGCAGCCCATGATGGGATGCTTCAGGCTGCCGTCCTGGTCCACATAGGTCATATCCATGGACTCGGTGTACTTGGTGCCCAGCTGGAAGATGTTGCCCACTTCAATACCGCGGCTGGTGTAGATGGAGGGCTTGCCGCACACGGGGCAGATACCGCCGTCAAAGGCCTTGGCCACGTCCACATATTCAACCTCGCCGATATCCCGGGCGATGTTGAAGCCGATGTAGTGCTTGTCATCCTCGCAGGCGCCGGTGGCCAGCCACTCGATTCCCTTCAGGGAGCTGTCATATACCACGGTCGTGCCTTCCGGCAGGCCCATCGGTCCGGTGAAGCCGGCATGGATGCCGCTGTCCTCGGTCACGACGGCGGGATGCACTTCCGCCTTCAGGTAGTTGCGCAGCTTGGTCTCGTTCACGTCCAGGTCGCCGCGGACAAACACGATCACGAAGGAATCGTCCGCATTACGCTGGTACATCACGGCCTTGCAGGTCTGCTGGGGCTTGATCTTCAGGAAAGCGCACAGGTCCTCAATGGTCTTGACGTTGGGAGTGTCCACCTTTTCCAGCGGCGCGATCTCGCCGGCCTCATTGTTCAGCAGGCAGGGAGCCGCTTCCATGTTGGCGCGGTAGTCGCAGTCATGGCACAGCACGATGGTATCTTCGCCCACATCGGTCAGCAGCATGTATTCATGGCTCACCTTGCCGCCCATCATACCGCTGTCGCTGGCCACAGCCACCACCTCCGGCACGCCGCAGCGCGCGTAGATGCGGTTGTAGGCCTCATAGCAGCGCATATAATACTGCTCCAGGTCCTCCTGGGAGGTGTGGAAGGAATAGGCGTCCTTCATGGTGAACTCGCGCACGCGGATCAGTCCGCCGCGGCAGCGGGGTTCATCCCGGAACTTCGTCTGGATCTGGTAGATCATGAACGGATACTGGGTATAGGAGTCAGCCACGTCCGTCATCAGCTGAACGGAAGCTTCCTCATGGGTCATACCGAGCACCATATCCCCGCCGGAACGATCCTTGAACCGCAGCAGCTCCGAACCGATGGAATCATACCGGCCGGATTTGCGCCACATATCAGCGGGCATGGTGACCGGGAACAGCACTTCCTGTCCGTCGATGCGGTTCATCTCCTGGCGGATGATGTTCTCAATCTTCGCGGTGATGCGCTTGGTGATCGGAAACAGCGTAAAGATGCCGTTGCCCACGGGCTTGATGTAGCCGCCGCGCATCATCAGCGCCTGGCTGGCGATCTGGCAGTCTGCCGGAGTTTCCTTGAAACGTTTGGATACGAGATTTCTGACCTTCATAATACAACCTCCCAGTCCTTCGCATAAAAACAGCCCGTCCCTGTGCAGGGACGAGGCTGATGCTTCGCGGTACCACCTTGCTTAACGGCATTTGCCGTCATCTCTCTGCCCTGTATCGGGAGCACCCGGCGGAATTTCACCTCAATCAGCGCTTACTTCCGCGCACTCGGGAGACGGGCGGCCTGTTCGCCGGTGAATACGCGCCTTTCAGCCTTGGGCACGCTCTCTGAAAATCCCCTGCGGAGCCTTCTCCTTCATCGTACGGCATCCATTATATATGGGACCGGGCAAATACGCAAGATGTTTTATAAATCAATCCTTCCGGCAGTGTGTCATCGGGGATGGTTCTCTCTGACACCCTTTATCTGTCCAGCGGAATGGACAGACGGATCCGCAGTGTATTGTCCGGTGTCATCCTCGCCGCCGCGGTGCCGCCGTGGCGGGCAATGACTGCCTGGGCAATGGACAGTCCGATCCCATAGCCGCTCTGCTTTTCCCGGTCCCGCGCTTTATCCGCCCGGTAGAAGCGGTCAAACAGGCGGGCACAGTCTTCTTCCGTCAGCGCCTGCGCCGGCGGGTTTTCCGTCTCAACAACCGCATTTTTCCCTTCAGCATAAGCTTTCAGGCGAATGGTTCCCCCCTCCGGCGTATACTTGACGGCATTGTCGCACAGAATGGAAACCACCCGCCGAAGCGCTGCTTCCTCGCCCTGAACCGGCAGGTTTTCTTCCGTTTCACAGTGAAAAACCTTGTTCTGAAATTCCGCCATTGCCTGATAAGGCTCCTCGGTTTCCTTCACCAGTTCCTTCAGGTTCACGGGTTTCATTTCTACGGGCTTGTCTGCTTCATCCGCCCGGGAGAGATAAACCATGTCCTCCACAAGTCCGCGCATGGAAGCAACCTGGCTCCGCGTACCGTTAATCCACGGATTGTCCGGGTCCTTCAGCGCCAGCACATCCATATTGGCGGAAATCACAGCCAGCGGAGCCTTCAGTTCATGGCTGGCATCCGTAATAAACCGTTTCTGTTTCTGCTCGTTCCGGAGAAAAGGCTGAATCGCTTTCCTGCTGAGCAGGGATACCACCAGCAGCGCCAGCAGAATTCCGGCCGCACAGACAATCGCGGAAAAGAGCGCCAGCCTCCGGGCCGCTGTCAGATAGCTTTCGCAGTCCAGGAAAATCCATTCGTCTGACCTGCCGCGGGAGGCAACGCGCTGATAGCAGTAGTCATCCAGGAACCCGCTTTCCCGGCCGGATTCCGCAGCCCGGGCAAGCAGGCTTCCCGCTTCCTCCCTGCTGACGGAATCCATCCGTCCCTGGTTGATGATCTGATAACTTCCGTCCGCTTCGATCCGTCCGTAAAAATAGGCAGACTGCGTAAGAACGTTTTTCCGGTGCTTGTCCCGCCCGGCCCATTCCCGGGCCCGCTCCGGAGAAACCATCCCGTCCGATTCCGAGAGGAAAGACATCGTTTCACTGATTTCCGCACGGACATTCACCCAGTTCATCACATTGATTGCCGTCGTCACCAGAATCACTGCAGCCGCCAGCGCCGCCATGGCAATGCGGATGAACTTGATCCTCAATTTATGCATCATCTGCGATGTGTCCCTCCTCCAGCGAGTATCCGACGCCCCGGACCGCGTTGATCTCCACCGCCGTTCCCAGCTCCGCCATCTTTTTCCGGAGCTGGGATACGGTCACCCACAGCAGGTTCATTTCCGTTTCGTTATCCCAGCCCCATACACGGTTGATCATCTGGTCCACGGTAAACACCCGGTGCGGGTTCTCCATCAGCATCTCCATCAGCCGGAAAGCCTTGTTCCCCAGTCTCACGGAATGATCGCCGCACCGCAGTTCCATGGTCCCCTTATCCAGCGTCACATCGCCGAAGCGGATTACCTCCGGCGCGTAAACTTCATGCCGGCGGATAATCGCCCGCAGCCGTGCCAGCAGTTCCGCTGTGTTGAACGGTTTGGACAGATAATCGTCCGCTCCGGAATCCAGCCCGGCTACCCGGTCCTCCACTTCCGCCCGGGCGGTGAGCATCAGGCAGGGGGTGGTTACGCCGTTCCGGCGGAGCTCTCCAAGAACGGATATACCGTCCATTTCCGGCATCATCCAGTCCAGGATGATCCCGTCAAATTCTCCGGTTTCCGCCATCTCCAGCGCATCAAAACCGTTATGCGCCGTATCAACCGCATAACCCTCGTGCTCCAGAAGCGTCTGCGCCGCGCGGCACAGTTCCCTGTCATCATCCACGAACAAGATCCTCATTCTTTTTTTCCTCCGGGTCTATGATACCGTAAAAACCTGCAGGCGTAAATGGGCCAACGTCAAAACGCGCAAAAGCCCTGTGCCGGGAAACCGGCACAGGGACAGAGTTCACCTGTCAGATTCCGCTGCCTTCAGGGCCTTCCGCCGGGGCCGGAGCCGTGTTCTGCTGCGTTCCGTTCTGCGTCTGACCGAAGCGTCCGCCGTTTCCGCGGCCGCCGCGCCCGCCTTTTCCGCCAAAGCCGTTCATACCGCCGAAGCCGTTCATGCTTCCGTTCTTCGTCCGGCCGCCTTTGCCGAAGCCGCTGTCAGAGAACTGATAGCCGCAGTTGGGGCAGATACCGCTGCGCAGGGATTCCTGATCCTGATAAGCCTTCAGGATCAGGTCAGCCTGTTCCTGGGTCAGTTTCCCGGCTTCCACATAAGCCTTCAGTTCCTCTTCCAGGCTGGTAAGCCTGCTGCCGCTGCGGGCAGCTGCCAGGGCGTCCAGTGCTTCCTGGAGTGCGGTGTCCGTTCCATTGGGTGTTTCCGCCGCCGGTTCTGCTGCGGGCGGTTCTGCCGCGGGCGCCTCCGCGGTCTCCGCCAGTGCAGTTACGCCCAGTGTCAGTGCCAGTACCAGCGCCATGATTATGCTGATGATTTTCCAGTTCTTAAACATCGTTTTTCAACTCCTTTTTTATACTTGGTTTCCGGAACCATTTACAGCTTACCGTGAACACCTTAAACAGTACTTAAATCTAAAAATGTGTCATCGGGGACAGTTCTCCCTGACACATTTTCGGGCAGCAAAAGGCCCCGGAATCCCAATAATTCCGGGGCTTTATTCTGTTTTCCGTCAGATCCGCAGCAGGATATGCTCCTCTGTCAGGTCGTGATACAGCTCGCAGTCGCAGCCGCTCACATCCGCCAGGCGGACAACCTCCTCATACTCCGCGCCGCCGGGTATTTCCGCAATCAGGTTCGGCACCCGCGCCAGCAGCTCCGGCCGGAAATGCCGTGTTTTATTCCCGGGGAACACCGCCATGTACAGGATCTGGGCTTCCACAAGGTCCTGGAAGATATGGCTGCCGTAGGACAGCTCCGGATTGTACCCCGCCCGGGTTTCCGCCATTTCGCACACTGCGTCGAACCCGCTGATGTCGGAGAATGCGGTGGGAACACCCAGCTCCGGCGAGGAGGTCCCGATACGCCCGGGAACCATCAGCAGCAGGTGTTTCCCCTGGTCCCGGTATTTCCAGTTGATCTGGCCGATCAGGGCCGCGATCCGCGTCTTTTCGGTGTAAGGCAGGTGATAATACTTCACCGGGTCCACATACACGATCCGGTCCAGCCGCACCTTCCGGGAAAGGCCCATGGAAGCGCCCCTGGTTTCCAGCAGGATCTTCTCCTCCGGCACATCCTGAGGCACCGTCACGTCCCCGGTGTCCTGGAACACCTGCAGCGGCCGGCACTGCAGGAGGTTGATCATATACTCCCTGCTTTCGGAAACATTGATGGTGAATTCAATATCCACCGGCTCCCCGTATTCCTCCTGGATCAGGTGCATCATCCGCTGCATGCGTTCCATCATTTCCCGGTTCCGGACCAGCCCCAGACAGGAAATGAAGCAGATGTTCCGGTAGTCTCCCCGCTCCCGCAGGGAGGCCTCCGCGTCAGCGTCATGCTCCAGCACCTGGTTTTTCAGGTAGTTCGGCAGCACCGGCTCCATCTCTTCCAGCGGCACCCGGTTCAGGCGCCTGGCCTTCAGGTCCACCACCTCCGCCTTCCGCTGGGAAAACTGGTGTTTTTCAGCGATCGTGGTAAAGTTGGTGGCTTCCGGTTTGTCCAGGCTCACCAGCCTGGGATAGGAACCCTCCGTCCGGTCCACGGCGGAGGTGCCCAGGCCCATCACCAGGCGCAGCATGCCCGCGGAGGAATCAATATCATTCAGGAACTTGTAGGGGCTGAAGGAGTATCCCACACCGGCGGCACAGGGCATATAGTAGGATCCGTAGGCAGAGCCGGAAACCCGCATCACCAGCAGCGCCATCTGCTCGTCCCGGTGTTCCAGGCCGCGCCGTTTCCGGTAGTCC
Organism: Clostridia bacterium; assembly: GCA_017615475.1. Lineage (GTDB taxonomy): Bacteria > Bacillota > Clostridia > Christensenellales > Aristaeellaceae > Aristaeella. The sequence goes on from JAGAAC010000127.1 coordinate 25,364, forward strand.
AGGGCAGAAAGCCCCGCGGAGCTGGCATACACCGTCCGGACCGCGTTTTCAAATTCCTCCAGCCGTTCCTCCGGCGTCCCCCGGTTGGCGCAAAACACGGATTCATACTTTCCGGCGAAGGCATTGTCAAACCCGTCCTCCAGGATGCTGCTGGAACGGACGATATAGGGATCCTGCCCGTAGTACTCCAGGATATGCATAAACTGCTCCCGGGTGTCCGGGGAGAAGGTTCCGGTCTTCAGCCGCTCCGCCAGCTCCCCCGCCAGCGTGAAATACCCTTCATCGGTGCGCTGCCGGACCCGCAGGTCCCAGAAATCATTGTCCACGATGTATGTATAGAACACGTCCGAACCCACATAGAAGGAATCATGCGGCTCCAGGATGCTGTTGATGTCCGGCGCCAGGTTCCGGATGATGGCCCTGGCCAGCAGCATGCCGCAGGTTTTCCCGCCCACCATGCCGGTGCCCACCATATGGTCCCGCACCCGGAAATAATCCTCCGGCCGGAAATGCTTCTTCACCAGCAGCCGCAGCCGTTCGTCCCGGGTCATCATGATGTTGCACATTCGGCCGCACTGCTCCTCCACCGGAATCCCGTTCTCATGCAGCACCTTCACCTGGTTGAAGAACTTGTCCCAGGAGTCCGCATACTGCTCCTCCAGCGTGCGCTGCAGCCCGTCCATCACCTGGTAAAACCGGCTGGTCTGCACGCCGTCCCGGATCGGCTGGACGGTTCCCTGCGCCGGGGAATAAAGATGCGGCAGGAACATGGTATCGGAATTCCGGTTCCACACCTTCTGGGGCCGGATATATACCGCGTCCCGGTCCGGATCGGAATA
>JAGAAC010000128.1 GCA_017615475.1 Clostridia bacterium
AAGAAACCTCCTTTTTTCAGAACTGTACAGACCTCCCGAAGCGGAAAGGTCCGGCAATAAAAAGCGCCGCTTTTCAGCGGCGTTCTGAAACGTTTGTCCTTATTCCATCCGGTCTATTACTTTAACGATCTCATCCCAGTTGTGAACCCGGACCATGCCATTAGCTTCCGCATCATAGTCCCGGTTGTACGGTCTCGTAAAGAGGATCTTTCTGTATTCCCCGCCCTCCAGGTTGTGGATGCCGTCGTCAATCAGCACATCCCCCCGGATCATCTGTTTCCGGCAGGTGATGATCACCTGCCGCGGGGAAAGGAAGGGAAAATACCGGAAAAGCACGTTCTCCATTTTCTCCCGCACGTGCTCAAACTCCGTGGCCGTCACCACATACACGTCATGCCCCTCGTCCATGAAATGCTTCAGGGCTTCCGCGGCGCCGGGAACCGGTTTCACGTCCTCCCAGAAATCAGCTTCGCGCATAAAGTCGAGGATCTGCCGTTTTTCAATGCCCGGAAAAGCACACACGATACTCCAGTCGGTCACATCATCCACTGTCGCGTTCCGCCCGAACCGTTCGTTAGCCCGCTTCACCAGAGCCTCCAGCAGCTGTTCCATCGTATCGTCCATATCCACAAGAATGGTCACCGTGTCCCACCTCCGGCATTTTCGTCAGGCCATATGATAACATGAATCCGCGAGCCGGTTCAATTCAGAACGGCCGGCGGAGGATGACCGCCGGCGGCGAATGAATGGAACCGCTTTCCCCGCCTGGCTGTTCATACCGGATCCGGAGGGAAACCGCCAGGTCGGCGCGTTTCCGCCAGAGGAATCCATCCTCCTCGTGCAGCAGGGCCGGCTGCGGCGGGTCAGGAACCGGATAGATTCCGGCTTCCCTCAGGATCCGCCGGGGAAAGCCGGCGCCGTCCAGGAAAAGTCCGCTGCGGATCCTGAGCGCGTACTCCTCTGAAGCGGGGCCATAGCAGACAATCATCAGCTGATACTTCAGCGTCGTGTATACCACCGTTGTGTTTCTGCCGGTCCCTGCCCCTTCAGGAGTGTACGCGCAGGGTACCGGATCGGAAGCAGGATCCTGCAGCAGCGTCCAGTAGATCACATTCCGGTCCCGCGGCGGCCGGGGAGCGTTTTCCCGCTCCGCATAGGCTTCCCGGATCAGCGCGGCGGCCTCCCGGGAATGCTTATTCACCCCCATGCAGGCGCACAGGGCATCAAAAACAGCATTTTGTATTTTTTTTGAAGGAAAATTCATCGGTTTTCGCTCCATTTGTATGGTATTTTCCACACAAGTGTGATATAATCACATAAAAAGCAGGGCATATGCCCGGAAAGGATCATACATATGAACAAAACAGAACTCGTTGAAGTCGTATCCTCTAAGGCTGGAGTTACCAAAACTGAGGCTCAGAAAGTTGTTACCGCCACGCTGGACGCTATCGTTGCCGGTGTTGTTTCCGACGGCAAAGTGATCCTGCCCGGCTTCGGCACCTTTGAGACCCGGCAGCGATCCGCCCGTAACGGCCGGAACCCCCGCACCGGCGAAGTGATCAAGATCAAGGCGACAAAGGCCCCCGCCTTCAAGCCCGGCAAGGGAATGAAGGACGCCGTCGCGAAGAAAAAGAAGTAAGCAAATCGTTCCTTAGGCACCGGGAGTGTTCATCACTCCCGGTTTTCTTCGTTTATCCGCACCGCCAGTGCCTGCACAAATCCGAATCCCTGCCAGTTCCGCACCTTCACCACCCGCCAGGCCTGTCCGTTCCAGCGGATCCGGTCCGGCGCGGTAAAGGAACCGCCATCCTCCCCCGGCGTGCCGGTGCTTAAGGCATAGTCCGTATAGATCACGATACAGGAATCCTTTTTCATTTCCTCCGGCAGCAGCTTCAGCGTCTCCGCCGTCCCGGGATGAATGCAGCCCGCCGCCTGTTCTGTCATACCGGCTGAAACGGTCCCTTCCCGGCTCCGGGTGCAGGTGATTCGTTCCACGGTAAAGGAAACATATCCCAGTTCGGGATCACAGAGCACAGAAGATATACGCATGATTCCTCCGGTGTGATATAATCAGCATGTTTATCCGCTTACAGGATCAGAACGGGACCCCTTCTTTTTCATCTCTACGCATCGCAGACTCCGTTTTTCCGCCGTATTCTACGGTCCGTGGGTGTGATTTGAGGAAGGATTGACAGATAATCGTCCCCGAAAGGAGGAGCGCATGGATCAGGCAGCAACAGGCCGTTTTATCGCTTCGCAGCGAAAAAGGAACGGCTGTACGCAAAAACAGCTCGCTGAAAAACTGGGCATCAGCGACAAAACAGTTTCAAAATGGGAATGCGGAAACGGATTCCCGGAAGTATCCCTGCTGCTTCCTTTGTGTAATGAGCTGGGCATCACGGTCAATGACCTGCTGTCAGCCGAGCTTGTCTCAGGGGAAGATTATCAGGAGAAAGCGGAGAAAAATATGGTGGAAATGATAAAGGAACGGGAGGAGAACCGTCGGCTTTTTATGCTTACGCTCGCCCTGGGCGGCGTATCCCTGTTCTCCTTCCTGCTGTTACTGGTTGTGGGATGCCTTCCCACAACCGCGATCCCGCCGGCCCTGAGGATCGTGATCATTGCCGCGGCCTGTGTGTTTTTCACGGTCGGCCTGCTGGCTGTGATGGAGGGGCAGCGGAAAATCGGGTATTACCGGTGTACCGTCTGCGGCAAAACGTTTGTTCCCACATTCCGGAACCACGTTTTCGGGCTCAACGTGCTGTCAAAGCGGCTTCTGAAATGCCCGGACTGCGGAAAGCGGGTATGGTGCCGGAAAGTGATGGCAAAAGACCCGGCCGGACAGAAGGAGGACTGACAGCATGAAGAAAGCGTTCAGAATCCTGCTGGCAGCGGCGACAGCCGTCTGCCTGCTGTGCCTGGCCGGCTGCAGCAAATACTCCTCCGGGTTCACTGCCGTGGGCTGCGTCCATTCAAACACGGCCCATTCCGCCTTCCTGAACTTCGCGCATTTCCAGGGGCATATGGTCTTTACCCTGAAAAGACAGAACGGAACCGGAAGTCAGATGAAGGCTTCGGCAAAGCTGGGAACCGGCAGCGCCACAGTGTATTATGACGACGGGGAAAAGAAAGAGCTGTTCTCCCTGGGAGCAGGTGAAGAGCTTGACTCCGTCTTCGGCCCCTTTGAAAGCGAAACAGTTTACATCATCGTGGAAACCATGGAAAAGTGCACGGACGGAGCATTCCGGTTTGATATGGAATAGCCTTCTCTCCCGGGCCTTGCAGAGTTGATATCAGAGGTGTTTATATGCGGATCGGCATCATCCAGGCAAGCTCACAGGCCGGGAAAAACCGGCTTTTGTATGACACGGTGAAAAAATACGCCGCCGGGTCGGAAGTCATCAACTTCGGCTGCACGGAAGAGGAAACAGACCGTTACAGCTATATTGAGATTTCCGTGCTGGCCGGGCTGCTGCTGGCCTCCAGGGCTGTCGACTTCATCGTCACAGGCTGTTCCTCCGGCCAGGGCATGATGCTGGCCTGCAACAGCTTTCCGGGTGTTCTGTGCGGCTACGCGCCGACGCCCGCGGACGCTTACCTTTTTGCCCAGATCAATAACGGCAACGCCATTTCCCTTCCGCTGGGAGAAGAATACACCTGGGCCGGATATGCGAATTTTGACGCCACCCTCGCCCGGCTTTTCTCGGAGCCTTTCGGCCGGGGATATCCCAGGGAGGAGGCCGCCCGGAAGCTCCGGGATACAGAACTGCTCAAACAGATCCGCCGCCTTTCCCAAAAAACCCCGGTTGAGCTCATGGAATCCCTGGACGGAGAATTTGTCCGGTCCCTCCTCCGCAAGCAGGATGTGATCCGCTTTATCCTGGACCACGGCCGCGGTGAGATTGTAAACTGGCTCCGGTCCCGGTGAAACCGGATTATCTTTCCGTGATTTCATAATCAAAATCATCATACAATTGTCCGGTATCGACCAGCGGGGTCGTGCCGGACTTTCCTTTTACCGGCACGCCTTTTTTCGCGGCCCGGTTATAGATCCATCCGCCGGAAAGCGTCACCGGCGCGTTCGGCGGATCGATCCCCGCGTCAATATATTCCCTGATACCGTCCGCTCCCCGCTGTCCTGCCTTTTCCAGCCCTTCCCGCGTTCCCGGAAGATCCCCGGCAAAAGCAGCCCCGCAGGCTTCCGTCAGGTGCTCCGCCATTTCAGCTTTCACCTTTTCCCGTGCCAGTGCCGGCTGTACCGCCGGCCGCGGCGGAATCCGCATGATCGGTGACCCTCTGGTATGGATTCCCAGCAGGAACCTGGACCGGCCGGAGGCAGTGGATGTCAGTCCAACATCCGCCTTATGTTTCCGGAGCCAGTCCAGGCATTCCTTTCGTTTTTCGGATAATTCCCTGTTCTCCGTAAAAG
>JAGAAC010000129.1 GCA_017615475.1 Clostridia bacterium
ATCTTCGCCCTGGGACTCATCAGCGGCGGTCAGGGACAGATGACCATCGAATCCCTGAGCCAGGCGAATCCTGATTACTGGAACATGTTCCCGGACTGGAAAACCGTTGCTTCCGGCCTGGGCTGGGGTCTAGGCTACTTCGGCATGCCCCATATCATCATCCGTTTCATGTCTGTCCGCAGCGACAAGGACCTGCGCAAGAGCGCCAAAATCGGTATCTCCTGGAATGTGCTGATCATCCTCTTCTCTGTGGCAGCCGGCTGCATTGGCCATCTGTTCCTGGGTGATGTCAGTGATTCCTCCACCGTCTTCATTCAGATGGTCCGCTCCATCTTCCCGGCCCTAATCTCCGGTATCCTGCTCTCCGCGATCCTGGCTGCTTCCATGTCCACCGCGGACTCTCAGCTGCTGTGCGCCTCTTCCGCTTTCGCGGCTGACGTTTATAAGCCCGTCATCCGGAAGAACAAGACCTCTGACAAGGAAATGTTCTGGGCCGGACGTATCGTGGTGCTGATCATCGCCGTCATTGCTGTTCTGATTGCTGCCAATCCGAACAGCGGCAGCATCATGGGCCTGGTGGAAAACGCCTGGGGTATCTTCGGTGCCGCCTTCGGTCCCGCCATCCTGCTGAGCCTCTTCTGGAAGCGGTTCACCTTCTGGGGCGCTGTGTCCGGTATCGCTGCCGGTGCTGCGGTTGATATTGCCTGGCTCATCCTGGGCAACAGTCATCCGGGCAGCATCTTTACCCTCTATGAAATCATCCCCGGCTTTATCGCCGGCCTGATCGTTGCCGTTGCGGTGACCCTCATCGATAAACAGCCGAAGCAGGAAGTGCTTGATCTTTATGACCTCGCTTCTTCCGATCAGATCGACTGATTCCGAAGGAATGTTTAAACCGGTCCGGCGTTTCTGCCGGACCGGTTCTTTTGTCTTCCTGAACCAAATGAAAAGGACGTGCTGTTTTCAGCACGTCCGCAGGAAACTCATTCAATATTGAAGCGCTTCTTGAAGCGGTCAACACGTCCGCCCGTGTCTACCAGCTTCTGCTTGCCGGTGTAGAAAGGATGGCACTTGGAACAAATATCCACCTTCATCTCTTTCTTGGTAGATCCGGTTTCAAAAGTTTCACCGCATACGCAGCGAACCACGCACTTACCATACTGGGGATGAATATTTTCCTTCATTGCTGTTTCACCTCTTTCGCGTATGCAATGGCGGTTAAACCGCAAAAAGTATATTAACATAATCGGGTCCCCATTGCAAGCATTTTTTGTAAGATTATGTTATAATTCATCTGTATTTTCAGGAGGTGATCCGGGAATGTCTGTCAGGCTCCTTTCTTTCTCTGCGGAGGAACGGGCTGTCTATTCCCTCATCTCTGTCAGTGACGGCCTGATGGCAAAGGAAATCGCCTCAAAGCTGTCCCTCTCCCGCAAGGAGGTCAACCGGCTCCTTTTTTCCTCTCCCCTCATGCGGGAACTCTGTTATGAGGATGATGCCTTCCGCTGGCATGCCCTTATCCGCCAGTCTCCGGTTCACGAGGGTTTGTACGAGGTTTCCGGCTGGTACGGCACCGTCCGTGAATTTCTGGAAACACCGGAGGAAGAATGGCTTTCCGCCCTGCAGGACGGCTGCCGCAGGATCGGCCGCAGTCTCAATGACCGCCGGGGGCTGATTCATTCCTTCCTGGACTGCCGGAATGTAATGCTTTCCCTGTTTCAGGATCTTTCCTCCATGACGGAACCCTCTTTCCTGGACTGGGAGATCGCTTTCGAGCTTCGTCTCAACCGCGCCCGGATGATCCGCCTTTACGCAGACGTCCTGGTCATTGCTCCCGGCCATGTGTTCAGCCTGGAATTTAAAATGAAGAATGCCGTGGATCCTGAGGAAGTCCTCCAGTCCGCGAAGTACTGTCCCTATCTGGAGCTTATTTTCGGGCCGTCCTATGAAATCATTCCGGCCCTGGTGCTCACGGCCGCGTCCGATTTCTTTGATTTTGTCCCTATCGGCAAAACGGATATGGTCCTTCCGGCAGCATCCGGTGATATGCTTTTTAACGTCTTAAATGAATACCTCGGTTTCCTTGCATGACGTTCCTGTGGAACCGATGTGAAAATTGCGTGAAGCAAAGGGAATACAACGTTTTGTGTCGAAAAACTACATCATTGATTTTTTACGAAAGGATAATGTTCCTCTTATGAATACAGAACAGGAAAAGAAATTCGATGTGGGCGGCCAGGCCGTCATGGAAGGCGTGATGATGCGTTCTCCTTCCGCTACTGCCGTCACTGTCCGCCGTCCCGACGGTACGCTCGTTACCAAGCTGACACCTTTTGTTCCGCTGAAGGAGAAGCATCCCTGGATGGGGAAACCTTTCATCCGCGGAATTATCAATATGGGAACCATGCTCTATTACGGGATGAATACCCTGGAAGACTCCACAAAAATGCTCGGCATGCTGGATGAGGAACCCACAAAGTTTGAAAAATGGCTCGCCCGCAAACTCGGCAAGGGCATCGACAAAATCGTCATGGCTTTCGCCATTGTCCTGGCTGTCATTCTGTCCGTTGTGCTTTTTATTGCCATTCCTGCCGGCGTGGAAAGTCTTCTTCGCGGTGCCGGAATGTCCACCATCGGTTATACGCTCATCGGCGGCCTGGTGAAAATCCTGATTCTTGTTGCCTATATGATTTTCTGTGCCTGTGTGCCTGAAGTCCGCAGGACCTTCCAGTATCACGGCGCTGAGCACAAATCCGTCCACTGCCATGAATCCGGTCTCTCGCTGACACCCGGCAATGCCCAGACTTTCTCCCGTCTGCATCCCCGCTGCGGTACGGCTTTCCTGCTGATCGTCTTTGCCATCAGCATTCTGCTGTTCCTTGTGCTGAATGTCCTGGTTCCTATCAGCAATTTCTTCGTTCGTTTCCTTTTCCACCTGGCAATGCTGCCGATCGTCGCCGGCGTCAGCTACGAAGTGCTGATGGGGCTTGCCCATTCTGACGGCACAGTTGCCCGCATCCTTCGCTGGCCCGGACTGCAGATGCAGCGCCTGACCACCCGGGAACCGGATGAATCCATGCTGGAATGTGCGATTGTTTCGGTTAATGTGGTCCTGAACGGCATTCCGGATCATGCCCGCAGGACGCCCGAAGGCTGGGCGGTCTTTACCGATTACCGTCAGTCCGAGCCCGGATACATTCCTCCTGCTGAAGAAACAGAGGAGGATACAGATGTTCCGGATCCCGATCCTGTTCCTGAAGCATGACCTGCCGTGAATTGATCCGCCGCGCGTCCGTACGTTTCAGTGCGGCCGGAATCCCGGATCCAGTCAATGACGCGGCGCTGCTTCTGTCCCACCTGACCGGCCGTCCCCCGCTTTCTCTGCGTCTGGACGATGAATCCGTCCCGGAGCCCTCTGTTGTGGATTCCTTCAACGCCCTTGTAGAAAAACGGCTTTCCCGCGTTCCCCTGCAGTATCTTCTCGGAGAAGCGCCTTTTTACGGCCGGATGTTTAAAGTGGATTCCCGTGTGCTCATTCCCCGTCCGGAAACGGAGTTGCTTTGCGAGTGGGCTTTATATCTCTTGAAGGACCGCCCTTCCCCCCGTATTCTTGATTTGTGCTGCGGCAGCGGCTGTATCGGCATCACGCTGAAAGCCGGTCTTCCTGCCGCTTCTGTGACCCTTTCCGATATTTCTCCGGACGCCCTGGCCCTGGCCGCGGACAACGCCGCCAAACTCGGCACGGATGTGTCTTTCTGTCAAAGTGATCTCCTGGATGCTTTCTCCGGTTCTGTTTTCGACCTGATTATCAGCAATCCGCCCTATATTCCTTCTGAAGAATGCCTTACCCTTCAGCAGGAAGTCCGGCAGGAACCTCTCCTTGCGCTGGACGGCGGTCCGGACGGGCTTGATATTTACCGGAGGATCATCCGGGATGCCTTTCCCTGCCTCGTTCCGGGCGGAATCCTGCTGATGGAGCTTGGCGCCGGTGAGGATCAGGCCGTATCCGCTCTTCTGTCTGCCGGCGGTTATTGCTCCACGGAAATCCGGGAAGATCTCTCCGGCATCCGCAGAATGATTCTCTCAACCCATCCCTGACGGAGGTTCTATGTTCGATAAGCTTGAATCCCTTGCTGACCGTTACGCTGAGCTGTCTGA
>JAGAAC010000130.1 GCA_017615475.1 Clostridia bacterium
CTGATTGAACTGGGATTCCTGACCGGCAAGGCGGACGGCGAGTTCGGTGCCGGCACGGAGAAGGCAGTCATCGCCTTCCAGCAGAAGAATGAATATCCCGCAACAGGCATTATGGATGCCAATATCCAGGCTTTCCTGTACAGCGGCCAGCCGAAGAACTCCGCCGGACAGAAGGTTTCCATCAAAACCCTGAGCCCGGTGGAAGGCGTATCCATGAAAAAAGGCAACAAGGGCGCGGCGGTGACAGCCCTGCAGCAGCGGCTGATCGAGCTGGGATACCTGAAGGGAACGCCCTCCGGAACCTATGACAGTGACACTATCGGAGCGATCCGCTCCTTCCAGAAAAAGAACGGCCTGCTTTCCAACGGCACCGCGGACGCAGAAACCCGGAAGCTGGTCCATTCCGAAGCGGCTGTCAGCGCCAGCGCAACCGCCGTCCCGAAGGCGACGAATACGCCCGCGCCGACTCCCACCCCCACACCTACTGTGGCACCGCCTGAAAAATCCCTGAAGAACGGGGATACAGGCCCTGACGTGAAGACGCTCCAGAGGCGGCTGAAAGAACTGAAATACTACAAGAGCACCGTGGACGGCAAGATGGGCAAATCCACCGTGAAAGCCCTGAAGGATTTCCAGGAAGCCAACGGACTGGAAGCGGACGGCGTGGCAGGTAAAGCGACCTATGCGATCCTGTTCAGCGATACCGCGCTGGCCAAGGGAGTTACACCGACCCCGGTGCCCACGGAAACCGTGACACCCGCGCCCGCGCAGACTGCTGCCGTTTCTGTAAGCTGGCCCACGCTGCGGAAGAACGACAGCGGAACCAATGTTGCTCAGCTGCAGGAAGCCCTCATTTCCCTGGGCTATCTGTCCGGCACGGCGGACGGCAACTACGGCGATAAAACCGTGAAGGCTGTAAAGGCCTTCCAGAAGGCGAACGGACTGACCGAGGACGGTACAGCGGGCGAGCAGACCCAGCGGGTGCTCTACGGCGGAAACGCGAAGAAAGCAAACTCCAAGGCCACTGCGGAACCGCAGTCCGCGACAGCAACCGCAGCCCCGGCTAACAACGATGTGCTGAAGGTCGGTTCAAAGGGCAATGACGTTAAATCCCTGCAGCAGAAGCTGATTGAACTGGGTTATCTCTCCGGCAGTGCGGACGGCGTGTACGGAAACAAGACCGCCGCAGCCGTAAGGGCCTACCAGAAGGCCCAGAAGCTGACCGCGGACGGCGTCGCGGGTTCCAAGACCCTGGCCAGCCTAAGCGGTACCTCCGCCTCCAAAGCCGCGGACAACAGCAGCAAGACTTCCGCAAGCGCAGCCACGCAGAAGACCACAACAGCGCCGAGCGCCGCAAAGGTGCAGTACGCGAACTGGTATGAGAAAGTAAAATCTGTGGCGAGAAGTTATCCTTACGCGACGATCTATGATTTTGCCACCGGCATCAGCTGGCAGGTGCATATCTTCTCCCTGGGCGCCCACGCGGACTATGAGCCGGTGACGGCGAATGATACCGCCCGGATGGAAAAGGTGTTCGGCGGCAATACATGGAACCCGAGGGCTGTGTGGGTTATCTTCTCCGACGGCAGCGTGTATATCGGTTCAACACACTCCATGCCGCATGATGTGCAGCATGTACGGGACAACAACTTCGGCGGACACTCCTGTCTGCATTTCCCGCGGACGCAGGAGCAGGTCACCTCAATCGGACCGTATGCCACAAAGCATCAGGAGATCATTGATGCCGGATGGGCGACAACACAGAAAATGAAATAAAATATCATTTTCTGTGTTAAATGCAGAATTAAGAATGCAGAATGCAGAATGAGATGGAAAAGAGCCGCAAGCTTATGCTTGCGGCTCTCTGCATATAAAGGATAATTGCGGAATCAGTTGCGCTTCCGGCTTTTTGCGTTGAGTTCGTCGATCTTATTCTTCCGCGGCATCGGCGCGCAGCCGGGACAGGGCTCCAGTTTGTTGTAGGGCTTTGAATCCAGCTCGCCGTAGGTGAAGGGGGTCATGGGTTCGTATTTGTCCTTGACCAGGGAGCAGGTGGGCTGGGAATGATAGTTCGTTCCGCCCTTGGGGTTATAGTACAGGAGCAGGTTGTCATCCGGATAGCCAAGTTCCCGGTCCATGTCATCCCAGATGATGACCTTGGTATAAGGCTTGCGGGAAAGATGATCCCAGAGCCATTTGGCATTGACGCCTTCCGGGGTCAGCTGGCGCTGTACACGGATGCAGCCGTGGCTGGCCTTCTCGCCCAGGTAACGCTCGCACCGGGCGTAGGAGGTATAGGTTTCGCCGGCTTTGTTGGTTTCCTGCCTGCTGGGAACCTCGTGGATCAGGATGCCGCTGTTGATACGCATACCGTAGGCGCACCAGAGGGTTTCTGCCTGGAAACCGCCGACCCAGCTGACCATGAGGAATTCCCCGGCGGGGGTCTCATGGAAGAGGTTGGCTTTGTTTTTCGCGAAGCCGGTGGAGCAAAGCATAGTGGTAAAGAGCTTGCCCTCTTTAAAAACATAGAGACGCTGCTGGAGCTTGTCGATGACAAGACCGTAGTGCTGGTCCACCTTTTCTTCCTTAAGCCGGCTGGTTTTTACCCAGCCCTGGAACTGCTCCGCGAAGACCTTGACGGCAGAACCCTCCTCCGAGGAGGAATATGCCTCAATCAGCGTCCAGTCGCCTTCCTGCCGGAGCACGTGAACGCCCTGGCTGGCGCAGGTAACGACACCGACATAGTCGGTGCATTTCTCATCCGGCCTGGCCAGGATCCGGACCTGTTCACGCTGCTTTCCGCTGAGAACGGTTACCGGCTGGGTCAGAACCTTCCAGATGGATTCCTCATCCATACGGCCCATTTCCAGGTTCCAGAAGCACAGTTCGTGATCACATTTGACTTCGCTGTGCTCATTGGGGGTGTGGTAGGTGACATCGGTGGCCAGGAGGGTGTCTCCTGGTTCGACGAAGTCTTCCCATTCTTCGATTTCTTCTCCGAAATCCCCGTAATCAGAATAGTCTTCTGCCGGGCAAAGCGCCGGGATGAGCAGGAGGACCAGGAGAAGGGAAAGGAGTTTTTTCAATACATTATTCATCATTCACAAATCATCACAGGGTTACAGTTTTTGGGGTGTAATAAAACATAGGGATGTTATCCCTATGTAATGATAAACTGAATTGGTGATGGATGTCAAAAAATAGTTGGGGGAAGAGTAAGAGTGAAGAGTGAAGGGTTGCTATAATGCTTTGCATTACAGCAAAGGAATATTGCCGTTGCGGCAGGCCTTCACAACCTCGTCCGGCCACATGCTGGCCTGCACCTCGCCCACGTGGGCCTTGCGCAGGAAGTAAACGCACATGCGGCTCTGGCCGATACCGCCGCCGATGGTCTGGGGCAGTTCGCCGGCGAGAAGGGCTTTCTGGAAGGGCAGCTCAGCCCGCTCCTCACAGCCGCGGATCTTCAGCTGCTTCCGGAGGGTGTCCGGATCCACGCGGATGCCCATGGAGGAAACCTCCAGGGAGATGTCGAGCAGGGGATCGTAAAGGAGAATGTCGCCGTTCAGATTCCAGTCATCATAGTCCGGGGCACGGCCGTCATGAGGCTGGCCGCTGCGCAGCGCGCCGCCGACCTGCATCAGGAACACAGCACCGTATTTCTTTGCCGCGATGTATTCCCGTTCCTTCGGGGTCTTGTCCGGATATTCGTCCTCCAGTTCCTGGGTGGTGACGAAAGTGATGGCGTCCGGCAGTTCCGGTTTGATGTGGGGATAGTGGGCGCAGACAAAACCTTCGGTCTTGCGCAGGGTCATATAGATCCGGTTGACGATGTCCCGCAGGAAGTGCTCATTGCGCTCGGAGGGAGCCATGATACGTTCCCAGTCCCACTGGTCCACAAAGATGGAGTGGATATTATCGGTAATTTCGTCCCGGCGGATAGCGTTCATGTCCGTGTAGAGGCCTTCCCCCACGGAGAAACCGTAGGTCTTCAGCGCCTGGCGCTTCCACTTGGCGAGGGAATGGACGATTTCCACCGTGGCGCCGGTTTCCAGCACATCGAAGGAAACGGGGCGTTCCACGCCGTTCAGGTTATCATTCAGACCGCTCTCCGGCGTGACCATGATAGGCGCGGAGACACGGGTCAGATTCAGGGCTTTGGCCAGTTCCTGCTCGAAGAAGTCCTTGACGAGCTTGATGGCGATTTCTGTGTCCCGCAGATCCAGGACAGGGTTGTAGTTCTTGGGGATAATGAGGTTCATTGGAGAAATCCTCCTTCCGGAACATCCATAAATAATATACAAAGGATAGCACCAAACCTGTTAAAAGGAAAGTATTGGCTGTGTTCTTGACACAGACAGGGAAAAATGCAATGATATGAAACAGCGAAGGGGAGTGAATCTCTCACTTCGCCAAAATGAGTTTTTGGGGCGAAGCTCTGACGACCGCCAGTGGCGGAAATTTCGTCAGAGCTGAGGTCAATCGAAAGGGAGCAAGCTCCCCTGTGGGGAGTTGCGACCATTGAGATTGCGGGATGCCCGTTGTTATGGGGGATTCGCCGAAGACAAAACCAAGGCGAGCCAGTACGGAGAGAAAGAAGATAGAAATTATGGTGAAGAACACGTTACTGATTGTCGGCCTGGGGAATCCCGGGGAGAAGTATGCCCACACCCGCCATAACGCGGGTTTTGAGGTCATGAGCCGGCTGGAGGAGTATTACGGTGTGAAGCTGCGCAAGCGTCTGCTCCTGCAGGGAATGACGGCGGAGGTAACGGACGGGGAAACGAAGGTTGTGCTGTGCGAGCCGCTGACCTTCATGAACCGGAGCGGTGACTGTGTGAAAAAGCTGCTGAACCGCTTTAAGGTGCCTCAGGAGAAGATGATTGTCATCTATGACGATATTGACCTGCCGCCCGGAAAGGTACGGGTGCGCAAGAACGGCGGCCCCGGAACGCATAACGGAATGCGGAGTATTGCCGGGCAGCTGGGCAAAACGGATTTTCCCCGGATC
>JAGAAC010000131.1 GCA_017615475.1 Clostridia bacterium
CCGGAACCCTGCTGCTGTATACGGTGGGAACCGTGGTTTTCATGCTGCACACGGGCAACGCCCTGGGGGCGGCGCTGGGCCTGTGCGTGGTGCCGTTTTTGCCGGGAGACGCGGTCAAAGTCGCGGGAGCGACTTTGCTCACACAAGCGCTCAGGAGAGCGGTTCAGGTGAAGAATGCATAATGCATTCTTCACAATTAATAATTAATAATTAACAATTAATAATTTAATGTGAAAGCGTGGGCGGGGACCGCACACGCTTTTGTGCTATAAAAATATGAATCAAAAAAAGAGTGGAAAATAGAAACGTTTCGTGTATAATGGAGGCAGCAGAAAAACGGGGAAAGAGAAGGTTGGAGTATGAAGTTTGAGGCGAGTTTTGAATCACTGAGGCAGTATTCGGCGCCGGAATGGTTCCGGGATGCCAAATTCGGAATCTGGAGCCACTGGGGTCCCCAGAGCGTACCCATGTTCGGGGACTGGTATGCCCGGAATATGTATATCCAGGGGCAGCCGCAGTATGAATATCACCTGCGGCACTACGGCCATCCTTCCAAATTCGGGTACAAGGATATCTGCGCCCTGTGGAAGGCGGAAAAGTTTGATCCGGATGCCCTGATGGCGAAATACTACAAGGCTGGCGCCCGGTACCTGATGACCCAGGCGACGCACCATGACCATTTCTTCAACTATGATTCCAAGCTGAACCGGATGAACAGCGTGAACGTGGGACCGGGAAAGGATATCCTGGCCCTGTGGAAGGCTGCCGCGGACAAGTATCACCTGCCCTTCGGCATCAGCGAACACCTGGGGGCTTCCTTCTCCTGGTGGCGGGTAAACAAGGGCTGCGACAAGACCGGCCCCTATGCCGGCGTGCCCTATGACGGCAATGATCCGGCGTATCAGGATTTCTATCACGCGAACCAGGAGCACGGAACAGGAGAGGACCTGACGCCCTGGTATACCGGGAACCAGCAGTTCCAGGAATACTGGCTGAAGTGCGTAAACGAGATGATTGACAAGTTCCAGCCTGACCTGCTGTATTCCGACGGGGTGCTGCCCTTCGGGGATCACTGGATGGCGGAGCAGGGGAAACTGACGGACCTGTCGGTGTATGACCGCGGCCTGAAAGCCGTGGCAAGGCTTTACAACACCTCCATTGACAAGTACGGCGAAAACCGGGCGGTTTACCTGCAGAAGGACCGGCGGGAGGAAATCTTCAGCGTGGGCGTGCTGGATATCGAAAAGAGCCAGCTGCCCGGCATCATGCCGGAGCCCTGGCATACGGACACCTGTATCGGCAACTGGTTCTATGACGTGCATCATCCCTACAAGAGCCCGGAACAGATCATCGAGATGCTGGTGGATATCATTTCCAAGAACGGCGTGATGCTGCTGAACGTGCTGCAGCGGCCGGACGGCACCATCGACGAGGACGCGGAATACATCCTGGACCGGCTGGCGGAGTGGTTCGCCATCAACAGCGAGGCGGTTTACGGCACCCGGCCGTGGCGGACCTTCGGCGAAGGGGAAACCCGGGTCAAGATTGACGGCTTCACCGAGGAAAAGACCGACTGGAACCTGAGCGATGTCCGCTTTGTGCAGAAGGAGGACGCGGTGTACGCCTTCCTGCTTGGCGCAAAGGGCGGCGAGACGGTGACGCTGCGCAGCTTCGCGGAAGACGAAGTGAAGAGCGTGGAGCTGCTGGGATACGGGAAGGTGGAGTTTAAGAAGGAGTTTGGTGTGATCCTGGTTAAGCTGCCGGAGAAACTTCCCAGTTTCTGCGCGAATGTGCTGAAACTTGGAATGAATTCATAATTCAGAATTCATAATTCATAATTTAGAGTGTGTGCTGCTTTCCTGTTGCAGGCTGCAGCGAGACTGCGGGGTTAGATTTCTCCGTTCCGCCTTCGGCTCCAGTCGAAATGACATTTTGGGAGTGCGCCTACGGATGATACAGTATGAACAAGACCCCGGAGGAGATTCCTCGACGCCCCGGGGCTACCGCCCGTTCTCCACTGAGAAAGAGCCACTGGCTCTTTCTCCGGGCGTTCCGAACCCCAGAATGACACAGGGCGTAGGGTTATGGTTCCCATGTTAAGGGGAATAATCTGAAGCTGTGGGAGATTTCTCCATTCCGCCTTCGGCTCCAGTCGAAATGACAAATAGGAATTCATAATTTAGAGTGTTTACTGGATTCTGTTTTGTGGAGTGATTGGACAGAAAAAACCCCGTACCGGAAGGTACGGGGAAGTTTTGTTTTGGTGGGTCAGTCTCTTCTTTTTCCGAGGATGCTCAGGATCCGGATGAAGAGATTGGCAATGTCCATATAGATGTCCAGGGCGGAGTCCACCGCGTTGTCCAGGGTTTTGGCGAACTGCTGGGCACGGTGAATATCATAGCCGATATACAGGCAGAAGAGGCCGGCGACGAGCCAGTCCGTAACCTGCTGCTTCACGCCGAAAATCAGCAGAAGAAGCTCGCAGACAACCAGGCCGATCAGCACGCCGCACAAGGCGCCGCCCAGTCTGGAAAAGAACTCCGGGGCGATCATGACGCAGGCCATCATGCCGATGGAAATCAGCAGGGTATACAGGAAAGCGTCCGATACCACTTTGGCGCCGATGCCGCCGTAGGTTTCCACCATGAGGGTGATGATCAGCCCGAAGGGAATCACCACCAGGTTATAACCCAGGAAACTGACGAGCGGGTTATGGGATCTGGCGGCCATGATGGTGCCGCAGAGGGCGAGCACCAGATAACCGATCAGCAGGACGAGGGGCTTGACGGTAAAAATGGAAATACCGACAAACTCGCACAGCAGGTAATTCACCAGCAGGCCCCACAGGAGCACAACCGCGATGGTGCCGTTATAGGCGCGGGCGCTGATAAGGGCGTCAGGATCCACCGGGGTGATCAGCCGGAGCTCACGGGCTTTTTTGCCCAGGACCAGGCCGGCGGTGGTGACCGCTTTCACGGTATCGGGCGACACGGCGCGGTTGTCCTGTTCAAGCGGAGCCCCGCAGGCACTGCAGGTTGCGGCAAAATTGTCGTTTTCTGTCTGGCAGTTCGGACATTTCATTGCGGATCCACCTCTTTTCAATTACAGGCGTTCCGTGATTTCCTTTTCGAGTTTGCTGATCAGCTCGTCCAGGGACATGGAAGTGGTTTCGTCCGTGGCGCGGTCGCGGACAGCGACTGTGCCTTCGGCAATTTCTTTTTCACCGATGATCAGCATGTAAGGAACACGGTCTACCTGACGGGCATAACGGATCTTGTAACCGATTTTCTCGTTGCGGTTGTCCAGTTCGACCCGGATTTTCTTATCCTTCAGCTTCTTGTAGATCTCCGTGGCGTAGTCCAAGCTCTTGTCGGACACGGGCAGAACCTTGACCTGTACCGGAGACAGCCAGGTCGGGAACTTGCCGGCAAAGTGCTCGGTCAGGATACCGATGAACCGTTCGATGGAACCGAAGCAGACGCGGTGAATCATGATCGGACGCTTTTTGCTGCCGTCTTCCGCGGTGTATTCCAGGTTGAAGTTCAGAGGCATCTGGAAGTCCAGCTGGATGGTTCCGCACTGCCAGGTACGTCCCAGACAGTCACGCAGATGGAAGTCAATCTTCGGGCCGTAGAAAGCACCGTCTCCCTCGTTGATGATGTAGGGCATTTCCAGCTTTTCCAGTGCTGTTTTCAGGCCATTTGTAGCGTCTTCCCAGTCCTCATCGGAACCCATGGAGTTTTCGGGACGGGTGGACAGTTCCACATAGTATTCGAAGCCGAACTTGCTGTAGACCTGGTTGATCAGATGGACCACACCGGCGATCTCATCGGGAATCTGTTCCCGGGTCATGAAGATATGCGCGTCGTCCTGGTTGAAGCAGCGCACGCGGAACAGGCCGTGCAGCGTACCCTTCAGCTCGTGGCGATGGACAAGGCCGATTTCGCCGACCCGCATAGGCAGCTCCCTGTAGGAGTGGGGCTGGCTGGCATAGACCAGCACGCCGCCCGGGCAGTTCATGGGCTTGATGCAGTAGTCTTCGTCATCAATTTTTGTGGCATACATATTGTCCTTGTAGTGATCCCAGTGTCCGCTGGTCTCCCACAGGTGACGGTTCATGATCAGGGGCGTGGAAATTTCCACATAGTCCGCGGCGTAATGAATATCACGCCAATAATTGATGAGCTCGTTTTTGATGACCATACCCTTGGGCAGGAAGAAAGGGAATCCGGGACCTTCCTCCCGCAGCATGAACAGGTTCATTTCCTTGCCGATGCGGCGGTGATCCCGCTTCTCAGCCTCTTCCATCATGCGCTCGTATTCCTTCAGCTCGTCCTGGCTGCGGAAAGCGACACCGTTGAGGCGGGTCAGCATCTTGTTGTTATTGTCGTTCTTCCAGTAGGCGCCGGAGAGGGCTGTCAGCTTGAAAGCCTTAAGAGCCTTGGTGTAGGTGAGGTGCGGGCCGACGCACATGTCGATGTAGTCGCCCTGCTGATAGAAGGTGATGACGGCGTCATCGGGCAGGTCGGCAATATGCTCCACCTTGTAGATTTCGCCGCGGTCCTTCATCAGCTGAACCGCTTCGTCACGGGGCAGGGGATAGACCTTGAAGGGGAGATTCTCCTTCACGATCTTCTGCATTTCCGCCTGGATGGCGGGCAGATCCTCATCCGTGAGTTTGACGTCGCCCAGATCGATGTCGTAATGGAATCCCTTTTCAGTGGCGGGACCATAGGCAAAGTGAGCGTCGGGGTACAGGCGTTTGACCGCCTGGGCCATGATGTGGGCCGCGGAGTGGCGGAGAACTTCCAGTTCCTGATCTTCAGGACATTCCGCAACATGACCGTCGTTGTAGATGATCTTCATGGGTTACCCTCCTTTTTTGATTCCGGGCGTCTGTACTAAAAAAGCATCCGCCCTGCATTCTTGTGCCGGGACGGATGCTGGATAAGCATTCGCGGTTCCACCCTGCTTGTTGAAAAACCACTCATTGAGCCGCTGTATCGGGCGGCAGCCGCTTTTCATCCGGGAATGGTATCGAATCAGGGCCTTGCTGCGGGCTTGCACCTTCCCCCGCTCTCTGTGAACCGGTATCCTGACCGCGTGTTTCCCTTCATCTGGAAAGGATACAGGCAGTATACCCCCACCGGGGAAGAAAATCAAGGGGTTTATCGTTTTTTAAACGGACCGGTTTTTTGACAGTGAAGAGCGGCACATGGTAAAATGTGCCCGCCGCGGAAACCGGCGGCGGAGGAATGAAATGCGCAGAGCGATATCTTTTTTACTGCTTATGATTATCCTGTTCTCAGCCTGCGGCACGCGGGCTGAGGATTTCCTGCTGGGCGTGGTGCCGGAGGCTTCGGAGATCACGCCGGCCTACCGGGCAGAGGAGAGCCCGGCGGAGCCCGACACGGGAAGCTACTGGTGCACCCCCATGAACCTGGAGGACGAGGAAGCCATCTGGAAGATGCTGACCGCTCCCATCACGGTGGCGGACATCGACATGAACAAGCAGACGGTAATCTATTCCGAACCGGATGAAAACAGCGAGGGCATCGGCATGGTCACCGGCCAGAGCCAGGGCCTGCGGGTGCTGGAGAAGCTGGACAACGGCTGGACGAAGGTGCAGACCTATTCCACCAGCTTCCACGACAGCAAGGTGCTGAACTTCAACGCCTTTGTGGCCGGCTATATCCCGACGAAAAAGCTGAAGACCGTCAACGTCAACCAGAACTACGGCATCATCATTGACAAGCTGACCCAGCGGCTGTACCTGTTCAAGGACGGGCACCTGGAAACTTCCCTGGCGGTGTCCACGGGCAAGTACAACCCGGACGCGAAGAAGCAGCAGCCCTATAATGAGACCCGGTCCGGCGAATACCTGATCATCTATACCAAGACGGGTTCCCTGAACGATGAGGAATCCGGCATGGTGTGCAGCTATGCCCTGAAGTTCAACGCCGCGGACTATATCCACGAGGTGCCCCACCGGAAAAACGCGGACGGAACGAAGAACTTCCGCGGGTTTGAGGAGATCCTCGGCAACCGGGCCAGCCACGGCTGCATCCGGGTGCAGGCGAAGAAGAACGCGGCGGGCTATAACATGTCCGTGCTGGCGAACCTGATCAAGAAACGCAAGGATAAAAACTGCATCAAGCTGGTGATCTGGGAGGATTACCAGGGACGGCAGGTAAAGATTCCGGAGGATGACACGCCCCTGTATTACAATCCCAAGGGCGGCTCCCAGTACCATTCCGTGGCGGACTGCGCCAGCGTGAAAAAGAAGTTCCTGCCCCTGACCGCCTTTACCTACGGCGAACTGGAAGAGGCGGAATACAGCAAGCTGAAGCCCTGTCCCTACTGCATGCCCAGCCCCCGGAAGAGCGAACTGGAAGAGATCAACCGGATCCACCAGGAGTCTTCCCCCGGCGAGGTGATGCCCGTGTATGAGGAAAAGAAAGCAAAGAAAAAGAAGTAAAGGAAAAGCCGCTTCCGGACGAGGTGCCGGAAGCGGCTTTTGTTAACAGAAGGAATTATTTGTTTTCCACGATCCTGCGGACCCGGATGACGCCGTCGATTTCCTTCAGGCGTTCCACGGTGTCATGGGGCATGGGATGGCTGAGATCCAGCAGGGTGTAGGCGTAATTGCCGCGGGCCTTGTTGGCCAGGTTTTCGATGTTCAGGCCCTGGTTGCCGAAGAAGGTGGTGATCTGGCTCAGCATGTTGGGAATATTCCGGTGGAGGATGCCGACCCGGGCTTCGGTTTCACAGACGCCCAGGTTGATTTCCGGATAGTTGACGGAATTGTGGATGTTGCCGTTGTCCAGGTAATCCTGCAGCTGCTGCACGGCCATGACGGCGCAGTTGTCCTCGGCTTCTTCCGTGGAGGCGCCCAGGTGGGGGATCACGATGGCGTTCTTCATATGGGCGCTGCCGGGGGTCGGGAAGTCGGATACATAGCGGCTGACCACCCCGGCTTCCAGGGCGCTGGCCAGGGCCTTTTCATCCACCAGGGTATCCCGGGCGAAATTCAGGATGACCACGCCGCTCTTCATCTGGGCGATGGCGTCGGCGTTGATCATTCCCTTGGTATCGGCGGTGGCGGGTACGTGGATGGTGATATAGTCGCTGGAGGCGTAGATCTCCTCGATCTTCTCCGCGTGAATGACCATGGGGGAAAGGTTCCAGGCGTGGCTGACGGAGAGGTAGGGGTCAAAGCCGTAGACCTTCATGCCCAGGGAGACGGCCGCGTTGGCCACCAGCACGCCGATGGCGCCCAGGCCGATGACGCCCAGGGTTTTGCCCTTCAGTTCGCACCCGGCAAAGGCTTTCTTGGCCTTTTCGGTGGTCTTGGCGATGTTTTCATCTTCCGCGTTTTCCCGGACCCAGGCGATGCCGCCGGCGATATCCCGGGAAGCCAGGAGCATGCCGCAGAGAACCAGTTCTTTGACGGAGTTGGCGTTGGCGCCGGGAGTGTTGAAGACGACGATGCCTTCCTCGGCGCAGCGGTCCAGCGGAATGTTGTTGACGCCGGCGCCCGCGCGGGCGATAGCCCGGAGACCGGCGGGGAAGGACATTTCCTTCATATCGGCGGAGCGGACCAGCACGCCGGCAGCCTCGTCGATGGAATCAATCAGCGTATAACCGGAGCGGAAACCGTCCGTGCCGATCTTCGCGATATTGTTCAGGCAAAAGATTTTACGGTCTTTCATATTCAGAAGCTCCTTTCCTTGCGTCAGTTTCAGATCGTAGCATAAAGCATCTGCCGGGTCAAGGAAAGGGCAGGAAAAGAACAGGATTGACAAATACCCCCGGAGGGTATATGATCAAGATACCCCACGGGGGTATATTTCCGTCAGACGAGGGGGAAAATCAATGAGTGAGAAGATAAGCTGTCCGCACTGCGGCACGCGGAAAAAGAAGCGCTCCGCGGAGGAACAGAACGCCCTGCTCCGGCGGCTGAAGCTGGCGGAGGGACAGATCCGGGGAATCCAGAAGATGGTGGAGGAAGATGCCTACTGCCCGGACATCCTGATCCAGGTATCCGCGGTGAGCGCCGCCCTGAACAGCTTCAACCGGGAGCTGCTGGCCTGCCATATCCGCAGCTGCGTGGCGGAGGATATCCGCGCCGGGAAGGACGAGGCCATTGACGAGTTTGTCAAAGTGGCCCAGAAGCTCATGAAATAAAAAGAGGAGAAACATGGAACAGTATATTGTGACCGGCATGAGCTGCGCGGCCTGCCAGGCCCGGGTGGAAAAAGCGGTGGGACAGGTGCCGGGCGTATGCTCGGTGTCCGTCAGCCTGCTGACCAACTCCATGGGCGTGGAGGGAACCGCCCCGCGGGAGGAGATCATCCGCGCGGTGGAGGCGGCGGGATACGGCGCCAGCCTGAAAGGCGCTCCGGCCGGGGAAAAACAGAAGGATTACCTGGCAGCCCAGGAGGAGGCCCTGCGGGACAGGGAAACGCCGAAGCTGAAGCGCAGGCTGCTGCTTTCGGTGGGCTTCCTGGCGGTTTTGATGTATATCACGATGGGCCATCACATGGCGGGCTGGCCGCTGCCTGCTTTCCTGGAGCATAATCACCTGGCGCTGACGCTGACCCAGATGCTGCTGGCCCTGACGGTGATGATTATCAACGGGAAGTTTTTCACCGGCGGATTCCGGTCCCTTCTTCACGGGGCGCCGAACATGGACACGCTGGTGGCGCTGGGATCTTCGGTTTCCTTCGGCTGGAGCCTTTCTGTATTCTACCGCATGTGCGGGATGATCGCGGGAGGCGCGGTGAACGGGGACCTGATGGATCTGTACAGCGGGCAGCTGTATTTTGAATCCGCCGCGATGATTCCGGCCCTGATTACCGTGGGCAAGATGCTGGAAGCCCGGTCCAAGGGCAAAACGACAAACGCCCTGAAGAGCCTGATGAAGCTGGCGCCGCAGACGGCGGTGCTGCTGCGGGACGGCGCGGAAACCGAAGTGCCCATCGCGGAAGTGAAGGCAGGGGACCTGTTTGTGGTGCGCCCGGGGGACAGCATTCCGGCGGACGGCATTGTGGTTTCCGGAACAGGCGCGGTGAACGAATCCGCCCTGACAGGGGAATCGATTCCCGTGGATAAGGCGGAAGGGGACAGGGTCAGCGCGGCCACCATCAACCAGTCCGGCTTCCTGACCTGCCGGGCCGCGCGGGTGGGCGAGGATACCACCCTGAGCCAGATCATCCGGATGGTTTCGGACGCGGCGGCCACGAAGGCGCCCATCGCCCGGATCGCGGACAAGGTTTCCGGCGTCTTTGTGCCGGCGGTCATCGGCATCGCTGTAATTGTAACCCTCGGCTGGCTGCTGACCGGCGCCTCCGCCGGGGACGCGGTGGCCAGGGGAATCTCCGTGCTGGTGATTTCCTGCCCCTGCGCGCTGGGCCTGGCCACCCCGGTGGCCATCATGGTAGGCAACGGCCTGGGAGCGAAGAACGGCATTCTGTTCAAGACCGGCGAAGCCCTGGAAACGGCCGGAAAGGCGCAGATCATCGCGCTGGACAAGACCGGCACCATTACCTCCGGGGAGCCGGGGGTGACGGACCTGATTCCCGCGGCGAACCGGACGGAGGAGGAACTGCTGGTTAAAGCGGCAGCCCTGGAACAGGGCAGCGAACACCCGCTGGCCAAAGCCGTCCTGCGGGCGGCGGAGGAACGGCAGCTGAGCCCCGGAAGCGTGACGGATTTCCGGGCCCTTCCGGGGAACGGACTGGAAGGAACCGCCGGCGGGAAACGGCTCCGCGGCGGCAGCGGCAGCTTTATCGGCAGCCTGGTCCGGGTGCCGGAGGAAATGAAACGGCAGGCGGAAGCGCTGGCCGGGCAGGGCAAAACCCCGCTGTTTTTTGAGGAAGAGGGAGAGCTGCTGGGCGTGATCGCCGTGGCGGACCGGATCCGGGAGGATTCCCGGGAAGGCATCCGGCAGCTGAAAAACCAGGGCCTGCGGGTCGTGATGCTGACAGGCGACAACGAGCGGACGGCGCAGGCCGTCGCGGCACAGGCCGGGGTGGATGAATGGGTGGCCGGGGTCCTGCCGGAAGGCAAGGAGGAAGTGATCCGGAAGCTGCAGCAGTACGGCCGGGTTGCCATGGTGGGCGATGGAATCAACGACGCTCCGGCCCTGACCCGGGCGGACACCGGCATCGCCATCGGCGCGGGAACGGATGTGGCGGTGGACAGCGCGGACATCGTGCTGATGAATTCCGCCCTGACCGACGCGGCAGCGGCGATCCGGCTGAGCCGGGCGACGCTACGGAACATCCATGAAAACCTGTTCTGGGCCTTCTTCTACAACCTGATCTGCATTCCGCTGGCGGCGGGGCTCTTCGGGTGGAAGATGAATCCCATGATCGGGGCGGCGGCCATGAGCCTGTCCAGCTTCACGGTGTGCATGAATGCCCTGCGGCTGAACCTGTTCAGGCTGAAGGATCCGGCAAAGGATAAACCGCTGAAGGCGGCGAATATACCCCTTACCATCACTGAATCAATTAAAGAGGAACAGAAGAAAGAGAGGAACAGAACCATGACAAAGACGGTAAAAATCAAAGGCATGATGTGCGGACACTGCGAGGCCTCCGTGAAAAAGGCCCTGGAGGCGCTTCCCTTTGTGGCGGAGGCGGCGGTCAGCCATGAGGCGGGCACCGCGGTCATCACCCTGGCCGGAGAACTGGATGAAGCGGCGGTGAAGGCGGCTGTGGAAGCGAAGGACTTCACCTTTGAGGGAATAGAGTAAAAACAGATTTTTGCGGAATGCAGCCCGGCCGGCAGCGGCCGGGTTTTCTGCTGTCCGGGAGAGGGACTGAATCCCTTTTTTCGGCAGGAAAAACGGAGGGTTACACTGAATTTGAAGCAAAAATACAAATTGTAATGAAATTACTGCAAAAATGTAACAATTAATTGTAAATACGGATTGTAGGCCTTGTATACAATATGATATTATTAACCAAATGGTAAGAAATATGTACGGACAGATTCTTACTTCTTTTATCAGCTGTTTGCATCCATAGAAATGTTACATAAATAACCGACGGAGAGATGACTATGTTCAGAAGCACAAAACGCCCGGTGGTTCTCCTGCTCATTCTGCTTGCGCTGTTCATCACGGTGAACGGGGCATTGTCTTTATCCGTCGGGTACGCGGAGGGCCCCAACCAGAAAAGGCAGATTCTGAGCCTGAAGCTCTCCTGGGTGACGCCTGACAACGACGGGGATCCGAGCCGGCTGCTTGTCCATCGGGAGTTTGATCCGGATACCCCCTTCAGCATGCAGTACCAGATCGAAGCGATCCTGACAGGCCAGGAGCCGCATGAACCGGGGACGGTCCGGATCCTGGCCCCGAAGCAGATTTTACATAAGCGGGGCACCAGCGCCGGCGGAAACGTCCTGACGGAAGGATACGGAGGCCTGTCGCTGGCCGTGCCGGACCGGCCGAGCGAGATTGCCGGCTGGCACTGGGAGGATGCCGGGGACGGCAGGTACGCGATCGTCAATGACGTGACGATCAACGCCGCTGCGGAGGTCATGTTCCAGTGCTCCATTACCGGCCTGAAGGCACCGGACCTGGTGGATATGCTGCCCAGCGATAAACTGAAGGCAGAGATCATTGTGACGGACCCGGTGACCGGGGAAGTGCTGGACACAATGACCTCGGGTGAACTGACGGCGGTTGTCGACACCAAGGCAGCGCTGGAAATCATCCCGAACACGAGCTTTACCGGCGCGAAGCTATCCGGCACGGTCTACACCACAGCGGAGAATATCTCGCCGAACCTCAAGGAAAAACTGCCCGGCGGGGTGGAAACGGCGAATAATTATATCTATGTCTGCTGGCATACGGAACCCCAGTATTCCGCGACGCAGTATTTCAACCTGGACGTGGATCTGTGGGCCGGGGAAGCAGTGGGAAACGGCGCGACGATTCCCGGAATTGCCCTGGGAAGAATAGGCGGCGGCGGCACTTTCACCACGGAAGACTCCGGAGATCTTGCGGGCAGCCACTGGAGCTGCCGGGTTTTAAGCTACCGCTTTGACGAAAAGCCGGACCGGCACGCACAGGACATCTGGGTTGCCTACCCGGTGGAGCAGATGCAGGCGGACAAGACCTACAGCATCACCGCTTCCGCAGAATGGAAACTGACGGAAGCCGATCCGGCCAGGGATAATGACCCGCAGGAAGTGACCCGGGCCAGCGCGGAGAAGACCGTAGAGTATCTGCATTCCGAGTGGAATTTCCCGGAAGGCAGTTTCGGTGTATACAAGTTTACGGACTCCCACCCGAGTCATACGCACAACACCCCGGCCAGGGACATGCCGGACAACAGCACAAGCACCTATCACAAGAAAAACCACACTTATGAAATGGCTGCCGGCCAGCTCCGGAGCGGCCAGAACGTTACTATTGAATATGAAGTGCTGACGACCGGATACGGCTATAAGTATACCGCCGGTCCGACCAGCGAGGTTCCGGATATGGTGGAGGGCTGGGAATACAATCCAGCCCATTACCTGAACTGGAACTATATGATGGAGACCACGGACAACGAGGTCTCTTTGCAGCAGCTGGACACCAGGCTCCAGGCCGGTGACTACCGTTTCGACGGGATCACCGTAGCCGCGCCGGA
>JAGAAC010000024.1 GCA_017615475.1 Clostridia bacterium
AACCTCCGCCGCAATATCATTACCACCGATGGCGTACATATACTTGCCGAAGCGCATCTTGTTATAGATAAACCAGAACACCAGGCCGAACACCGCTGCCACAAACAGCAGGTACGGCAAGTGGAATCCCCTTACGTTGCCGATACGGCCGTTGATCAGGGTCGTGTAGATTTTCTGGAAGCCGCCGATGGGCTGCGCATCGGAGATTACAAGGGAAATACCGTAGATGATCGTTTGGGTGCCCAGGGTCGCGATGAACGGCGGTACATGAAGCTTGGATACCACCAGACCGTTGATCAGTCCCCAGATCATGCCTGCCACCACCACAATAAGGAAAACCACGCCGATATTCATCTCCGGCAGGAATTTCCACAGCCGGCCGTTATAGTCTCCCCGCTGGCACATAATGCCCGCAACCACAGCCGCGAAACCAACCTGGCGGCCGGCAGACAGGTCCGTGCCCTTCGTGATCAGACAGCCTGAAACGCCCAGGGCGATCAGGAACCGGATGGCTGTATTGCTCAGCAGGTTGGTCAGATTGCCCCAGGAGAAGAAATTGTCCACCAGGCAGCCCACCACGATTGCCGCGATCAGCAGCAGAAAGACGATGGGGTTCCGGGTAACGATCCCGGCAAGCTTCTTTCCGAAGCTGTTCTGTGTTTTATTCGCTTCCATTCTTTATTGCCTCCTTCGTCAAGCAAACTGCGTCGCGTAGGTCATGATGTTTTCCTGGGTTGCTTCACTGCCTTCCACGAACCCGGTCACACGCCCGTCGCACATCACCATGATCCGGTCCGACATACCGATCAGCTCACTCATTTCGGAAGAGATCATGATGATGCTCTTTCCTTCCCTGGCCAGCTCCGCGATAATGCAGTAGATCTCGTATTTCGCGCCGACGTCGATTCCGCGCGTCGGTTCGTCCAGAATCAGCACATCCGGGTTATTGGCCAGCCAGCGTCCTACCAGCACCTTCTGCTGGTTGCCGCCGGACAGGGACTTGATCAGCGTTTTGGAGGACGGTGTCTTGATGTTCATCTTCCTCACGTTGTCCTGTACCAGCTGTTCCACCTTTTTCCCGTTGATGAAAAAGCCGTGGTCCAGATACTGGTTCAGGGAAGAAATGGATATATTGTCTGCCACGCTCAGTACGCCCATGATCCCGCTGCCGCGCCTGTCTTCCGTCAGCATCGCGATTCCCTGGTCAATGGCGTCCTTCGGCCGGCTTACCTTGATCTCCTTCCCCTTGTAGAAGATCTGTCCTGTTGTATGCGACCGGATGCCGAACAGGCCTTCCATCAGCTCCGTACGCTGGGCGCCCACCAGGCCGCCCACGCCGAGGATCTCTCCCTTGCGAAGCTGGAAACTGACGTTCCGGAAAGAGCGCGGGTTGATGGAGGTGAAATCCTTCACCTCAAAGACCACTTCACCCGGCACGTTTTCCCGTTTCGGATACAGGTTGGTCAGTTCACGGCCTACCATCAGGGTGATGATCTTGTCCGTGGTCAGCTCGCTCGCTTCCCAGGTGCCGATGTATCTGCCGTCCCGCATGATGGTAACCTCATCACCGATCCGCAGGATCTCGTCCATCTTATGAGAGATGTAGACAATCGCCACGCCTTCCGCCTTCAGGTCGTTAATAATCCGGAACAGCGCCTCCACCTCGTTTGCCGTCAGGGAGGAGGTGGGCTCGTCCAGGATCAGCACCCGGCAGTTGGCTGAAACCGCTTTTGCAATTTCCACGGACTGCATCTGGGAAACGCTGAGCTCGCCGACCTTCTGTTTCGGGTCGAAATTCATCCGCACCTTTTTCAGCAGGTCCGCGGTATCCGCGTACATTTTGGCATGGTCAACCATGGGGATAAAGCCCAGGGCTTTTTTCATGGGATACCTTCCCAGGAAAATGTTCTCCCCGACGGTTCTGGCCGGAATCGGCTGCAGTTCCTGGTGCACCATGGCAATTCCCTTGTTCAGGGCATCCATGGGATCGTCGATATGAACCGGCTGCCCATCCATCAGGATCTGACCCTGATCCATCTTGTAGATGCCGAACATACACTTCATCAGCGTGGATTTGCCGGCGCCGTTTTCTCCCATCAGGGCGTGCACTTTGCCCGGCCGGAGCTTCAGCTGTACGTCATCCAGCGCCTTAACGCCCGGGAAAGACTTGCTGACGCCTGTCATTTCCAGTACGTATTCGGACATGAGGGCATGCCTCCTCTCTTTTTTGTTTTTCAGTACCCTTTGCGCCGCGTCCCCGAAAAGGCCCGGGGCAAAGGGCGCTTATTCTCTTCTTGTTTTTATCTATTATACTCCGAAAAGGTGGGTGAGCCAAGCTCTGGCTCACCCACCTCCAAATCATTTTCTGATCTGTTTCAGTGGATGATCAATAGTTAGCTTCCGCATAGGCCTTGTCGACCTTCACGTAGTTAACCCAGTAGTAGTTATTGATCTCTTCACCATTCAGCAGCTGCACAGCAACGTCAACTGCGGCGTGGCTCTGGCCGATATGGTCGTTCAGCACGGTACCGGTCATGTTGCCTTCCTTGATCAGATCGATCGCTTCGGGCAGGGCGTCAACGCCGACCAGGTAGATATCCTCACCGACTTTGCGGCCGGCAGCCTCGATGGCGGTTTCAGCACCCAGCGCCATACCGTCGTTGTTGCAGAACACAACTTCGATCTTGTCGCCGTACTTGCTCAGGGCGTTCGCGCACAGTTCCTGTCCCTTGGTCTGGTCCCAGTTGCCCACCTGGTCATCCAGGCATTCAACTTCGATGCCGGCATCGGTCAGGGCCTTGACGGAGAACTCAGTACGATACTGGGCGTCAATGTTTTCCGGGTCGCCTTCGATCATGATATAGGAAACTTTTCCGTCGCCATTCAGGTCGCCCTTGTTTTCCAGGGCAGCGATCATTTCGCCCTGGTAGGTACCGGACTGACGGGCGTCAGCGCCGACGTAGCAAACCTGGGGATTGTTCAGGATGCCTTCATACTGCTCGTCCAGGGTTTTTCCGTCCGCGTCATAGGCCAGAGGCTCACGGTTGATCAGAACCAGCGGAATTCCGGCGGCCACGATCTCGTCGATCACGGCGTCAGCGGAAGAGGTCTGTACCAGGTTCAGGATGATCAGGTCCATGCCCTGGGTGATGAAGGTGCGGACCTGGTTGGTCTGCTCGGCCATGTCGTTCTTACCGTCGGTGATGGTGATGTCGTACTTCACCTCATCGGTCTCGAGGGTCTTGAAGTAGGCTTCAATCTCGTTCCGGTACAGGGTCATAAAGTTGTCCGTGAACTGGTAGATGGACACGCCCACTTTGTAGGTCTTGGCTTCCGCGGAAGCGAAGCTGAAGCAGCTCAGCATCAGAATGGCAGCCAACAGGATAGCAAGGGTCTTCTTCATGTTACCGTCTCCTTAAAAAATATAATTTTTTCATGCGGATCCACCGCATTGAAACCTGCTCTGAACAGTATGTATCGTAGCATACATCTGGGGTGAAATCTACGGGTTTGAACAAGTGCAAATGAAATTGAACATTGACCGAAAGAAAACGTAACGTTTCTCTTTTTTGTGCTGTATTTTCGCAAAAAAAGTGGCTTCCTCCCATAACGGAAGGAAGCCGGAGGAGAAGATTATGAGAGACCCCTTATTTGATAACTTTCAGTGCCTTGCGGTCAATGGTCAGGGCAACGAAGATCAGGAAAACGATGCCTTTGATCAGCTGCTGCACCTGGGGCTCATAGCCCAGGATGGACAGTCCGCTGTTCAGGATTGCGTACATCAGGGTACCGATAATGATATTGGAGAACCGCACCTTCGCACCGCCGGTGATAGGCAGTCCACCCAGCACCAGGGAGATCAGGATCTGGGTTTCCAGCTGGTTGCCGGCTGTTGAAGTGATGGAACCGACCTTGATAACGTTGACAAACGCGGCCAGGCCGGTCAGTGCGCCGGCAGCCACAAAGGCCAGGAACTTCACCCGTCCGGTCCGGACGCCGGAGAACCGGGCAGCGGTTTCACCGGAGCCCACTGCCTTCACGTCATTGCCGATCCGGGTAAACTTGAACAGGAAGAAGGCCACAGCCAGCACCGCCAGCGTAATGGTAATCTTCAGCCAGTCCTGGTCCAGCGACTTGATGGCGTTGCTGGCGGGAACCGCGGTCTCCGTGGTGAAGTACGCACAGACGCCGCGGAACAGGTACATCGTACAGATCGTCACGATGAAGCTCGGAAGCCGGAACTTCACATGGAAGAAACCGTTGATCGCGCCGATGGCAGCGCCTGTCAGGATACCGCCGGCGATCGCCAGGGGAATACTGTAGAAGGAAAGCACACTGACTACGATGGACGCCACGCCCAGCGTGGAGCCCTCCGTAAAGTCGATGGATCCGAGCGTCATGATGAAGAACACGCCCGTTGCCACAATCGTGGGATAGTAAATCTGGGAGAACAGCAGCCTCAGCTTCTTCGGCGTCAGAATCTTGCCGTTTGTCATGATGTGCATCACGACAATGATGATCACAAAGCCGATCAGCGGAAGTGCGGCCTTCAGTTTGTCTCCGGTCAGGAAGGAACGGAGTCTGGACTGTTCCGGGGATTTGTTGTTTTTCTTTTCCATTTTCTCCGCCTCCTTTACACCATTTTCGCGATCAGGTCTTCTTCGCCCAGTTCCGGACTCCGGGTGAATTCGCCGTTGATCCGGCCGTCCTTCATAATGAAGATCCGGTCAGCCATACCCAGCAGCTCAGGGATTTCCTCGCTGATCATAATGATCGCTTTCCCCTGTTCCCGCAGTTCAGCCATCAGGGCGTAGATTGCCTGCTTCACTTTCACGTCGATACCGCGGGTCGGGGAATCCAGCACCAGGATATCGCTCCCCTTGCCCAGCCAGCGGGCCAGTACAACCTTCTGCTTGTTACCGCCGGAAAGGTCGGAAACAAACTGACCCACGTTCTGCATCTTCGTCTGCATGTTCTTCGCCTGCTCATCCGCGAAGCGGTTCAGCTTCCGGCCGTTCAGCAGGCCGTGGCTTGCAAGGTCGTTCAGGGAAGGCAGCACGATGTTGTTCCGGATGGATTCATTCAGGATGATGGATTCATTGTCCCGGTCCTTGGAGGCATAGGCAATGGAGTGGCTGATGGCCGTCGGGATATCATTGATCTCCGTTCCGTCCGCCAGCTTCACCTTTCCTTCCCGGTCCCAGGAAGCGCCGAAGATTGCCTTGCCGACTTCGTGCATTCCGCATTCGGACAGGCCGCCGAAGCCCAGGATCTCGCCTTTATGCAGCACAAAGCTGATGTCATTCAGTTCACCGGGCACGGTCACGTCCTCAACGGAGAGGACCGCCTCGCCCGTGATGGGCTGGCCGTAGTCCGTCCGGTAATAGGCCGTGCCGATTTCCCGGCCGACCATCAGCCGTTTCAGGTCATCCTCCGTCACTTCCGAAGAATTGACCGTTCCGATAAACTCACCGTCCCGCAGCACGGAAACCGTATCCGTGTGGGCCAGTACCTCGCCCAGGTCATGGCTGATGAAGATCACCGTGCGTCCGTCCGCCCGTATGGCGTCCATGATCTTATACAGTTCAAGGCGGCCGTTCTGGCTCAGGGCGGTGGTGGTTTCATCAATGACCAGGATCTTGGGTTTCATATAGGTGGCCTTGACGATCTCCACCAGCTTCCGGTCCTCAAAATTGTAATGGTCGATCATCGTTCCGGCCTTGATCCGTCCGAACCCGTAGGAATCAAGAATCTGCTGGGCTTCCCGGTTCATGGCCCGGGTGTCCTTCACGCCCATATGCATGAAAGGTTCCTCATGGCCCAGGTAAATGTTTTCCGCCACCGTCAGTCCGGACAGCGTACCCATTTCCTGCACGATGATGGAAATACCCGCGTTGTTCGCGTCCACCTGGTTGCGGATGTGCAGCTTCTCCCCGTCCAGGGTAAACGTGCCTTCGCCGATGGAATAGATACCGCACAGCATCTGGCAGAACGTGCTCTTGCCCGAGCCGTTCTCCCCGATCAGTCCGCGGATCTCGCCCGCGGCAATCTCAAGGGATACATTGTTAACCGCGTGGGTGATGCCGAAACGCTTGTCGATGCCTTCGGCCACCAGTAACGTTCTCTTATCCATATGCATCCCCCTCACTTCACCACGCTGCCCCTGGCGCCGCGGGCGGTCAGGGCAACAATCGCCAGCAGTGCGGCGCCGGTAACCACGTTCTGGATGGTGGTCGGCGCTCCCAGGGCCACAAAGCCGTTAAAGATAATGGAGATGATAAACTCACCGATGACAATGGCGCTGATCGGAATGCCGTATTTCCGGAAAGCCACGCCGAAGAAGGTACCCATCAGCGGCTGAAAGTTCCGGGCCATGGTGCTCATGCCGGTCAGGGCTGTCATCGTCGTGCCGTAGGAAACGGTCAGGATCGCCATGATGCCCACGAAGAAGTGAAGCAGCATAAAGCCGATCAGCTTGTATTTTTTCACGTTGATACCCATGTTCTTCGCCGTAAACTCGTTGGAGCCGATGGCGTTGCAGTAGGTACCGATCTTTGTAAAGTTCAGGATGAAATACATCAGCACAAAGGCGAGCCCGGCCAGGATAATGTTTCCGGGAGCGCCGCTGAAGAAACGCAGTCCCGGTGCCAGCGTCTGTTTCACACCGCCGGCAACGATCACCGCGACACATTCGAGAATCAGCATCAGGCCAACCGTAACGATCATGGACGGCACGTTCAGCTGGTTATACAGCGTGCCGATCAGGAAGCCGATCAGCGTGCCGCAGCCCAGGCAGCCGACGATGAATCCGATGTAGCCGAAATGCTGCGACAGAAGTACGCCGACGATGGAGCTCAGCACGATGTTCGCGCCGACCGCGAAGTCAAACAGGCCCATGACAACAATGAAATACAATCCGCAGCCGCCTACGGAGTAGATGATGGACGACTGGAGATAAGAATACAGATTCGCCGGAGAACCAAAGTTCCCCGGAGTCAGAATTTTGAACACTCCATAGAAGAACAGCAGCATGGCCAGCAGCAGCACATAGCCGTGTACTTTTGTTCCTTTCAGTTTCTGGATTATGGTGGACATAGCCCCTTCTCCCCTTACAAGTCCGGTCCGTGCCGGGCACGTACCTTAATGAAAAAAACCGGGGGCGGCCGCCGCGCCTGGCAGCCGCCCGGATCGGATTCGATTATTTGGCGTGACGGGCCACAACGTCTTCAACAGACAGGGTGGCGCAGGCAGCAGCCAGATCGTCGTAGGACAGATCAGCCAGGGCCTTGATTTCGTCAGCATTGTAGGGCAGTTCGCTGCCGGTGAAGTACTGCGCATAAGCGGCGTAGCTTTCCGGAGAGTCAACGAACATGTAGGGGAACACCATGTTGTAGAAACCGTCTTCGCTGGTTTCGTAGTTGCCCTTGATGGCGTTGTAGACCAGCAGGAAGGCGAAGAAGGGGTCAGCATAGTGTCCGCCGGATTCAGCAGCCATCGCGCCGCTTTCCAGTTTGGCATCCAGGTCAGGCAGGAAGTCGGTGGAAACCACGGCGATCTTTCCGGTCAGGCCCTTGGCTTCGATACCGGCGATAGCGCCCAGCAGGGTGTCTCCGCCGCCGCCCGCAACGATCAGGGCGTCG
>JAGAAC010000132.1 GCA_017615475.1 Clostridia bacterium
CCCCGGGATTTGTTCCCGGGGACTTCGTTTATATTCCGGCTTATTATACCAGACGCATGCCGGCGGCCATCTGCTCGTTGTTGTAACGCTTGATCAGCGCGTGAATCCTGTCGTAGGGATTCAGGAGCTTGCTGAGGCTGCGGTCATGGTTCAGGGTGGCGATGATGAAGGAGATATACTTGCTCAGGTCGGCTTCGACAAACCATTCGGTCTGCGCAAGCTCCGGCTTGCGGTAGGTGAGGTTTGTGGAGATCACCCGGTCGATGAAGCCGTTGCGGTATGCTTCTTCAAAGGCGTCAATGCCGTTGGTAAACAGGGCAAAGGTGGCACCCGCGAAGATGCGGTTGGCCTTACGCTTTTTCAGCTCTTTGGCCAGGTCGATGATGCTTTCACCGCTGGAGATCATATCGTCCGCGACGAAGACGTCTTTGCCTTCCACGCTGTCACCCAGGTATTCATGGGCAACGATGGGGTTGCGGCCGTTCACGATGCGGGTATAGTCCCGGCGTTTATAGAACAGACCCATATCCAGCCCCAGGACGGAAGCATAGAAGATGTTGCGGTCGATGGCGCCTTCATCCGGGGAGACGATCATCATGTGATCCTTGTCAATCCGGAGGGTTTTATCTTTCTTCAGCAATGCCTTGAAAATCTGGTAGCTGGGCATGATGCTTTCGAAACCGGTAGTGGGAATGGCGTTCTGGACCCGGGGATCGTGGGCATCAAAGGTGATGATGTTGCTGACACCCATGTTTTCCAGTTCCTGCAGCGCCATGGCGCAGTCCAGGCTTTCGCGGGCGGAACGGCGGTGCTGCCGGCCTTCATACAGCATGGGCATGATGACCGTGACACGCTTGGCTTTGCCGCCCATTGCGGCGATAATCCGCTTCAGGTTGGCGAAATGCTCGTCCGGGCTCATGGGAACACGCTGGCCGAACATCTCGTATTCAACGTTGTAGGCACCCGGGTCACAAAGGATATACATATCGTAACCACGGATACTCTCTTTAATCATGCCTTTGCACTCACCGTTGCCGAAACGGGGGCAGGTGACCTCAATCAGGAAGTCCTGCCTTTCCGCGCCGGGGGTTGTGCTCATGTCTCCGGGCATGGATTCTTCGGTATGATCCTGCCACTTTTTCAGCCAGCTGTTGACTTTTACGCCCATCTCTTCCGTGCCAGGCATGGCGATGAGCCCCAGAGGACCAACCGGATAAGTCAGAAATGAGTCCTTGTTCCACGTACTGACAAAATCTGTCATGACGATCCTCCCTCTGCGATCAGGAAAATACGAACATAGTCATTATACTCCCATCTTTTGAGAATGAGAAGTGAGAATCTGGTTTTTATTGATGCTATTTTTGCCATGTTGACGCTTGCGCGTAAAGATTGATTTTATTATAATTATGCATCATGCCGGAAAGGAGCCGCGGGGAAAGATGAGACTGAAAAAAGCAGGAATCCTGCTGCTGGCGCTGCTGATCTGCTTTATGAGTATACCGGTTTCACAGGCGCAGTCCCTGCAGGAATGCCACCGGGTTACCAACAAAGCCAGCGTGACAACACAGAAGAACAAGTCCCAGGTAAAACTGTGGCACGCGGAAACCGCCCATCCTGCGGTTACGGAAGAAATCAACGCCATCGCACAGGCCTGGGCTGATGAGCTGGGCCCCGATCTGCCCAAAGCCGGAAACAACGGCAAAAAAAACAGCCGGCTGGATGTGGAGATCCGCTACAGCCGGACAGGGCTTCACTGGATGAGCTTCCTGGTACAGGCCAGGACAACTTATCATCAGAAGCTGACGGCCCAGCAGTTTACAACACGGACCTACAATATGGAAACCGGGGAGAGAATACTGCTGACAGACGTCTTTGACGATGAGGACGAAACCTGGACCATGCTGGCTGACAGCGTACGGCAGGCCCTGACGGATTACTGGCCCGATGTGGAGCCGGACGCGGAAGCGCTGAACAGGCTCTGTACCCGGGAAGCGCTGGAGCAGGCGGATTTTACGCTTCACGGCATGTCTCTTGTGCTGCATTATCCCGCCCAGACGCTGTATCCCGACCAGTTTACGCTGATGGAGGTGACGCTGTTCTATCCGGATATCCGTGACAGGATGACGGAGGAGGGCAGGACGGAAACCGACAACCTGGCCTATTACAGGACCTGCGCGCTGACTTTTGATGACGGCCCCAGCGCCAAGAATACCCCCGGTGTCCTGGACGCACTGATGGAAACCGGCGCACGGGGAACCTTCTTCGTGGTCGGGAACCGGATCAAGGAGAACCGCTGGCTGGTACAGCGGGAGCATGATAACGGAAACGCCATCGGCGCCCACAACTGGCATCACGGCAATGTGACCAAATCATCGGGGCCTGCCCTCCGGGCCATGCCCCAGAAGGTCAATACCGCCATGATCAAGTCCATCGGTATTCCGGTCCGCTATGACCGTGTTCCGGGAGGACGTTATCCGCGCATGATCGAAGTGAAGGTCGGATGGGCTTATATCCAGTGGAGCCTTGATACCTATGACTGGCGCGGGATCAGCACCGCGGCGGTGATGAGAAAAGTAAAAAGCAAGCTGCAGGACGGGGATATCATCCTGTGCCATGACATTAAAAACAACACAGCCGAATCCACCCGGCAGATTGCACGGTACCTGGAGGAGGAAGGTTATATGCTCCTCACGATTGATGAACTTTTCGCAAAAGACGGGGTGAAACTGGAGCCCAACAAAGTTTATTATCACTGCGACCAGGGAGATACTTCCATCCGGAAGGATTAAGCTTTAGGATGGTTCCGGTTGATCCACAGAGGCTGCCCTTCAGCGGCAGCTTTTTTCTTTTCCTTGTTCCGGTACATCAGGGAATCCGCCGCTTTAATACAGTCATCCAGGGGCCGGCGCTCCGATGCGTCGGTGCGGACAGAACCGATGGAAAGACTCAGGCCGAAGGGCATACCGGAAGTGCGGTTATACTCATCGGCGGCGGCCCGGATCTCGTCATCGAGGGACTTGTTCCTGCCGGTGTCGATGATGATGAATTCATCGCCGCCGTACCGCATGATAAATGCGTTTTCGGAACAGATCCGCTGCAGGATGCGGGCGGATACCTTCAGGGAGGCGTCTCCGGATTCGTGGCCGAAATGGTCATTGATATACTTCATATCATCCATGTCGATAAAAAGGACCTGAACGGAACCTTCGGAAGCGAGAAGGTCATCGTAACGCTGCTGTCCGTAGCGGGACAGGCCGAAACGGTTGTACAGCCCGGTCAGCGCGTCATGGACATACAGGTCATCCAGCGTGTCATTCAGGTTGTGGAGCAGGCTCTTCTTCCGGACGTTTTCAATGGCGATTTCCAGGAAGTTCAGGATGCTCTCGTGAAGGTTGTGCTTGGCGGCCGCGCAGATGCCGTTCAGGACGATATAGCCGATGGAATAGGTGTTGTAATGGAGCGGGTAGAAAACCAGGAAAGGCTCGTTCTCCATCATGCTCTGCGGCAGGAGGTCAGAGGTCGGGAAACGGATCACTTCCTCCTGGCCTTTTTCATCACCGTTCATAAGAACCATGGTGGTGTCAAAGCACTCCGCGTAATTCGGCCACATGCTCTTGTCATAGTTATCATAATAATACTCATTGATGCACAGATAGACGTTGTCACAGCCGAAGATGGCGTGGCTTCTGCTGAAAATACGCATCAGATCCGGCAGGTCCGCCGCTTCGAACAGGTCCTCAGCCATCTGGTCCTGCTGGACATAGAAGGACCGGAGGAAACGGGTCTGCTGGAAATACAGATCACGGATAACCCCGCGGCGCGGCGCGTTATGGCAGCCACAGGATTCGGAGCAGATCAGGTCATAGCCGAAGGGAATCCGGGTGCGCTTTTCCTCTCCGCGGATGATATTCAGCAGCACATCCGCCGCGTAATAATCCAGCTTGCTGTGGTCTGTGTGCACGGTAGAAAGCCGCGGGCTGGACAGTTCGGCACTGGAAAGATTGTCGAAACCGCAGACCAGGACATCCCGCGGGACGCGGATGCCGTTTTCCTGCAGTGTCTCCATGAGGCCGAGGGCCATTTCATCGTTGGCGCAGATGAAGGCATCCGGCAGGGGACGCTGCTCGCTGATCCAGCGGCGGGCGACATCGACGCCGTCGCTTGTACGCCAGGTGCATTCGATGATTTCGATGTTATCCTCCGGAACACCGTTGTCCCGGCAGGCAGCCTGAAAACCGGACAGCCTGTCCCGGCCCTCCGTGCTGTTGTTCATATTGCCCGTCAGGTAAACAATATGGCGGGCTCCGTGCTCAAGAACGATATGCTCTGTCATATCATACTGCGCGCGGACATTGTCAAAAAAGACGAGGGAGCAGCCCTGCAGCTCACAGCCGATGGATACAGCCGGGATGCCGGTCTCCAGAATTTTGGATTCGACTTGCTGCCAGGCATCCCTCAGGACGATCTGGTTGCTCTGGATCAGCATCCCGTCAAAGCGGGACAGATCCGGAAGCTGGAAAACGGAGTATTCGCTCCGGTCCTTGTCATTTCCCTGGTCTTTACCGAAACAGTCAAAAACGCAGATCTGTACATTGGGATGATCAACCGTGTACTGAAGAAGCCCGTGGAGCGTGTTCTCCACGAGTTCATAGTTCCAGTCCACGGTGAAAAACGCAATCCGGTACCGTCTGCCTGATCCGGGTTCAACGGTATCGGGCGGAAAGCTGCGGCCGATGATATTATTCACGGGGTGTACCTGCTTTCTGTCTGTTCCGTTCCGGGATAGATAACGAGGGTATGATTACTTTGATTCGTTCGGTAAGGGCTGGTCGAAGGGAATCCAGGTGCCGTTTCTCAGGCACCAGATGTAATGTTTATACCTGGGATGCTTTCGCCATCCGTTGGTGGTAGCGTGGGATCCCTTGAAGTCAACTTCCGTATTCGGATGAACCTCCATGAAGCGCTGCTGTTCTTCTTCGGGAAGACCGCGGATCATGGTGGCCCAGAACCTTTCCAGGTTTTCAAGGCCGTCGATGGGGGAGAAATCGTGGACGGGGCAGTAGCAGATGTTCAGGTCCAGCAGCTCCGTACAGGCGGCCAGGGGGGTCAGGTCAGTGAAATAATTGGAGAAGAGCTCCGCATATTTCAGGTGCTTGCACTGGGAAATCGGTGTCAGGTCGTGAATCTGGTTATCGCCCACGATCAGGAATTCCAGATCAGGGAGGAACTGCAGGAATTCAAGATCCTTCAGCTCATTGTGGCCAAGGTCCAGCGCCTTCAGGCGGGAACAGTACCGGATTCTCTCATACAGCTGTTTGGATGTGAGGGCATCCGGGTCGAAGGGCTCATTGAAGGTTGAGAAAGCGGTTTGCTTTGTGGAACAGTAATGGTTTTTGCCAAGCCAGACTTTCCATTCAAAGGTGATATCGGGATACTTTTCAATGAGCGGGATCATGAACTTATAGGACGGCCCGGTATGATTGGAATTATCAATCAGCTTCAGGTTCGGGCAGAGGTCGATGAAGGCCTGGAACTCCGCGTCCGCAACCCCTGTGCTCCTGACGGTGAGGTCAATCTCCGTGGATTCATCGGAGAACTGTACTTTCCCCCAGGAGGAGGAGAAATGGAAGACGGAACCTTCCGGCATGGCGTCCCGGATTTTGATCAGGTCCGTGGGTTTGAACTTTACGTTCTCAATGGTCAGCTCGGCCGGCTGATTGTTTTTGATATACCTGAGGGCCTCGCTGACAGAGGCAAAGGTTTTGCTCTCGGCGCAGGCGGCGGAACAGGCCAGGACGAGGAGAACCAGTATGAAAACCACGCACAGGCGGCGGAAGGAAAGTCTCAAGGAAATGTTCACTCCTTACAGATTCAGTTCAACGACATCCATTTTCTGGCATTGTATCATGAACCGGGGCATATTGTCACGGATGTAACAAAGAATTTACAGCTTGTTACCTGGTAATGTTTTCCATAAAATCGTTTTTCTGCACATCCGGGCCGACAGAGGAATAATACAGGCCGAACAGGTGGTTGTCATACAGGACGCCCTGGCGTTCCATGCTGAAGTAGGCCTGCTGGCTTTTGCTCTTGTCAAACCCCTCCTTGGCCAGGAACATGGGCGTGATGACCGGATCGTCCAGCGGCTGTTCCCAGTCCATGCGGATGCTGTTCTGGTCATACAGATGCACATAGCATTTTTTGACGGACCAGGCACCGAAGGTCTCAGCGGATTCGGGATCAAAATCCTCCTGCTCCGCCAGCTTGAGGCAGTCCGCAACCAGCTGCGCGGTGACCTCATGCTGGGCATGGCCGTATTCACCGTTGAAATCCTGGACCAGGATCACTTCCGGACGGTACTGCCGGATCACACGGGTCAGCAGCTTTTCAGGTTCGTCATTCCGCCATCTGGCGGCGGCCTCCTGTGCATTGTAGGTCAGGTAATCCTCCAGGCCCAGGAATAAAGGATGGTATTTCAGCCCGGCACACCACAGGCCGTTAAGGGCTTCACGATAGCGGAGCCGTCCGCAGTTCGCCATATACAGGACGCCGATGGTGACATCATCCCGCCAGGAATAATAGGGGATGGCGCCGCCGAAGAAAAGAAATTCATCATCCTGGTGCGTGGAAACCAGCAGGATATCGATTTTATCGGGCATGGTATCCCACTGTTGGATCGCGTGGCCCGGATAACCTTCCGCGTATACCCGCAGCTCGGACAGCGCGCAGCTGTCACCGTCGCCGGGTTTCAGAATGACTTTCCGTGCCCGGTCAGAGAGGAAAACAGAACGCATATAGAACCGTTCTTCTTTCAGTTCTTCACTGATGACACCGCCGTTTTCATCCAGCTGGGTGATGGTGAGGGCGGCAGAGGGGACTTTCCATTCCAGCGTGATGAGGGCCGCATGCCCGTCAGCGGGAAGGGTGATTTCCAGCGCACTTTTTTTGGCGGTGGGAACCCAGGCTGTGCTGACTTTGCCGTCTTTCAGGGTGCCGGGAACGCAGCCGCACAGGCCGGTGATGTGGTCAGGCTCTTCCAGTTCACGGCTGATATACGCGGCAGAGCGGAACAGAACGAAGGTTTCGTTTTCGCCGCAGCCTTCCAGGACAATCTGTTTCCGACCGCCGGAAATCTTGTTGAGCGGAACAGCCCTGTCCAGGATGCCGGCACTCAGTTCGGAGGCGGGTTTATCCAGCTGTTTGACGTAAGTCCGTTCAACCCGGAGAAGCCTCTCGTCCCAGACATAGAGGATCAGCGTATCCACAGGCTCTTCCGTGCGGATGGTGCCTGACAGGGTCAGGTATTCCTCCTTGCGGAAAGGGGCCGGTTCCGTCAGGGAAAGGCTGTCGCACAGGGCGTCCCGAAGCGCCGGATCCGCGATACGGGCATCCACGGACAACTGGCTCTTCGGCACATAACCAAAGCCGCCGGTGCCGGGCTGGCGGACCCGGTAATATTTTCCGGCCTCATCGATTACTTCCCAGCTGTCTCCAGCGGGAATCCGGGCCAGCTCGGCGGCTCCTTTGGCAGGGGAAGCGTATACGGGCGTATCCCCGCTCTTTTTCTTCGCCTGTCCCGTCCGCAGGAAGGAAAGGGGAGCCATGGTAAAGCGGGAATCACCGGAAGATGTGCTTTCTCCCAGGACGGGAAGGGCGGCCAGCATCAGGACAAAAACCAGGAAGACGGCAGCGAACCGTTTAAGATTCATCAGGTTCACCCGCTTTCGGTTCGGTATCGGCAGGCGCCCGGTCTTTCCGGAAAGCAACGTGGTACAGAACCAGTGAACAGACCGCGGTCAGCAGCATGATGCCGTAGCAGACCTGCTCCAGGTGGCTGCTGAGCCAGCTGAACACTGCCTCTGAAAACAAACCGGAAAAACGCCAGGCCTTATCCAGGAAGTACTGGCTGAAGCCGTTCAGCGCGATGCACAGGATGAAAAGACCGACGGGAAGCCAGGGGAGCCGCCTGCCCGCGCGGGAAAGGCGGGCGCAGAGACGGATCAGCAGGCCGAGCATGATCAGGGCGCTGAGCAGCTGCTCAATATGTACATAATAGAACACGACACCGGAGATCCTGGCAGTTTCGAAGAAAAAGCCGAAGGTGCACAGGATAAAAAGCGCCGGCTCAATGAGAGTGCCTTCACGGGGAACGGAGCGAACCTTCCTGCCGGCGGTGTCATGGCGGATTACCAGGATTGCGGCAATCAGCGCACCGATGGTTTCCAGGGTGGAAAGGGCCAGCAGCCACTGCCCCCACTGATCGCGGACGGCCAGGGGGAAGAAGGCCAGCGCGGAACCTTCGGAAATCTCCTCCAGGCCGAAGGTCGCCATTTCAGCCAGCCCGAGATCGCCTGCAAAGGCTT
Source organism: Clostridia bacterium (assembly GCA_017615475.1). Classification (GTDB taxonomy): domain Bacteria; phylum Bacillota; class Clostridia; order Christensenellales; family Aristaeellaceae; genus Aristaeella. The sequence continues at coordinate 8,364 of JAGAAC010000132.1, forward strand.
CCGCAAACCGCACAAAGGCAGCCAGGACACAGCAGGGTAAAGCAAAACTGTCCAGTACCGAAGGTACCGGACGTTTCGTCGCACGGGCTGCCAGCGCCACACCCAGTACCAGACCGGCCAGGCAGCCGGCGAAGGAAAACTCCGAGGGTACGGGGCTGAACAGGCCTGCGACGGACAGCTGGAAGCAGTTAAAAAGCAGGAAGAAGGCCTTTCCGAGAATAAAGGCCAGCAGGAGACCGGCAGCCGTGAAAGGAAGCGCGTATACAGGAGAAAGACTCCTGCGCTTCAGGCCGGCGGCAAACAGGATCACCGAGGCTGTACAGCCCGCGGCGATCAGAATGGGATACAAAGTTTCTGTCATCATGGTTTCATGTCCGTTTCTCTTATTCTGCCGAGGCAAAATAGATGATATCCATCAGCTTGCGGCCGGTGCTTCCCAGGTCGTTGACCTTGGCGCCCTTGAAATAGAGCCAGGTAGAATCTCCGCCGTCCAGGTTATAGGCAACCTGCACATCCTGGGATTTGACAAGGCGGGCAAACTGGGCAATGGTCATGCCTGTGTTGCCCTTGTAGGGGCCGGCACAGCAGATGACTTTGTAGTGGAGCGGGCCCGCCTGGCAGATGCAGATCCGCTGGCGGTACTCATCCGCTGCCATGTTGATCCAGCGGTCGGCTCCCTGGAAATCCTCAATCAGCTCCCCGTTGTCGACCAGGGCGGGACCGAAGGAGAAAGAGTTCAGGATGGTTCCGTTGTCCGGCACCGTGATGACCGCGTCTTTGACGGGCTGGTAAACGATGTGGAAATCGCCGTTGCTGTCAATGAGAAGCACATCCATAAAGCGGGCATCCCAGGGACCGGGCTCGTCCAGGTTATTCCGGAACAGGGTGCCCTGCCGGAGGATAAAGCCGCGGGATTTCCGCTCGGTGCTGTCGTAGTAATCGCCGTTCAGGGCAACAACGGCTTTGGAACGCTCCGCCAGCGCCTCCGGACGGCGCTGGGCATTCTTTTCAAAGGAGCCGGATTCCGTAGCGGACATGGTACGCAGCTGCGAAGCGTCTTTAATATGGATATCCGCAACCCAGTAGACACAGTCCTCAAAGAGCCCGGAATCCACCGTCACCTGGATGGTGGAATCGGAGTAGCCGTTATCGGTATAACCGTCGGGAGAAGGATCTCTGCCGGGAGTAAAGTCTATGGGAAGCAGGTAGTCCGTCCGCGGCGCGGCAGCGGCAGCGGGTTCTTCAGCCGGCGCGGCGGTTTCTTCCGGCGTGGGAAGCGGAGTATCTGCCGGGACTTCCGAGGGCGCTTCCGCAGGTGCGGCCTGATCGTCGGCAGCGGCGGTTTCTTCCGTCAGCGGGAAGCTGTCCTCAAAGGGAATGTATTCATAATGCGGGTGATTGTGATCCTCCCCGAACATCCTGACGATGGCGTCATAATGCGGGTGGCGGGTGTTGCCGTAAACAAAACGCCAGGTTCCCGCGGTGGAATAGTGGGTGGAGTCAACCTGCGCGTCGGGCAGGGATTCCTTCAGGAAGCGGACGATATTGTCCGGCGGGGACTGGTTGGGAACACGGCTGGAATAGATCCAGAGTCGTTTGAGGCTCTTCAGGTTCTGCAGGGGATCGTAGTCTTCCACGAAGTTGAAGCAGATGTTCAGGTCCAGAAGATGCTCCAGCCCGGAAAGGGGACTCAGGTCTTTGATCTTGTTTTTGAACAGTTCCGCGTATTCCAGGTTTTTCAGGTCTGCCAGGGGAGAAATATCCGTCACCTGGTTGCAGGCGACGATCAGCACGCGGAGGTTCGGAAGATCCCGGAGGAATTCCAGGTCCGTGACGCTGTTGTGGCCGATATCCAGGGCCATCAGGTTCCAGCAGTAGCGGAGAATGGAAAAGTCTTTGCTTTCGTGGTGGGAAGTGGTGTTGTTATGCAGCGTGGACCAGGAAGTATAGTCGGTACGGATCAGGTGCTGATGGTCTTTGCCCTGCAGCACCATGGTCCATCCCCATTTCATTCCGGGATAGCGGGCAGCCAGGCGGTCACACAGATCCGCGGGCATTTTTGTTTCCCACATATCCACCTGCTTCAGCCCGGTAAAACGATCCAGAAAGGCTTCGAAAGCGTCAAAATCCTGCACAACAGTGTCACCCAGACTGATATATTCAGCATCCAGGGGGAAGGACATGCCGTTAAACTCGGCAGTGTTATCCGCCGCAGGCGCGGTTTCAGCCAGAACACAGCCGGATACGGCAAGCATCAGCAGGAGCAGCACCAGGAAACAGGGAAGCGTTTTACGAAGCATTTTATTCGCCCTTTCTGACAATGATACAGGGGTCATCCATGGAGCCGGTTCCGGAAGCAATGGTATAGGAACCCTGCTCCAGATAGATCATCGGCCTAGCGCCGAGATTATCCCGGCCGACTTCCAGCCGTCCGATCCCGCCGGTAGCCTTGGTGCAGCGTGCCTGGCGGCCGTCGGACGCGGAAGCGTCACGGGTCCAGTAGGGGCTGTGACTGCCTTTGCCTTTGCTGTATTCAAACAGGCGCAGCTCCTTCAGGGGCATCTTTTTTCTGGAAGAGCCCTCATATTTCTTTTTCAGGTCCGTATATTCGGCCGGGTCATATCCGTTGTTCATGATTGCCCATTCGGTTCCCCAGGCGCGAAGTCCCGGGTTGGCCAGGATCTTTTTGACATTTTCCGAGCCAACGAGCGTTTCACCCAGACCGTAGCTTTTGTTTTTCAGATCATCCACGCTGGGAAGGAAAACCTTGCCGACACCCTCCATGGGAAGAAGCATGGCAGCCTCATCCCCGGAGAACGCATCTTCGAGGAAAACCGTGTTCAGGTAGGTGCACAGATCCGTGCGGCTGAAATCCCCTTTGAGCTCATCCCGGTAAGCGGTCAGGCTCGCGTTCATGCACCGGGCAAAGAGGATGTATTCACTCAGGAGGATGCATTTCTCGTCATCCGCGGCCAGCACGCGCCACAGAACCGGCTGAACCCGGCCGTCGGCTGTCTGGGGATACTGCCCCAGGCTGACGTATATATATCCCTGCTCCGGACTGTATCCTCTCAGCTCTGTTTCCGCGGATACGGATGCCGGCAGGGCCATTATCACACAGAGGATCAGAAGCAGCAGCCGAAGGGAAAACGAACGGTATAAACCAGGGCGCATGACGGTTCTCCCTCCTTGCAGATTCATTCCCTAAAAAGTATAAAAACACAGACATTATATTTTATTAAATAATAGGAAAAGTGTCAACCTGACAGACTCTTCGGAACCGGTGTTTTATGCCTTTGAAAAAGGGGTTTCTTCTTTACATTTAAAAGCGAGTCTGTTAGAATTAAATTTGGCCAATTGCGATTTCCGGGGCGATGAAAACCCCGGACACAATTCCATGAGATTCGACCGGAGAGCTGGCTGCGGAAGAACGCAATCCGTACCTGCTCTGTTCCGGCTGAGCGAGAAAGTATAACACGAAAGGAGTCGGCACTGCAGTGAAAAACACATTTCGCGGCGGCGTACATCCCGCAGGCCATAAGGACCTGAGCCGGGAAAGCCGTCTGCGTCTCTTCGATCCGAAGGGAGAGATGGTTTTCCCGCTTTCCATGCACATTGGAAAACCCGCGAAACCGGTGGTACAAAAGAATGATGAGGTAAAGGTGGGGCAGCTGCTCGCAGAAGCGGACGGCTTTGTTTCCGCACCGATTCATTCCAGCTGCTCGGGCAAGGTGAAGGCAATCGAAAAGCGTCGTGTGCTGGGCGGCGGAATGGCTGAATGCATTGTCATTGACAATGACGGCCAGTTCACGCCTTATGCGGACTATACGCAGAAGATTGACGCGGCACAGCTGTCCAACAGTGAGATCATCCAGCGGGTTCAGGCGGCAGGTATTGTCGGACTTGGCGGAGCGGGCTTCCCGGCAGCGGTGAAGCTTCAGCCCAAGGATCCGGATGCCATTGAATATGTCATCGCCAACGGTGCGGAGTGCGAACCGTACCTGACCTGTAACGACCAGCTGATGAGGATCCATTCCAATGAAATCGCGGAGGGACTGGAGCTGGTTCTCCGGCTTTTCCCGAACGCGGAGGGCGTGATCTGCATTGAGGACAACAAGCCTGAAGCAATTACGGCCATGAGCCGCGCTGTTTCCGACAAACCCAGAATCAGTGTAAGGACCATGATTACCAAGTATCCCCAGGGCGGTGAGCGCAGCCTGATCCAGGCTGTGGCAGGTGTTGATTTCCCCACCAGCAAACTGCCGGCGGACGTGGGCTGCGTGGTGCAGAACGTGGGTACGCTTTACGCGATCCAGCGGGCTGTGCTTTACGGAGAACCGCTGTTCAGCCAGTGCTTCACCATTACCGGTGAGGCTGTTGCCGAACCCGGCAACTATATTGTCCGGGTGGGCACCAGCTACGCTGAACTGCTGGAAGCGGCAGGCGGCGTGAAGGAAGGCATGGAGATCCGGAAGGCGCTTTCCGGCGGACCCATGATGGGTATCGCGATCGGATCGCTGGATATCCCGATCCAGAAGCAGAATAACGGTCTGACGCTGCTCGCCGAGGATCCGGTGGAAGCCGCGGAAGCGGTCATGACCAGCTGCCTGCGCTGCGGACGCTGCACGACTGTGTGCCCGATGGGCCTGACGCCCCAGCTGATGGCGGACGCCGCGATCGCGGGAGACCTGGAACGGTATGAAAAGAAGCTGTACGGTATGGACTGCATCCAGTGCGGCAGCTGCAGCTTTGCCTGTCCGGCCAAGCGCCCGCTGACGCCGACATTCAAACAGGCCAAAGCTGAGATCCTTGAAAAGAGAAAACGGGAAGGAGGCGCTAAGAAGTGAATACGATGCTGAACATTTCCGCGGCTCCTCACGCAAGAGATAAGTGGACAACTCCTTTTATCATGCGGATGGTCACCCTGAGCCTGCTGCCTGCCACGATCGTCGGTATTCTGGTATACGGCTGGAATGCTTTCGGGGTTGTGGCACTGGCGATCGTTTCCGCGGTGGCGTCTGAATGGCTTTTCTGCAAAGCATGTAAAAAACCGAGCACAATCTGGGACGGCAGCGCGGTGGTCACAGGACTGCTGCTTGCCCTGTCCCTGGGACCGCAGACACCCCTGTATATCCCGGTGATCGGTTCCGTGTTCGCTATTGTGGTCTGCAAAGGCTGTTTCGGCGGACTGGGCAAGAACTTCATCAACCCCGCGCTGGCCGCGCGGTGCTTCCTGCTAATCTCCTTCGCCAACGCAATGGCGATCAAGCCGGTGGTGGACGCCGTGGCAACGGCGACCCCGGTGGGAGCCATGAAGGCCGGTGAGGTTGTGGATATCACCAAGATGTTCCTTGGCACCGCGGACGGCGTTATCGGAAGCTCCATCCTGGCACTTCTGGCCGGCGGCCTCCTGCTGTGGAGCATGGACATTATCCACGGACAGATCTGCTTCTCCGTGCTGATCGGCTTTACGGTATTCCTGGGCCTCTTCGGCGGAAAGGGATTTGATCCTGCCTACCTGCTGGCGCATCTGTGCGGCGGCGGTGTGGTGATGGGTGCCTTCTTCATGGCCACGGACTATGTGACCAGCCCTGTCAGCCGCCTGGGCCAGTTCATCTATGGATGCCTGATCGGTGTGCTGGGCGGTCTGTTCCGCCTGAAGGGCAACACGGCTGACTCCTTCAGCTACGCGATTATTATCGGTAACGTCTGCTCTCCGCTGATTGACACCTATATCGTCCAGAAGCCTTTTGCCTACCGGAAGATCGGCAAGACCCGGAAGACGAGCAAGGAGCCCTTCCGGATTCCGCGGCCCGTGATCGCCCTGACGCTGATCGCGGCGATCGCCGGCGTGGCGCTGAGCGGTGTGTATTCCATGACCAAGGACACCATTGAAGACCAGAAGCTGCAGGCGGAACGGGCTTCCTACAGGGAAGTCTGCCCCGAAGCGGAAACCTTTGAGGATTCCGAAGCCGCAAAGGCGAAGCTGGAAGAGCTGGCCGGCGGAAACTGGGGAACGGAATACGGTTCCACCCGGATCAACGAAGCGATTGTCGGCAAGGATGCGGGCGGCAACGTGGTCGGCTATGCCCTGAGCGTTTCCTCCAAGGGCTTCGGCGGCGATGTGACCATGGCGCTGGGCCTGACACCGGACGGCGAGGTTAAGAAGATTTCCTTCACCGAACTGAATGAAACCGCCGGTCTGGGCATGCGGGCCAATGAAGATTCCTTCAAGGACCAGTTCCCGGGCAAGAGCGGCAGCGTGAGCCTGGTGAAGGGCGATGCCGGAGAGAACGAGATCAGTGCCCTGACCGGCGCGACCATTACCTCCACGGCTGTGACCAATGCCCTGAATGCCGGTCTGAATTTCTATGAAACTGTGCTGAAAGGAGGCAACTGAGATGAAAAAGTATATCGAACGCCTCTGGAACGGCCTGATTAAGGAAAACCCGGTACTGGTGCTGATGCTGGGCATGTGTCCGGCACTGGCGGTATCCACCCAGGCATCCAACGGTATCGGCATGGGCCTGAGCACACTGGCCGTGCTGGTGCTGAGCAACTTCGTAATCAGCTGCCTGCGGAAAGTGATCCCGGATCAGGTCCGGCTTCCTGCCTACATCGTGATCGTTGCCAGCCTGGTGACGGTGACGGAACTGCTGATTGAAGCCTATCTTCCCAGCCTCTATGAGGCCCTGGGCATCTACATCCCCCTGATTGTTGTGAACTGCATTATCCTCGGCCGGGCTGAAGCCTATGCCAACAAGCATACGCCGCTGCTGTCCGTGATGGACGGCATCGGTATGGGCCTGGGCTTTACGGTTGCCCTGACCCTGGCCGGCATGATCCGTGAGCTGCTGGGCGCGGGTACGGTCTTCGGATTCCGCCTGCTGCCGGAAAGCTTCGGTATGACCATTTTCATCCAGCCTCCGGGAGCCTTCCTGGTCTTCGCACTGATCATCGCGGTGATGAATGCCATCGGCATCAAGACCCGCCAGCGCAAACTGGTGGAGAGCGGCTGCGACGGCAACTGCGCCCTGTGCAGTGAAGCCTGCGAAACACGGGACAGCGAACCGGAAGAGAAAAAAGAGCAGAAGGGAGGCGCTGAAGCATGAATAATACAAGCCTGATTATGATCATTGTGACCAGCGCGCTGGTTCACAATGTGGTGCTGAATCAGTTCCTCGGTATCTGCTCCTTCCTGGGTGTCAGCAAGCAGATGAAAGCCTCCATCAGCCTGGGCGGCGCCGTTATCTTTGTTATTACCATTGCTTCCGCGGTGGCCAGCCTGCTGTATGACTATGTGCTGAAGCCCCTGGGCATGGATTTCATGAAGACCATTATCTTCATCCTGGTCATCGCGGCCCTGGTGCAGATTGTGGAAATGTTCCTGAAGAAAAAGTCCCCGGCAGTTTATAAGGCACTGGGTATTTATCTTCCCCTGATCACCACCAACTGCGCGGTGCTGGGCGTAGCCCTGACCAACGTGCAGGACGGTTACAATTTCATTCAGTGCGTAACGAGCGGCTTCGGCACCGCGGTGGGCTACACCATCGCCATCGTGCTGCTGGCAGGCATCCGTTCCCGGATCAACGAGAAGGATCTTCCCAAGCCGCTGCGCGGAGCACCTATTGTCATGATCGCCGCGGCGCTGATGTCCATCGCGTTTATGGGCTTTGGCGGCCTGGTACTGTGAGAGGAGGGGCGGACAGATGAACATTATTCTGATCACGACCCTGGTCATCGCGGTTATCGGCGTATGCGTCGGCGCGGGCCTGGTATTTACCGGCAAAAAGTTTGCTGTTGAAGTGGATGAGCGGGAAGTGGCCGTGCGGGAAAAGCTGCCCGGAAACAACTGCGGCGCCTGCGGCTTTGCCGGCTGTGACGCGCTGGCGGCTGCCATCGCCAAAGGAGATGCTCCGGTCAATGCCTGCCCTGTGGGAGGCGCTCCCGTGGCCCAGGAAATCGGAGATATCATGGGCACTACCGCAGGCGCAATGGAACGGAAAGTCGCGTTTGTTGCCTGCAAAGGAACCTGCGATGTGACGAAAAACCAGGGCAACTATGTGGGTATCAAAGACTGCCGGACCGCTGTGCTCTCCGGCATGAATATCACGGAATGCACCTATGGCTGCCTGGGCTTCGGCTCCTGCGCCGAGGTCTGCCCGGAACAGGCCATTACCATTCAGAACGGTGTTGCCGTTGTGAACCGGAACCGCTGCGTCAGCTGCGGACTGTGCGCGAAGACCTGCCCGAGGGGCCTGATTTCCCTGATTCCGGAGAGCCGCATCATCCGTGTGCAGTGCTCCAACAAGGATAAGGGACCGGCTGTCCGGAAAATGTGTTCCGCCGGCTGCATCGGCTGCGGCCTGTGCGTAAAGCAGTGCGAGTCTGAAGCCATTGAGTTTGACGGCTCCCTGGCACGGATCAATCCGGAAAAGTGCACCCTCTGCGGCAAATGCGCCGAGAAGTGCCCTGCCAAAGTAATCATGACCACTCCGAATTGATGGAGGGAAGAAAATGGACTATTTTGCAAAGAAACAATGGATCCGGATCGCAGTCTGCGCTGTGCTGGTTGGGGCAATTGTCCTGGCTATGACCGGCGTGTTCAGCGGAACCGGATCACTGAAGTATGACCCGTCGGCAAAGAAACTGCCTGCGGGAGCTTCCGAAGCAGAAGCGACGGAGCAGGGTTTCGGCGGTGACGTAACAGCCCATGTTGTCCTGAACGGAAATACAGTTCAGGAGCTGACCATTGATACGCCCAACGAAACCGAAGGCCTGGGCAAGCGTGCTTCCGACGCGGAATTCACCGAGCAGTTCATCGGCAAGGACGGCCCCTTCACTTTCGGTGAGAACGGAATTGAAGCCCTTTCCGGCGCGACAGTGACCTCCACTGCTGCCCTGAAGGCGATCAACAAGGCTGTTACCGGTGAGGATGCGGCGGAAGAACCTGCCGCGGAACCCGCTGCGGAAGAACCGGCCAAAGAGACGGAAGCAGCCGCGGCGGACGAAAATGCCATTATCGCAGCCGAGCAGGGCTTCGGCGGCGATGTGACGGTTCATGTGACCCTGGACGGAGAAAACAAGATCCAGGCGCTGGCTATCGACACCCCGAACGAGACCGCGGGCCTGGGTCAGCGGGCATCCGAAGCGGCGTTCACCGACCAGTTCATCGGCAAGAGCGGCCCCTTCACCTACGGTGAGGACGGAATCGAAGCGCTGACCGGCGCCACGATTACATCCAATGCTGCCCTGAAAGCGATCAACAGTGTCCTGCCCGCAGGCGAACAGAAGGAAGAAGCCGCACCGGCAGAAGAACCTGCTGAAGCGATCGGAACGGCTGCGGCAAAAGATGCTGCCGTTACCGCTGCCGAGCAGGGCTTCGGCGGAGACGTGACGGTTCATGTGACCCTGGACGGAGAGAACAAAATCCAGGCGCTGACCATTGATACCCCGAACGAAACCGCAGGCCTGGGCCAGCGGGCTTCCGAAGCGGCGTTCACTGACCAGTTTGTCGGCAAGAGCGGCCCCTTCACCTACGGTGAGGACGGAATCGAAGCGCTGACCGGCGCCACGATTACTTCCAATGCCGCCCTGAAGGCGATCAACAGTGTCCTGCCCGCGGGCGAACAGAAGGAAGAAGCAGCCGCGACGGAAGAACCGGCTGCGGAAGCAACAGCTGAACCTGCCGCGGAAGCGACCGAAGCCCCCGCAGAGAAGGCGGAAACCAAGCAGGAAGACGCTTCTGATGGACAGGCTTACGCAGTTTACCGCGCCACGAAGGAGAATGCCTTCAGCAAGGTGACCGTGACTGCCTCCGCGAAGAACGGTACCCTGACGGATGTGAAGATCACTTCCGAAGGGGAAGAGGGGAAAGACTTGCTGACGGACGCGATCCGTGAGGAGTGGGCGAAGGCCATCCTGGAGAGCGGCAGTGCAGCTCCGGACGCCATTACCGGCGCCACCCTGAAGTTCTCTGCCGGTTCCGTGCAGGAAGCCATGGAGGAAATTCTGGGCCGGATGAACGGAGAAACCGCTGAAGCACCCGCAGAAGAGCCTGCGGCTGAGGAGCCCAAGACTGAAGCGGCTGCCACGGAAGCACCCGCGGCGGCGGAAGCTGCTCCCGAAAAAAAGGAAGAGCCGGCTGCGGCTGCTCCTGAAAAGGCTGTGCCTGCCTATGCCGGATACCGTGCCGAGGCGGAAAATGCTTTCAGCAAAGTGACTGTCATTGCCTACGCGAAGAACGGAAAACTGGCAGACGTGAAGATCTTCTCCGAGGGAGAAGAGGGAAAAGACCTGCTGACCGATGCCATCCGCGAGGAGTGGGCCAAGGCGATCCTGGAGAGCGGCAGCGCGGCTCCGGATGCTATTACAGGCGCAACTCTGCAGTTCTCTGCCGGTTCCGTACAGAAAGCCATGGAAGAGATCCTGGCAAAGATGGCGGGCGGTGGAACAGCTGCGGACAAACCTGCGGCGGAAACGCCTGCGGAAGAACCCAATGAAGAGAATAATACATCCGCGATAAGCGGCAGCGATATGCTGTCGCTTATCGCTGTTTCTATGGGTAATGAACAGGATAACAGTTATGTGACAGATTATCTGGAACAGGATCCGTATCTGGTGAACATTTATGAAGGATATGGGTTTGCAAAGGATTATGGCAGTGCCCGCGGACATTACTACACCCTGACAGATGTGGCAAAGACACAGCGGCCACATCCAAAGGCCAACTGCCTGACCTGCAAGACGCCGGATATGCACAAGATGATTGAGGAACTGGGCGTCGGCGTATATTCTATGGCTTTTGACGAAGTCATGGCTCAGATGACACAGCCGATCTCCTGTTATACCTGTCATGGAGCGGATGACGGCAACGGCGGCAAGATGGTTGTCACCCACCAGTATGTGAATGAGGCGCTGGGTGCGAACGTCAGTGAAATCAAGGCGGCGTCGCTGTCCTGCGGACAGTGCCATATTGAATACTATTTCACGCCGGAAGACAGCGAAGCCATGATGCCTTACCACAGCAAGGCAGAAATGACGCCTGAGGCGATCCTGGCCTATTATGATGCAATGGGCTTCTTCGA
>JAGAAC010000133.1 GCA_017615475.1 Clostridia bacterium
CGCCTATGTCGCTCCGGCGTACAATCCGCCGCCTACAGCGGGGATCGGCACCAGCGCGTCCAACTCCGGACCCGCGTACAATGTGCCCACCTATACCACGCCGCCTTCCGCCGGAATCGGCAGCGGCGCGTCGAACAGCGGCGAGACGATCCTGATCTACTGCTATGAACTGAATGGGACGCCGCTGGGATCCTTTACCCAGGTGATCTACAGCAGCCAGCCGATTTATCCGCCGGCGCTGAACGGATATACCGCGCCCGGAAACGCGTATGTTGAATTTAAGCCGGGCGGACAGGAAAGCGTGACATTCTATTACACCCGGTCCGGAGTACAGAACGTGACACCGGAACCGGCGAACATCAATCCGCAGCCGGGACTGACGCCGGTCTATGCCAACTGGTCCACACAGCAGTTTGTGGAAGGGCGGACCAAGAACAGCGCCAACACGCCCAACTGGGTGAAGAGAATGTGCGACGGGGACATGGCAACGGCGTTCCATTACACGATCTGGAACTCCGAAATGGGGGACGAGTATCCGGAACTGACCGCAGTCTTCAGCCAGCCGGCGACGATCAAATCCATCGGGATTGTAAACGGAAACACGGAGTCCTACAGCTCCTACTACGCCCGGGCCCGGGTGAGAAGCATCCGGGTGGTGATCCATACCTCCTACGGAACCTATGAGCACAAGGTCTCTGTTCCGGATGAATACCTGCGCGAATACCAGATTTTCCCATTGGGGGACGGATACGGAACCGTGACGTCTGTAGACCTTTATTTTGACCGTTTCTACATCGGCGAGGGCAGTACAAAGTATGAGATGAACATCGCCGAAATCCAGTTCTATTGATCCGGATTTGCCGTTTCGGGAAGAAAACAGCGTGCTGAAACCTTATATAAGTACAGCATTTATGCTGTGAAAACCCCCGAGACGGGGAACGAAGGAGGAATAACACAATGAAAAGACTGACAGCCTGTGCGCTCGCACTGATTATGGCGCTGGCCCTCGCGACCGGCGCGCTGGCCAGTGAACCGGAGGGCGTCGAAAATATGATGGGGAAGGTAATGGAAGATTTTTCCATTGAAACCATGAACGGCGAAAACTACACCCTGTATGAAGCGCTGGACAACCATGAGCTGATGGTGATCAACTTCTGGGCCAGCTGGTGCGGACCGTGCCAGTATGAATTCCCTTTCCTGGAAGAAGCCTGGGAAAAGTATTCCGACAAGATCGGCCTGATCGCGATTGATACGGATATCGTACGTGATGACGGCGCAACCATTGATGCTTTTGTGAAGGAAATGGGCTTGAAGTTCCCGGTTATGAGCGACGTGGACCAGATCAGCAAAAAACTCGGTGTCCTTGGCATTCCAACTACCGTAATCGTGAACAAGAACAAGGAAGTTGTGGCTGTTGAAATCGGCGCCAAAACCTCCACGGAAGAATTTACGGAGCTCTTTGCCTTCCTGCTCGGGGAAGACAGCGAGATGGAAATTGACGACGCTGAAGACGATATAGCCGGCTGAGCATTGTAACCCCTTAACCCGAAAAACAAGGTGACTGGAGGAAAGAAAAATGTCTATGCCGTTTGAACCCGAAGAAATCGATGACCTGGACGAATCCCTGCTTGAGGAAATGGACGGGGAGGAGCTGGCGGAGTTTAAACGGCAGCTTCAGGACACCCTGGACGGGCTGATGGTCCTGGAACCGGATCCGGACGATGAAGAGGATGAATACTACGAATGGGAAGACCGGGTCAATGTGCTGCACGACATGATCGACGCAATTGACGACAAACTGGATTCCCTCGGAGCTGAATAAGGATGAAAACAATTCTGACCGTCCAGCATACGGAAGCGGAGCATCACCTGAGCGGACACTGCGGTTCCCGGCATGAATGGGCCCTGACGGAACGGGGGCTGGAAACAGCCTTCCGGATCGGTAAACGGCTGAAAGAGGAAACCGCCGGAAAAAACTTCCGGATGTATGTTTCTCCCCAGCTCAGGACCCGGCAGACGGCGGAAGAAATAAACCGAAGCCTGGAACTGACGCCTGTTTTCCGCGATGAACTGCGGGAATGCGACGCCGGCGAAGGCAGCGGAATGAGCGTGGAATGGTACCGGGCAAACAAAGCGCCCCAGGGTCCCGGATTTGATCCGGATTACCGGCCTTTTCCGTCCGCCGAGACAGACCGGGAACTATGGGCCCGGGTGGAACCGTTTTTCCGGGAAATCATGGAAAACGATGAGGAGAATATACTGGTGGTTTCCCATGGGGTTACGCTGAGCTTTCTGCAGTCCATGCTGGCAGGACAGCGGGCAGAAGACCGGGGAAGGTTCCGGTTCAGGGGAAGAAGCGGATCTGTTTCGAAGTTTACCGTCGGAGATGACGGGCAGATCACCGCGGTTTATGTGAACCGCATTATTGAGTAAAAAGTCATTATTCAAATACACTTCATGATTGAAAGGAAAATAGTCAAATGAAAAAGATAATGTGTTTAGTTATGGTGTTTATTCTGTGCTTTGCCGCCGTGGGATACGCGAGTGAAGCGACCCCGACGGATGTGAAGTACTCGAAGAAATCCACGAAAAAAGCGACCCCGACAGATATCAGCAAGGATATTGACGCCGCTTCCATCTTCGGTAAAGAAGTGAACGGCAACTACGAAAATGAATTCCTGGGCCTGGGTTTTAAACTGGGCGACTGGCATCTGTACAGCGAGGAAGAACTGAATGCCCTGAACCAGGTGACCACAGAGGTGATCGAGTCCAACCTGAAACAGGATATTGGACTGGATGACAATGTAACGATTATGATGGCCACCGCGCCGGACGGCAAGAGCAACATCAATATCATGCTGAGGGACATGAAGGACTATATGGAAGCCATCGAAACGATGGGCATCGATATGGTGATCTCCAGCTCCCTGGATGCTTCCAAGGAAATGTACAGCCAGATTGGTTTTGAGAACGTGAAGATGGACAGTGCGAAGATCCGCGTTGAAAAGAAGGATTACTCCGGCGTGAATGTGTATTACGAAGCGCAGGGCGTCCCGGCCTACCTGAAGCAGATCTGGCTGCTGAAGGGCGATTACATGGCTTATATCACCATCACCTGCCTGGAAGAAGACAAGACAGACGAAGTGGTTCAGAAGCTGTATAACCTGAAGTAATAACAACCCTGACAAAACAGGCG
>JAGAAC010000134.1 GCA_017615475.1 Clostridia bacterium
CGGCCGTCCACATGGCGGATGAGGCCTGTGTGGGGGATCTGTCCCAGCAGCGCACGGATCAGGGTAGTCTTGCCGGCGCCGTTCTGGCCGATCAGGACAGTGAGCTGCCCGCAGTGAATGTGCATGGACACATCCTGGAGCAGAATCTGGCCGCCGCGGCGAACCGCAATCCGGTCCAGATCAATGTGACAAAGCTCGCAGTGATGCAGGGGCATGATCTTCCGGCCTCCTTGAAATTCGGAACATGATGATGTATTATATCATATATTCCTATGCGAAGGAATAATAATGAAATGGGGGGGCTTTCCGCAAGGAGCCGCGCGCGCACCGCGAGCAGAATTCCTGCTCCGCGCACCGCGCACGAGAGCGCCCCATACCCCCTTCGGCATGCTGAAGGAATAGTTGTTTAAACGGGAGTGTATACCATGATAGCGCTGGCTTGTGACCATACCGGAGTGGCCCTGAAACAGGAACTGATGAAGATGCTGGACGAGATGGGACTCGCCTGGAAAGACTACGGCAATTATGACGCGAACAACCGGGATGACGACTATCCGGTATATGGCTACAAGGCCGCCAAGGCGGTGGCTGACGGCGAGTGCGACCGGGGAATCCTGATCTGCGGCACCGGCATCGGCATCGGTATCGCGGCGGGCAAGGTAAAAGGCATCCGGGTCTGCACCTGCAGCGACGTATACAGCGCGGAGCTGAGCAAACGGCACAACAACAGCAATATCCTGACCATGGGCGCCCGGGTGGTGGGCACGGAACTGGCGAAGATGATCGCCCGTCACTGGCTGACCGCCGAATTTGAGGGCGGCCGCCATCAGCGGCGGATCGATATGATCGAAAGAATTGAGAACGGAGAAGCTCCGGAAGCGTAAACCGCTGTCCGGAGTTCCTCATGAAAGGCAAAAACATATGGCTAAAATCATCGCGATCGCGAATCAGAAAGGCGGGGTGGGTAAAACCACCACAGCCGTGAACCTGTCTGCCGCCATCGCGCAGGCGGGTAAAAAGGTCCTGATGGTGGACCTGGATCCACAGGGAAACACCACCAGCGGCTTTGGCCGGGGGGTGAACGAGCGCAGCTCGGTGTATGACGCCCTGATGGGCCGCGCGGACCTGAAGAATTGTATTCAGGATACAGACATCAAAAAGCTGAAGCTGATCGGATCGGATATCCGCCTGGCAGGCGCAGAAGTGGAACTGGTCAGCGTGAAGGAACGGGAATTCTATCTGAAGAAGCTCCTGGGTGTGGTGCGGGACGATTATGATTTCATTTTCATTGACTGCCCGCCGAGCCTGAGCCTGCTGACCCTGAACGCCATGGCGGCATCGGACAGCGTCCTGGTTCCGATCCAGTGCGAGTATTACGCGCTGGAGGGCGTGAAGGCCCTGATGGACACCGTAAACCGGGTGAAGCACACCTTTAATCCCCACCTGGAAATCGAGGGAATCCTGCTGACCATGCTGGACGGCCGGACCAACCTGGGACTGCAGGTGGTGGACCAGGTGAAGAAGCATTTCAAGAAGGCGGTGTTTGCCACCACGATCCCGCGGAACGTCCGGCTGGGTGAGGCACCGAGCCACGGTGAACCGATCTGCATCTACGATCCCCGCAGCAGCGGCGCCATGGCCTATGAATCCCTGGCAAAGGAAGTACTGTCCCGCAACAAGAAAAAGAAGTAATCATTAGGAGACTGCAGTTATGCCGAAGAAGACGCATGGCCTGGGAAGGGGTCTGGACTCCCTGTTCGCAGGCGCCGAAGACTGGGGAACCAGCATCCAGGAGATTTCTGTGGGTGAACTGGATCCAAACCCGGATCAGCCTCGCCGCACCTTCAGCCCGGAAAGCATCAGCCAGCTGGCGGACAGCATCCGGGAGCAGGGCGTGCTGCAGCCGCTGCTGGTAGCTCCCGCAGGCGGCGGCCGTTATATGATCATTGCGGGTGAACGCCGTTACCGTGCGGGCCGGGAAGCCGGACTGGAAACCCTGCCCTGCATCGTCAAGGATATTGACGTGATCCGCCAGCGGGAAATCGCGCTGATTGAAAACCTGCAGCGTGAAGACCTGAATCCCATCGAAGCCGCGAAGGGGATCCGTGCCCTGATGGATCAGTGCGGATATACCCAGGAGAAGGTCAGCACCCGGCTGGGCAAGAGCCGCCCTGCCGTAGCCAATATGCTGCGCCTGCTCCAGCTGCCGGATGAAGTGACCGAGATGGTGAAGGACGGCCTGCTGACTGCCGGTCACGCCCGGGTACTGGCCGGCGTGAACAGCAAGGCGGAACAGCTGCGCCTTGCCCATAAGGCAGTGGATGAAGGCCTGAACGTCCGCCAGATGGAACAGCTGGTGAAGGCCCTCGGCGCGAAGCCGAAGAAGAAATCCACGCCGAAGCGGCTGCCGGCGGAACTGAATGAGCTGCAGGAGAAGATCCTGCGCCGGACCGGCCTGAAGAGCACCCTGACGGGAAGCATTTCCAAAGGACGGATCGTGCTGCAGTACAGCAGCAGGGAAGAACTCGAGCGTTTGAATGAGATGCTCGATAAAATCGGGGAATAACAGATAGGAGGTATGAGGGAGGAAGTAGGAGGTTTAGTTTCTGCTTCCGGATGCTTCTATCTTTTAAGGAGAAGGCATGGGTAAGAATGAGCTGCCGAAGGAGCCGTACTGGGACGGACCGCTGTCGCATCCCTTCTATAGTAAGGTCATCAAGCGGATCCTGGATTTTCTGCTGGCACTGATCCTGCTGATTCCCGCACTGGTTGTGATGATCCCGCTGGCGATCTGGGTCAAGCTGGATTCCAAAGGACCGGTGTTTTACCGGGCGGTGCGCGGAGGCTATCATAACCAGCCTTTCCGCATTTTCAAATTCAGGAGCATGGTGGTGGATGCCGACAAGACCGGCGGCTGCACTGCCAAGAATGACGACCGGGTGACCCGGGCAGGCCGGGTGATGCGGCGGCTGAAGCTGGATGAGCTGCCCCAGCTGTTCAACATTATCAAAGGCGACATGAGCTTTGTGGGCCCGCGGCCGGAACTGCTGCTGTATACGGAGCAGTATACGGAGGAACAGCAGTGCATCATGTGGGTGCGGCCGGGCATTACGGACCGCAGCAGCATTGTGTATATTGCCCAGGATGAGATCGTGGGCGAGGAAGACCCGGTGGCTAACTTTGAGCGGCTGATCCTGCCGGAGAAGAACCGGCTGCGGGTGGAATACGCGAAGAGCCAGAGTTTTAAGCTGGACGCGGGACTGTTTTTTGAGACGATCAAAGGCGTATTTCACAAGGCAGAGGTTATGAGAAAAGAGAAAGCAAATTCATAATTAAGAGGGAGACAGCATGGAGAGCTACGAGGCGCTGGTGCACAGCGGATTTGAAGGAAAACCGGATGTACGGGATCCGAAAACGCTGGCCTGGCTGATCCGCAGGAACGGTCTGGAAATGACCCACCTGAGCCGGGGCAGCCATATCGGCAGCGTGCTCAGCGTCGCGGAGATTATTGCTGTGCTCTATGCTTCCGTGCTGAATGTAGATCCGAAGGAACCGAAAAAGCCGGACCGTGACCGCCTGATCCTGAGCAAGGGCCACGCGGGCAGCGCGGTATATGCCGCACTGGCGGAGACCGGCTTTTTCCCTGTGGAACAGCTGAAAACGCACTACGCCAACGGATCCATCCTTTCCGGCCACGTGAGCCATAAGGGCGTGCCCGGCGTGGAGGTTTCCACCGGTTCCCTGGGCCACGGCCTGGGGGTCGGTGTCGGCATGGCGCTGGGAGCCAAGATGGACGGCGCCCAGTGGCGCACCTATGTGGTGCTGGGCGACGGGGAATGCGACGAGGGTTCCGTGTGGGAAGCCGCGCTGCAGGCGGCCCAGTACAAGCTGGACCGGCTGATCGCCGTGATCGACTATAACCATATGCAGAGTCTGGCCACAGTGGATGAAACCCTGCGGCTGGAACCTTTTGAACAGAAATGGAAGGATTTCGGCTGGAACGCCCTGAGCGTGGACGGACATGACACGGAAGCGCTGCAGAAGGCATTTGACTGGGCAAAAGACAACGCCGGCAGCCGGAAACCTTCCGTGATCCTGGCCCATACGGTGAAGGGCAAGGGCGTTTCCTTTATGGAAAACGACATCCTGTGGCATTACCGGACGCCCCAGGGAGAAGAGTATGACGCAGCACTGAAGGAACTGGAGGCACAGAGACCGTGAGAGACGCTTTTGCGCGGGTGCTTGAGGAGGAAATGGCGCAGAACGAGCGGATCGTCCTGATTACGGGCGACCTGGGCTTTGGCGTGCTCCGGCAGATTCACCGGCGGTTCCCGGACCGGCTGATCAACGCGGGGATCGCGGAACAGGGCATGGTCAGTATGGCCGCGGGCCTGGCGACCACCGGCCGGACAGTGCTGGTTTATTCCATCGGCAATTTCCCGGTGCTCCGGCCGCTGGAGCAGATCCGGAATGACTGTGTTTACCATAAGGCGGACGTGAAAATCGTGTGCGTCGGCGGCGGCTTTGTATACGGAAGCCTGGGCATGAGCCATCACGCGACGGAGGATATGTCCGTCATGCGGGCCATTCCCGATATGATCTGCTATACCCCGGGAGACCCGGCGGAAACAGAGGCTGTGACCCATGATATGATCTGGCGGAAGGGAACCTGCTACCTGCGCCTGGGACGGGGCAACGAACCGAAGGTGCACGAGGGCCCGGTGAAGGGCTGGAGCTTCCCGAAAGCCATTACGCTGCGGGGCGGCAAGGATATTGCCATCCTGAGCTGCGGCGGCATCCTGACCCAGGCAATGGATGCGGCGGAAAAACTGGCGGCGAAGGGAATCAGTGCCCGGGTGGTCAGTTTCCCCTGCCTGAAGCCCCTGGACACGGAGACGGTGAATGAACTGCTGAAGAACTACCGGCGGATCATTACCGTGGAGGAGCATACGATCATCGGCGGCTTCGGCAGCGCAGTCTGCGAACTGGCCGCGGAAGCCGGCACCGGCTGCCGGGTGAAGCGCATCGGACTGGATGACTGTTTCACCACCGTGGTGGGGGACCGGCAGTACCTGCGGGAAGTATACGGCATGGACGGAAAAGCAATCGCTGACAAGGCGGAAGCGTTCCTGAAAGAATGAGGCGCACATGAAAAGAGAACTGACGCTGGAGGAAATCCACGAGGAACTGATGTGCCAGCTGCGGGACATCCTGGCAGTGTGCGAAAGGCACGGGATTGAGTACAACCTGATGTGCGGGACGCTGCTGGGCGCGGTCAGGCACAAAGGGTTCATTCCCTGGGATGATGACGTGGACCTGCTGATGACCCGGGGAGAATTTACGAAATTCCGCGAGGTTTATCCCAAAGAATGCGATGAACGGTTTGAACTGACCTACCTGGACACCTGGACACCCCGGGTGATGAACCGGGACCCGGAGAAGGCAGCCGCCTTCACCGATTTCTTTATTCTGGATCCGCTGCCGCCGGAAGGCTGGCAGAGGAAGCTGCACCTGCTGCACCTTCATCTGCTGCAGGGCATGATGAAGAAGAATGTGGACTACAGCCGCTTCGGGCTGAAGAACCGGATCCTGCTGCGGGCGACGCACCTGCTGGGACTGCCTTTCTCCTACGCGTGGAAAGCGAAGCGGTATGAGAAGGTGTCCACCCGGATCAAAAGCGGGAATGACCTGCACATGTCCAATGGCGCCTTTGAACTGATGACGCATGTGTGGCATCCGGAACAGTTCGCGGAGAAAATGAAGGCGCCCTTTGAAACGGAGGAGTGCCTCATTCCGGTGAAATACGATGAGGTGCTGACGATCCTCTTCGGACCGGACTATATGACGCCGCCGCCGGAGAACGAAAGAGTTGCGAAGCATTTGGATCTGTGATCCGGATGCTTCGCAACAATTCATAATTCATAATTCACAATTCAGAATTATGAATTGTTTACCCGGCTTTCACTTCCGGAATAGGCAAAACCGGCAGTATGTGACATGGAAACGCGGTCGGTAAAGGCATACAATCATTATGAATGATGAATTCTGAATGATGAATTCAGAGAATGACGAGAAACGGGGATGCAACCAGGTTGGAAATGTACTTCTGCCCCCTGTACTCCGGATCGAGCGGAAACTCGCTGTTCTGCCAGTACAGGAACACCAAACTGCTGATTGACGCGGGAAAATCCGGGAAGACCATCGAGGACGCGCTGGCTTCCATCGGTACGGATATCAGGACCATCAGCGGCGTGCTGATCACCCATGAGCACAGCGACCATATTTCCGGCGCCGGCGTGCTGGCCCGGAAGTATCATCTTCCGCTTTACGCCACCCGGGAAACCTGGTGGGCGATGAAGGACAAGCTGGGGAAGATCCCGCAGGACTGTATGCGGGAGATCGAGGCGGGAAAGGATTTCTGGCTCGGTGATATCGGCGTTGTTCCTTTTTCCATTCCGCATGATGCCGCGGATCCGGTGGGGTTCCGGCTGTACGGCGGAGAGCTGAGCGTTTCCACGGCTACGGACCTGGGATACTTCTCCGAAGAGGTGTATGCCAACGTGGCGGGCAGCACCCTGGTGCTGCTGGAAAGCAACCATGACCCGGATATGCTCCGGGCCAATCCGCGTTATTCCGCGGCACTGAAGGCACGGATCCTGGGGGATCACGGCCACCTGAGCAACGAAGCCTGTTCCGAGGCACTGCTGCGGCTGATCAATGCCGGTACCGGCAATGTGATCCTCGGCCACCTGAGCGGGGAGAACAACACCCCCCTGCTTGCCCGCCGGACCTCGGCGGATGCCCTTGTGAGGGAGGGAATCCGGCCGGATCGGGATATCAGCCTGCAGGTCGCCCTGCGGGATGAGGTCGGCGGCGTGTACACACTGAAAGAGAGCATAGGTTCATGATTATACTGGCCCTTCAGGATGTAAAGAAGAGCTTCGGCACCCATGAGGTGCTGAAGTCTGTTTCCTTTACCCTCCAGGAGGGTGAACGGATGGGTATGGTCGGGGTCAATGGCAGCGGCAAGAGTACCCTGATGAAGATCATTGCCGGCATTGAGACCGCCGACAGCGGCAGCGTGAATATGCAGAAAGGCCTTCGCATCGGTTACCTGGCCCAGCAGGGCGAGCTGACCGGCGAGGAAACCGTGCTGGAAACGCTGGAAAGCGTTTTTGAACCGCAGCGGCGCATGGAAGAGGAGCTGCGGGCCCTGGAGCAGGAAATGGCTGTTTCCGGTTCCGATCCCGACGCGCTGAGAATCCTCGGCAGCCGGTATGACGCGCTGACGAGGGAGTTTGAGCGCAGCAACGGCTACGGCTGGCGGTCCTCCGTACAGGGAGTGCTGGCGGGCCTGAAGCTGCGGGAGTTCCAGGATATGAAAACCGGGCTGCTTTCCGGCGGGGAGCGGACACGGCTTTGCCTGGGCCGCATGCTGCTGACCGATCCGGACCTGCTGCTGCTGGACGAGCCCACCAACCACCTGGACCTGAAGAGCATTGCCTGGCTGGAAGATTACCTGGCGGGATTCCGCGGGGCAGTGCTCGTGATCAGCCATGACCGCTATTTTATGGACCGGGTCTGCGGACGGATGGCGGAGCTGCTGATGGGCAATGTGGAAACCTACAACGGCAACTATACGGAATACCTGGAAAAACGAACCGCGGTATACGAGACCCGCATGAAGGCCTGGGAACTGCAGCAGAAGGAAATCGCGCGGCAGGAAGCCATCATTGCCATGTACCGCCGGTTCAACCGGGAAAAGAGCATCAAGGCCGCGGAAAGCAAACAGAAGCGGCTGGATAAAATAGAGCGGCTGGAGCGGCCCCAGGAGGAGGGAACCGTCCGGTTCCGCTTCGAGACCCGCCGGCGCACGGGCGACGACGTGCTGATGACCGAAGGCCTGAGCAAGGGCTACGGGGACCGGATCCTTTTCAAAGACCTGAAGATGCACGTCCGTGCCGGGGACCGGATCGCCCTGATCGGCGACAACGGCACCGGCAAGAGTACGCTGCTCAAGTGCCTCATCGGTGCGGAAAAGCCGGACGGAGGCACGATCCGCTGGGGAACCGGCGTGGACCTGGGCTATTACGACCAGCACCAGTCGGAACTGCATGAGAATAAAACCGTACTGGATGAGGTATGGGACCGCTTCCCACGCATGGAACAGTATGAGGTGCGGGGAGCGCTGGGCTTGTTCCTGTTTACCGGGGATGAGGTGTTTGCGCCGGTCAGCACCCTGAGCGGCGGCGAGAAGGGCCGGGTGGCCCTGACGGAGCTGATGCTGCGGAAGGATAACGTGCTGCTGCTGGACGAACCCACCAACCACCTGGATATGGACAGCCGCGAGGTGCTGGAAAACGCGCTGAGCGATTTCCCGGGAACCATCATCTCGGTCAGCCATGACCGCTACTTTATCAACCGCTTTGCCGAAAAGGTCTGGGTACTGGACGGAAACGAAATCAAGGAATACCTGGGCAACTATGACAGCTACGCGCTGAAGGTCAGCCGGGACCAGGAACCGGACGGCAATGTTCCCCAGCAGACCCGGACCGCCCTGGACAAGGAAAAGCGCAGGAGCCGGGAAG
>JAGAAC010000135.1 GCA_017615475.1 Clostridia bacterium
CCTGTATGAGCACTTCTTTGCCAAGGGCCTGATCGACCAGGAAGGCTTCACCATGGACAAGAAGACCTACAACTCCCAGAACCAGGGTGAAATCGCCAACATCGGCGTGTTCATGTGCTGGAACTCCTTCGACCTGGGCACGGTGCATGAGGACGAATATGAGCCCATGAGCCCCCTCCTCGGACCGAACGGTACCACCTCCTGGGGAACCTCTCCCGACTCCACCATGGCAGCCACCGGTTTCTCTATTACCAACGTCTGCAAGGATCCTGCCCTGCTGATGAAGTGGGTGGATACCTTCTATGATCCGATCCAGTCCATGCAGTGTGACCTGGGCCCCATCGGCATCAACATCAAGGACAACGGCGATGGTACCTATGATTATATCGATACTCCCGAAGGCATGAGCTATGACGAGTTCCGCTATAAGGAAGCCTTCGCTTCCGATGGCCCGATCGCGCTGACCAGCGACTTCTTCGGCAGCAAGATTCCGCGTTCCGCCGGCCATCAGGCGAAGTTCGACCGCAACGAGAACTATTATCGCAAGTACGCTACCAGCGTTTACCTGCCCAGCATGATTCTCAGCGAAGAGGACACCGATGACCTGAACCTGATCAAGACCGACATCATCAACTATGCCGAGGAAATGCGCGCCAAGTGGCTGTCCAGCGGCGGCGTTGAAGCGGAATGGGACGATTATATCGCCCGCCTGAACAGCATGGGTCTGGAACAGTATATGGAAATCTATCAGCGGAACTACACCGCGACCCACTCCAACTGACGTTTCCTGCGGCCGGCTGACCACCGGTCCATGGTAACCTCCTTTCTCCCCCGGCCGATCACCGGGGGAGTTTTTTCTGCGGATCCGGAATATAAAAAACCGGTGCCCTTTCGGGCACCGGAAGAAGAGGTTTTCTCAGAAGGAATAGCCGTTTGCCAGACTGTAAGATTCCTTCAGGGCATCAAGGTTAATCGTGTCGTTCTCATCGGTTTGGTCGACCGGTATATTGGAAATGATCCAGTCCAGGTCTTCATCGCTGATGTCATACCATTTCCGGGAATAGAGATAGCATTCGGAAGGCTGCTGGCTGGTTTTATTGATCCATAGGTAAATATCCCATTCCGAGGTCTGAAGCAGAAGCTGAACCTGGGAATCTAATCCTGAACCATATTTGTCGCTAAGGATCCATTCTGCATTTTCTGTCGGAAGTTTCAGGTTTTCCTTTGCCCATTGCTGAGCCATGGCGATACAGACCTGTTCAGCTTCTTCATCGGAGTATAAATGAGTTTCATCATTCGACCGGAAGTATCTCAGGTGAATACCGGACAGTTCAGCGGCCTCGCCGGGAGTTTGTGAATGCTTAACTGTCAGCAGGCATGTGGTATCTGAAGGGCCATCTATGGAAAACACGTTCATATACTGCTTCATGTACTTGCTGTAGATGTTCATTTCAGCACAGGAGGCTTCTTCATGCATCCAATTAGTCGGAAGATTGATTAAGTCCATGGCGGAGTAGACTGCATCAGACATGAGCTCGGCCGGATTGGTATCAAATCTTTCAAGCTCAGCGAAGATGAAAAGTGCCAGTTCGTCGTCCGTCAGTTTTCTGTAGGGGTAGAAACGGAACAGCCTGTTGTCGCTTCCATAGCTCCTATTACTGATGGTTTTTTCTACCGTCACAGCACGGGCATCAGCGGCAAGATCTGCTTTGTTCAGCTCTCCGGAAAGGATTTTATCCAGGGCTGTGTATAACCTGAACCGCTCATCACTGGTAAGGGGACGGGTTTCAAGACTGTTGCAGAACCTGCAGCAGTTCCGCATGTTCAGTGAATCAGGATCAAAAGGAATACCTGTTTCTTTAAACGCTGAAATCAAAGCGATCAGCTGCGCATCGTTCATCTGAAAATCAGGCAGCATGACATAGAAAGTTTCCCCGTTAAAATCCTCCGGATTCAGCAGATAGACAGCAACCCCGTTTTTACTGTCGAAGGGTACGTTCACAATGGAGGGACCTTCATAGGTGATTTCTCCGGCATCCAGTGCGGCCGTCAGGACACGGACCCTTGAAAGTTCCAGGTCGGTCAGCCATGGATTGCTTGAATACAGGTATTCAGACTGAAGCGGCTGGTTAGCAATGGAATCCGGAATCGGGGATCTGGCAGCAGGATGATCATCTGAGGGGACAAAACTGTCTTCATTATCACCAATATAGTATTCAGCTTCATCGATTGCTGGGTTCCATACGAACAGGCCGGTAACGTGCAGGTCTCTGCTCATTGTCAGATTCAGGTCCCATTCGCCTGCCCGGGTGTGAAGAACCACATCATAATCACCTGACTGCTCTTCAATAATGGACCACCTGGCAGGACGCTGGCCTTTGGGAAGCAGAATATTCTCATCAGCCCATTTTTCAGCCGCGGTCAGGAAGGCTTCATCATTATCAAAAATGAATTGATCCTCATTGTAAGGACTGATATAAGAAGCCAGGAAGTTATATAATTCAGCATTTTCTCCGGATTTCTGGAGCATGGTGATCTTAATGTCAGACAGTTCATCGTTGGCTTCGGTATAGTTATATGTATTAGCCGATTCATATTTCAGGGAGTACCAGTTAATTGGCTTGTCGCTGTACGCGTCCCACGGGTTTTCCTCAACTGTGTTTTTTTCATCCACTATCGAAAGGGACAGGGGAAGACGGAGAACGCTTCGAACGGCGTTGAGGGTGGCGCGTTCAATCAGATCCGGATCAGTATTCCAGGCGGAATAGTCAGCAAAAAGGAAAGCGGCGAGTTCATTATCCGAAAGGCTTCTGTAGGGATAGAGGCAAAAGGATGTATATGAGGGGATTTTTTCCGTGTAAACGCAGGCGGATTCCGGTGCAACGTCTTCTTTTGTCAGCATGCCGCGGACGATCATATACCGAAGTGCATTGCTGCGGGATTCTTCTTCATCAGAAAGGTATCTGTTCTTTCCGGAATATGCCCTTCGTGAGCAGTTGCGTTCATTCAGGGAATCCGGATCAAAGGAGATCCCAAGCTCCCGGAAGGAAGCGATCAGCGAAAGCAGCTGTTTGTCATTCATTTTTGTACCCCAGGGCAGGATCACATAGAAGGTCTCCCCGTCAAAATCATCGGGATTCAGGGTATAAACCCTGACGAGATGCTCCTCGTTCATTTCCATACAGTTTGCGTAGGAGGGAATACCGTCCAGTGTAATTTTCCCGTCTTCCAGCATGGTAAGCAGCTCTTTGTATCTTGCCAGTTCACCGTCTGACAGACGCGGATAGTAGTATTGATTCTCTTCAGGGGTTGTTCCGCGCTCGGGCATATACTGTTCATAAGGCAGGTAGAAATGAGAATCATTCTCCTGGCTGTAGGTGTACTCTTCTTCGTCTTCTTCCTCCTGGTTTTCTTCCGGCATGACTTCTGTTGTGTCTATTTCCGGCGCAGTCTCCAGAACGTTTTCTGTGACAGCCATTGCTGAGAAGGGAAACAGGGTCAGGGCCAGCAGGGCAGCCAGCAGGGATAACCATAAATGTTGAATGTGTTTACGTTCGAATTTCATCGAATCACTCCTTTCGTCCATAGAATACCTGATCTGCTGTTTCAGAGTATTCAACAGGATGTAACGGAAGTGTAAATTCGATGGTGGTACCCTTTCCGGGAGTGCTGTGGATTTCCAGTTCCGTATTATGCAGTTTCGCGATGGAATCACAAAGGGCCAGGCCCAGTCCGGCGCCTCCGGATGCCCGGGTACGGGCGGGGTCGGCTTTCCAGAAGGGTTGCCTGCAATGGGCAACTTCTTCATCTGTCATGCCCCGACCTTCGTCCGCTACGGAGAATCCCCGCGAATGAAGCGTTACGCATACAGGTGTTTCGGTTCCGCTCTTTTTGGCGTTGCTGACCAGGTTGCGCATCAGGTGAATGATCAGGGACCGGTCAGCTGTGATTGTGTCGTCATCACCGGACAATACCACATCGGGGTGAACTGCCAGGGCCTCCTGAGCCATCTCCTTCAGGGAGAAGGTTTCCGTTTTCAGTTCCGCTCCGTTCATCTGCGTTAGTTTCATCAGGTTGGCGTCCATGTCGGAAAGGCGTCTGGATTCTTTGACGATCAGATCACACATCTCATTGCGCATCACCTCGTCAGCAGTGTCTTTTTGGATCAGCCGGGCAGCGCTGACAATGGAAGTCAGGGGAGTCCGCATCTCATGTGCCAGGGCATCGATCAGCTGCTGCCGCTGGCGGGCCTGTTCCCGCAGGGAGTCTTCGCGTTCTTCCACGGCTTCATGCATAGCGATAAACGCGTTTGTCAACCTGCCGATCTCGTCACGTTTTCCGGAGGATTCCAGGGTGAAATCCGCGCCATTCCGGATAGCGTCCGCGGAACCGGACAGGATCCGAAGCCGCCGGGTAATCCCGCCGGAGATGAACAGGGCCAGTACCGTTGCTAGTATGATTCCTCCGAGGCAGAGCAAAGCACCGTAGGTAACCTGTTTCCGCCTCATGGCATAAAAACCGGAGAAATCAGAGACTGTGATCAGTCGAACCCGGTTATTCAGCGGGTGAACAATATACAGTGATTCATCTTCTGAAGATAAAAAGGAGGAACGTGCTGAAACTTCAAGAAGCAATGAAAGACGTTCCGGCAGCGATCCGGTCAGGGGTTGCTGGTCTGTATAGATCAGGATCCGCTGGTGATCGGAACCAAACTGCCGGGCAATCTTTTGCGCTTCCTGCCGGAGATCATCATTTGAGTCTGTCTGGGTTCCTGTATTCTCCTGGCTGGATGCATTTTTAGGATTCCAGCGGTTCTCCGTCATCATCAAATACCGGGCAAGAGCAGCCTCTTCATACAAGGCGCTTTCCCGGGCGCCAGAAATGGAATTGCGGAAACTCTGATCGATCTGCAGATACAGCGATACAGGAAGAATAAGAAGGATCAGAAGTAACATAGCGCATACAATCTGTTTTCTCATACGTCCTCTCTGAAACGGTAGCCGAACTTCACAAGGGTTTCAATCCGGTTGCTGCCGATTTTTCCGCGCAGGCGCTGGATATGGACATCCACGGTCCGGGTTTCGCCGGTATAGTGATAACCCCATACGGCGGTGAGCAGTTCCTCCCGGCTCTTGGCGGTCTTTCCGGCGTCGATCAGCGCTTTCATCAGGTTGAACTCCAGCGCGGTCATCGAAACGGGTACACCGTTTCTCCATACTTCACGGGTTTCGAAATCGATCCGGAGATCACCGTTCTCATAGATGTGGTTGTCGGGCCGGGCACGTTTCAGCACATTTTCCACCCTGGCCAGCAGTTCCGCCGGCTCAAAAGGCTTGAGGATATAATCATGGGCGCCCATGCGCAGTCCCTTCACCCTGTCCGGTACAGCGGTCTTCGCGGTCAGGAAGATCACGGGAATTCCGGCTTTAATCAGGTCTTCTCCCAGGGAAAACCCATCTTCTCCCGGCATCATGATGTCCAGCAGCGCCAGGTCGGGTCTTCCTTCCCGAAGGGCGTTCCGTGCACAGGCCGCATCTTCCAGTTCCTTAACATCATATCCTGCCAGCTGCAGGTGCATTCCGGTCAGTCTCCGGATATTCGGTTCATCCTCCACGAGGAAAATTGTTTCCACAATCATTCGTTCCTTTCGTCATAATGATCCGAGACTATTGTATCATTACGGGAACTGAATAGGTGTAACAAAACTGTAAATTTTGTAACATCAGGCGGGAACAGAAAAGACCGGCACCCGCGGTGCCGGTTTGAAAGGCTCAAAGAATTTACAGGCCTTTGATCATGGCCAGGTCGCCGTAGAGGATGGAATCGTCTCCCAACGACGCGTTTTTGATTTCCACGGTGGAGCGGATCTGCGGCATGCAGTAGTGATCCACTTCCGCCAGGATCTTCTCCAGGAACAGGTCGCCCAGCGCCTCAATGACGCCGCCGCCGTAAAGGATCAGATCCGGTGAGATAGTGTTGATCATGTTGCCGGTGGCGACTGCCAGCCAGTGGCAGGCCCGGTCCACCGCTTCCATGGCGACTTTATCTCCGGCTTCCAGGGCTTTTACCAGCTTCTTGGAGCGGAAGACGCCGTCCTGGACCGCTTCGGCCATCAGGGTTTCCCGGCCTCGGCTGATCTGCTGGCGGATATAGGCGCTCATGCCCTGCTTGCTGGAGAATGCCTCCAGGCATCCGCGCTGGCCGCAGTTGCACAGCGGGCCTTCCGGATCCAGCACCATATGGCCGTATTCGGCAGCCTTGAACTGGTTGCCGGTGAACAGGGAGCCGTTCAGGATCAGGCCGCCGCCCAGGCCGGTGCCCACAAAGAAGCCAACAATGTTTTTATATCCCTTGGCGGCGCCGAAATGATACTCGCCCAGTACGCCCAGGTTCACGTCATTGCCAACATAGAAGGGCACGCCGAACTGCTTGCGCATCGCCCCGGCCATATCATAATCCCGCCAGGGCAGATTCGGGGTAAAGAGCACGATCCCGTTCTCCTGGTCAATAACGCCGGGCGCGCAGGAAGCGACGGCATTCAGCTTTTTGCGGTCGATGCCGGATTCCTTGATCATCTCCTCCACCACATCGATGATGACCTTTTCCACATCGGCGGAGGCGGAGCCGCCGCTTTTGGAGCGTTTTTTCAGGCGGTAGATAATCTTGTCGTTTTCGTCAAAGATCGCGCCGAGCACCTTGGTGCCGCCGACGTCCAGGCAGATGTTGTACTTTTCAGACATATACTCTTCCTCCCGTCAGATCAATTCAGAATTCTGAATTCCAAATACCCGCTTCAGCCATCCGGCCAGGCCGCCGGCAGGCTTCTCTTCCTCTTCCTTCGGCTTTGCTTTTGCTTCCGGTTCTTCCTTCTTTTCCTCCAGGGATACCTTCCGGGTGCTGAAGTACCGGTACAGCGCTTCCTGGGAGGAGGTGCCTTCGCCGCCTTCTTCCCGGACATAGGTGCCGTCCGGCTGCATAGCCCAGGATTTTTCCCGGTCATTCCGCAGGGCGTCGAGGATCACGTTCAGCTGTTCCCGGGTGTCCGGGGTGACGGCCTCAATAAAGGCTTCCACCCGCCGCTCCAGGTTCCGGTTCAGCAGGTCGCCGGAGCCGATGAACAGCCGCTGGTCTGTGCCTTCGCCGAAGCTGTAGATACGGGAATGCTCCAGCCACCGCCCGATGATGCCGCTGACCGTGATGTTGTCTGTCAGGCCGGGCACGCCGGCACGCAGGGAGCAGATGCCGCGGATAAACAGCTCTACCTTAACGCCTGCCTGGGAGCATTCGATAAGCTTTTCCATGACCTCCCGGTTGTTCAGGGAGTTTATTTTGATGGCTACACGGCCGTTTTCGCCTTTTTCGATTTCCCGGTCCAGCATCTCCAGCACCCGGGATTTGAAGCTCAGCGGCGCGATCCACAGGGCGTGCGCCTCGGGCGGAATCTCGCCGTTTTCCAGGGCGGCAAAGGCTGCTTCGGCCTCGCGGCCCACATCCTCCCGGGAGGTGATCAGCGACAGGTCGGTATACTGTTCACCGGTCACTTCGTTATAGTTGCCGGTGCCTACCTGGGTGATGCGGCTGAGGATCTTGCCTTTCTGCCGGGTAATCACGCAGAGCTTGCTGTGCACCTTCTGATCCGGCAGGCCGTAGATGACGCGGCAGCCCGCCTCTTCCAGCATTTCTGAATAGTCAATATTGTTCTGCTCATCAAACCGGGCGCGCAGCTCCAGCAGGCACAGCACATCCTTACCCCGGTCGGCGGCGTAAGCGAGGGCCGCGGCGATCTTGCTGCTTCCGCTCATCCGGTAAAGCGTAATCTTCACGGACAGCACGTCCGGGTCGTCCGCGGCTTCGTAGATCAGGTCCACAAAGGACATCATGCTCTGGAATGGGAAACTCATCAGCAGGTCATGCTTCGCGATATAGGGGAAATATTCTCCCTTCTTCAGACCGATATCCCGGGCGGGTTTCCGGTCCGGATAACGGAAGGAGGCAGGACCTCCGATGCAGGAGCGGAAGGACAGGTCAAAGGGAACTGCCTGGGTGAACACCCGTTCCTCCGGCACCCGCAGTTTTCGGATCAGCAGGGCCCGGGCGGGATCGGCCAGCTTGCCCTGGATGCGCACGCGCACAGGCATCTCCCGCTTCCGCTTGCTCAGCATGCCGGATACCTTGTCCCGGAAGTTGTCATCCGCCCGGTCTTCCATGCTGGAGAAGAAAACGTCCGCGTTCCGCGTCACGTCCACAATGGCGGATTGTACAATGGTTTCCTTTTTCAGCAGCTGCGGCAGAAAATGCCGTACCAGCGGGGCGGTCAGCACGATTTTCTGGCAGCCGTCAATTTCAAAACTCTGGTAGGCCGGAACCCGGTGGAGCGGGATGATGCAGATTTTCTGCTCCGTTCCGCGGCCCAGGAAGGCGATAACGTTGGCTTCGCCGTTCCACAGGAAGGGCAGGGGCTGGTCCGCCGGGATGATCTTCGGGAACAGCAGATCCCGGATATCGCCGAAAAGCTTTTTGCTCATCAGCTCATCCACTTTGCTGATCTTCCGGAAATCCAGCACGTCGATTTTGTTTTCATGCAGCTCTTCCCGGATGCCCTTCCAGATATCCTCCAGCAGGGACTGCTGATCCCGGGTGATCTGCAGGGCGGCGGTAATCTGCGCCTCAGGCAGCATGCCGGAAACCGGGTCACCGCTGTCAGGCGTCAGCATGGCCCGGTGGGTCAGGATGCCGATTCGTACCCGGTAAAATTCCTCCAGGTTGGACTGGTAGATCATCAGGAACTTGAGGCGTTCCAGCAGGGGAACCTGCGGATCGGCCGCTTCCAGCAGCACACGCCGGTTAAACGCCAGCCAGCTCAGCTCGCGGTTGATATAAATATTGTCCGGGGACACCTGCCCGTTATGCTTGTTCTTTTTATCCCTGGATGACATATGCGCTCCATTCCTTTGGCTTTCAGGTTTTTCTGCTGCTTTCATTCATCTTACCATAGCATGGAATAAAAAGGAAGGAGAAAATACATCCCTGAAAACGTGCAGCCCCTTGCGCGTCAACGGATTCCTGTGGTACAATCCACCCGTAACGAAGGAAGAATGAAGACTGCGCCGGCGTACAGGGGTACGCTCATGATGAAACGCGCAGACGGAGGGGTAAGAATGACAATACTGGATTTTGTAATGCTCCTGGGCGGAGTGGCGATGTTCCTTTACGGCATGTCGCTGATGGGTGACGGACTGAAAAAGGTGGCCGGCAATAAGCTGGAGCTGATCCTTTACCGTCTGTCTTCCACACCGCTCAAGGGCATTTTGCTTGGTACGGGGGTCACCGCGGTGATCCAGTCCTCTTCAGCCACCAGCGTCATGGTGGTGGGCTTTGTGAACTCAGCGATGATGAAACTGCGCCAGGCGATCGCCATCATCATGGGCGCGGTGATCGGTACCAGTATCACCGGCTGGGTTATCTGCCTTTCCGGCATGTCCGGCGGTGGATCTCCGTTCCTGGACCTGCTTGGCACGGAAAGCCTGGCAGCCCTGACGGCAATCGGCGCAATCCTGATGAAGCATATCTCCAAAAAACGCAGCGTCAGCCACGCAGCGGATATCCTGATGGGTTTTGCGGTGCTGATGTTCGGCATGAAGACCATGAGCGGGGCTGTGTCGGTCCTGAAGGAGGATCCCGGTTTTATTTCCTTCCTGACGAATTTTTCCAACCCGTTCCTGGGGATCCTGATCGGTATTCTGTTTACAGCGGTGCTCCAGAGCGCTTCCGCGGCTGTCGGTATCCTGCAGGCGCTGTCTGCCACAGGCCTGATCACGCTGGATGTGGCGCTTCCCATTATTCTGGGTATAGCCATCGGCGGATCGGTGCCGGTGCTGCTTTCCGGCATGGGTTCTTCCCGGGACGGCAGGCGGACGGCCATGTCCTACCTGGTGATTGAAATCCTGCGGGTGATCCTCTTTGCGGCCGTGTTCTATATCCTGAACGCGATCCTGCATTTCTCCTTTATCAATAAAGTGATGGATATGTTCTCCATCGCGCTCGTCAATACCCTGTTCCGGGTATCCACCGTGATCGTGCTGGCCCTGTTCATTCCGTTGATTGAGAAGCTGCTGGTTCTCCTGGTGCCCGGCAATCCGGCGGATGAGGAAAACACCCGGGATATGGACCGGCTGGAGGAACGCTTCCTTGCTTACCCGACCCTGGCTGTGGAGCAGACCCGCCTGACCATCAACAAGATGGCGGAACTGACCCGGAAATCCATGGACAAGGCCATCGGCCTGCTGGACGACTATTCGGAAACGGGCTTTGCCGAGGTGGAAATCCTGGAAGGCATCGTGGACCGCTATGAGGACAAGATCGGCAGCTACCTGATGAAGCTGACCGGCCGTGAAATGACCGAGACGCAGAACAAGGCCGTCAGCCAGTACCTGCGCGCGATCACGGACCTGGAACGGATCAGCGACCACGCGCTGAACATTGCGGAACGGGCTCAGGAACTGAAGGAAAAGAACATTTCCTTCTCCGACAAGGGAGAGAAGGAAATGAAGAACCTGACCGCGGCGATTACGGAAATCATGAATATCACTTTTGAAAGCTTCCTTAACGATGACGTGGATGAAGCCTACCGGGTGGAACCGCTGGAACAGGTGATCGACAAGGTATGCCGCCGGATGCGGGACAAGCATACTGCCCGCCTGCAGAAAGGCAAATGTACTATCGGCCAGGGTTATGTTTTCAATGACCTGATTGCGGACTTTGAGCGCGTCAGCGACCACTGCTCCAATATCGCCATTGTTATTGTGGACCTGATCAGCGACTCCCTGGACGTGCATGAGCTGACCGAATCCATCCATGAGGCGCATCCGCACCGCTATGAGGAATATATGGAAGAATACACCCTGAAGTATATGCCGAAGAAGAAAGAAAAGGACGAAAAGGACGAGAACCCGTGAAATCCATCAGAACCAAGATCACTATCCTGACCATAAGCTCGGTGGTGATCGCCATCATTTTTGCCGCGCTGCTGGGAACCCTGGCTATCCAGGGAATGGCAAACGAGAACGCGGAGCGGACGCTGCACCTTCTGTGCGAGATCGGGCAGAAAAACCTGGATGCCTATTTTGACAGCATTGAACAGTCCGTGGGAGTGGTTGCTTCCTTTGCCGACAGCGATCTGAAGAATCTCGAAGAGGAAGAACTCCGGGCCCATGTGGACCGGACAAGGGACATCTTCGCGAAAGCAGCAAACAGGACCAACGGCGTTCTCACCTATTACTACCGCATAGATCCTGCTGTATCGGATACGGTAAAGGGTTTCTGGTATACCAACCTGAACGGCGAAGGCTTTACGGAACACGAAGTAACGGATATCACCCTTTACGATACGGAGGACACTTCCGCACTGGTTTGGTTTACAGTGCCGAAAGCCACAGGACGGGCGATCTGGCTGCCGCCCTACGTGACGGATAACCTGGATGTGCTGGTGCTTTCCTATAATGTGCCGGTTTACCTGGACGGCACCTTTGTGGGCGTCATCGGTATTGAAATTGATTATTCCACCATGGCTGAGCAGGTGGACCATATCCGCCTTTATGAAAACGGCTATGCCTTTATTAATGACGCGGAGGGAATCATTATCTATCATCCGCGCATGACCCGGCAGGAGCTGGAGGAAGAGAATAAAAAGGAAACACCCTACGGTATGCTGGATGAAAGCGCCCTGATCCGTTATACCTTTAACGGGGTGGAAAAACAGGCGGTCTGGCTTCCGCTGAGCAACGGCATGCGCTTGAACGTGACCGCGCCGCTTTCGGAAATCAACGAGGACTGGTATAAGTGGATTCGTGAGATCCTGATTATCCTTGCTGTCCTGCTGGTGCTGGCTGCTATAGCCGCTTCCCTCCTGTCCGGTCATATCACACGGCCCATCCGGGAACTGACCCGGGCTGCCGGAGAGGTGAATGCCGGAAATTATGATGTTGTGCTGGAAAGCAAAACCAATGATGAGGCGGGGATCCTGACCAAAGCCTTCAGTAAGCTGATTACCCACCTGAAAGGGTATATCCGGGACCTGAATGACCTGGCTTACGGCGACGCGCTGACAGCGGTGCGCAACCTGGGAGCCTTTAACCTGTTCATGAAGGACCTGGAAAAGGAAGTGGAGGCGGATCCGGCGCATACGCCGTTCGCGGTCTGCTTCTTTGACTGCAACGACCTGAAGGTCATCAATGACAGGTATGGCCATGATAAGGGAGATATTTACCTGAAAGGCGCGTGTGCGACCATCTGCCAGGTATTCTCCCACAGCCCGGTTTTCCGGATCGGCG
Organism: Clostridia bacterium; assembly: GCA_017615475.1. Lineage (GTDB taxonomy): Bacteria > Bacillota > Clostridia > Christensenellales > Aristaeellaceae > Aristaeella. The sequence goes on from JAGAAC010000135.1 coordinate 12,330, forward strand.
GGGACGAATTTGCCGCGATTCTCCGGAACAGGGAGTACGAACGCCGTGATGACCTGATCGACCAGTTCGACCAGCGCTGCTATGACCTGTGCGCAGTGAACAAGGAACCGTGGGAAAGGATCAAAGTTGCCCGCGGCATGGCGGTATATGATCCGGAGAAAGACCAGGGTGTGGATGAGGTGGTCCGCCGTGCCGACCGGCTCATGTATGCGAACAAGCAGGAACAGAAGAAGAAATAAAAAGAGGGCGAAAGCCTTCTTTTTATTTCCGGTGAATTGCCCGCACTGCAAATTTGCAGCGTTTTGCATTTTTTACATCATTGTTACACAAATCTTGTCCAAATCATGATACAATCTTTACCGGAATCCGACAGAAAGCCGTTGAGCGGAGGAAGGAAAGAAGACCATGAAGATCAGGTACAAAAAGACAATGCTGTTCCTTGACGTTGTCCTGTGGATCGCAACGGCGGTTCCGTTTGTCCTGCTGATTGCTGAATGTGTCCGTTCCTTTCAGAACGGCATTGGTTCCGGAAACAGCAGGATATACGGGATGCACGCGTTCTTGGATAAACTCTGGGAAGGGCTGCTTAGCGGCGGTATGATCTGGCTGCCCCTGCTGATGCTGACGTTTATCTTTACCATTTATATCACACACAAACCGGAAACATAAGAAGCCGGGGAACGATCGTTCCCCGGCTTTGGTATATATTCTACGGTTTTCATCGCATTGATCAGAAATCGGGAAGAGAATCCCGTATCTTTGTACATCTGTCATTATGCATGATTATCTTGTCCATCCTGTGAAGTTGCAGCATTCGCAACCTTCACCCATGCAACAGCCGCAGATTCTGCGGTTGTTTGGATCAGCCACCTTTGTCCGGATCCGTGGAAGGGTCTGTCCACAGACGGGGGCTTTGTCAGAGTAAAGGTACAGTTGCAGCTCCTGCCAGGCAATTCCATCTTCGTCCATACCGGCCTGCCGCTGGAAGAGGATTACCCGCTGGGCAGTTTCTTCCGTATAGCGGTTGGTCAGGGTAGCGTTGCTGCGGATATAGCCAAGCTCTTTCAGGCGCTTTTTCAAGGCGAGGACGTCATCTCCCTTATCGCCTTTTTGCAGCACGCGGTAATCCAGCAGAGAAAGGTCTGCCTCACGGAATAATACAAGGAATTCTGTCCGGCAGTAACCGGTTCTGCCGTTCCAGCTGACTTCACACCATTCTTCTGCTTCATCGGTAACCATGATGCAGGTTCCGTTGGGTATTTCCCCGATGATTTTTCCTTTTAGGGAGGCGGTTTTCCGCATCTTCAGGGAGCCTTTTTCCGTGGTCACCCGGGCAGGAAACTCTTCAGCTTTCTCTTCTCCGCGGACGGGAAGGGCAACCAGAATAACCAGCAAGGCTGTCAGCACTGCCAGTGCGGAGAATCTTTTTAAGATTGTTTTCATAGGACCAGATCATATGCTGCATAGCTGGACGCGGTTGGCTTTATGAATTGAGCTCCACCTGCGCATCCACCAGATGCAGGTAACTAGTATTTTCTTCCACATAGATTTCAAGCCGGCCGGTTACAGTGATATCCGCACTGTCTTCCAGGAAACGGTCCGGATCCTGTGGTTCGGCAGCAGGAACAAACTCCATTCCCTGCATACAGCAGGCTGTAGCGTCCGGAACTACGCAGGCGTAGTATACCATATCGGTGGAAGGCTCCCGGTGAAAGGCGTATAGTCCACGCAGCCGGATGACTTTACCCAGATACTGGGTGGGATCGTACTGGATGTTGTTAATCTCGGCGTAAACGACCGTGCTGCTCATTTTGGACAGATCCAGGTCCGGGGTCAGGTTTGTGCTCAGATTCGGGTTCGGATTCGGATCTGCAGGAGCAGTAGATTGGCCTGCGCAGGATACGCACAGCAGCAGGCAGACGCAGAGCGTGAACAGGATGAAAAGGGTTCTTTTCATTGGGCAGTCCTCCTTTGCAGTGCCGCGATAAGGCAGCAGGCTAAGAATGCGATGATGTCGGCAGCCACAATGGTGGAACCGACCGGTGTTCCCCCCACGATGGAGATCAGCATGCCCGTCAGCGCGCAGAAGACAGAGAGCACCGCGGAGCATATGGTCACGGACCGGAAGCTTTTGAAAAGCCTCATGGCGGACATGGCGGGGAATATGATCAGGGCGGAGATCAGCAGGGATCCCACCAGATTCATAGCCAGTACAATGATTACGGCAACTACTGTGGCAATCAGCAGGTTGTAAGCGTCTGCCCGGGTGCCCGCGGCACGGGCAAAGTCCTCGTCAAAGGTAACGGCGAAGATCCGGTTGTAGAACAAGAGGAACAGGAGGATCACAGCGAGGGACAGACCGAAGCAGAGCCACACTTCAGCACGTTTGAGCGTCAGGATGGACATGGAGCCGAAAAGCGTGGTACATACATCACCGGAAAGGTTGCCGGAGGATTTGAAAATATTCAGCAGCAGGTATCCTACTGCCAGCGCACCAACGGAGATCATGGCGATGGCTGCGTCTCCCTTGATGCGGGTATTCTGCCCGGCACGTAAAAGCAGGATTGCACAGATGACGGTAACCGGCAGGACAAAGAGCATGCTGCTTCCGATGCGCAGCACACCGGCAATGGCCATGGCGCCGAAAGCCACATGGGAAAGGCCGTCCCCGATATAGGAGAAGCGTTTCAGCACCAGGGTCACCCCCAGCAGGGAGGAACAAAGCGCGATCAGCACGCCGACAATCAGCGCGTAGCGGACATAGGCAAAATCCAGGTACATGAGGATGGTATCAATCATGCGGGGTCACCTCCCTTTACCTGCAGCCAATCTTCCTTTGTGCCGCAGAAGACGGTTCTGCCGAGGGACAGGATATGCGAGGCGTCCTCCATGGCGCCCGCCAGGTCATGGGAAATCATCAGGATGGTGACGCCCTCCCGGTTCAGTTCCCGGATCAGCCTGTACATTTCAGCTGTGCCGCTTGGATCCAGGCCGGAAACCGGCTCATCGAGGAAGAGAAGCTTTTCCGTTGCGCAAAGTGCCCGGGCCAGCAGCACACGCTGCTGCTGGCCTCCGGACAGTTCACGGAAACAACGTTTGGAAAGGGCAGTAACTCCTGTTTTTGCCATCGCTGCCTCGGCACGGACTTTTTCCGCCCGGGGATAGAAGGGCCGCCGGTTAAGGCGCGCCTGGCAGCCGGAGAGGACAACCTCCCGGACCGTAGCCGGAAAATCTTTCTGCACGCCGGTCTGTTGGGGCAGGTAACCGATTCCGCCTTCCCGCAGGCCGTCGCCGAAACGGATGGTTCCCTTCAGGGGTTTCTGCAGGCCGAGGATTGTGCGCATGAGCGTTGTTTTTCCGGAACCGTTTTCCCCGATGATGCACAGGTACTGGCCGGCTTCTACGGAAAAAGACAGGTCATCCAGAACGGTATGGCCTTCATATCCGAGCCGCAGC
>JAGAAC010000136.1 GCA_017615475.1 Clostridia bacterium
ATCAATGCATAATGCATAATACATAATGCATAATGATTTTTCAGACCGAAGGAAAACCCTCTTCCATCCAAACGCAAAAAGTCCTTGATAAAAACAGCCAGAGGATCACTCCTCTGGCTGCACGTTTTATACATTCCGTTATAGAAAACAAAGTAATCATCACATCCGACGTATGTCGGATATTTCATATTGAACTGCCTGCAGTTCAATATTTCACACGTCGAAGACGTATTTCACATTGGCCTTTTCAGGCCAATATTTCATTTCTGCCGCAGGCAGGAATTTATTCCTGCGGCAGGCAGATCTCGGTGCCGTATTTGCGGATCAGGCGTTCCGCGTCTTCTCCCGCGATCATCAGGGTGATCTCGGTGCCGGTATCCGTATGGTTTTCCATAATTACCCGGCCCAGGGGGCGGATCTCCGAAAGGATGCCGTAGCGGCTGAAGGGAACGCGGAAAGTCACCGGGCGGTGGGAAGCCTGCAGGGTTTCGGCAATCTTCTGCTTCAGGTCCTCCAGTCCCTCGCCGGTTTTGGCGGAAATGAGGATCGCGCCGGGGAAAACCGGATCCGGATCGCCCTCATCGCACTTGTTGATAACCTCAATGCGCTTCTGTTCCGTGGCGCCAAGTTCCGCCAGAACTTCCTCCACGGTATCGTGCTGTTTGAACATTTCCGGGCTGGAGCCGTCGGATACAATCACAAGCACATCCGCCAGCGCCGCTTCCTCCAGCGTGGAGCGGAAGGCGCTGACCAGCGTGTGAGGCAGCTTGCGGATAAAGCCTACGGTGTCCGTGAGCAGGTATTCCGTATTTTCCGGCGTCACCATGCGGCGGGAAACCGCGTCCAGGGTCGCGAACAGCTGGTCCTGCACATAGACGTCCGACCCGGTCAGGGCATTGAGCAGGGTACTCTTGCCGGCGTTGGTATATCCCACCAGCGCCACCACGGGAATCTCGTTCCTCTCCCGGCTCTTGCGGCGCAGGTTCCGCTGTTTTTCCAGTTCATCCAGCCGCCGTCTCAGTTCCGTCATCCGCTCCCGGATCCGGCGCCGGTTCATTTCCAGTTTGCTTTCACCGGGACCCCGGGTACCGATACCGCCTGCCAGGCGGCTGAGTACCAGGCCCTGTCCGATCAGCCGGGCAGAGCGGTATTGCAGCTGAGCCAGTTCCACCTGCAGCTTGCCTTCCGCGCTGGAAGCGCGCTGGGCAAAGATATCCAGGATCAGGGCGGTCCGGTCAACAACCTTGATCCGGAGGACTTCCTCCAGGTTCCGCACCTGCATACCGGTCAGTTCTTCATCAAAAATGCATACGTCCGCTTCCAGGGCCTGACAGTCCCGGGCGAGTTCATCCGCCCGGCCGGAGCCGATGAACAGCGCGCTGTCCGGCTTATCCCTCTTCTGCAGGAAACTGCCTACCACCTGCGCGCCGGCCGTCTCCGCCAGCCGCGCGAGCTCCTCCAGGGACTCCTCGCTTTCGATGCCCATGAGCACAGCCTTTTCCCTGCCGTCCTCATTCTGTTCGGTTTCCTCCCGGCCCACCAGCCGGTCGCTTTCCTCAATCTGGGCCAGCCATTCAGCATCCGGCAGCTTATACCAGCGCTCCGTCGGTGTCAGGATCACTTCAGCGTTCTCGCCCAGGAATGACGTCTGGACGATCACCGGTTCATTGTCCTTCACGCCGACCGCCGTCATGGCGTCATAGCGGAAGATCTTCAGGGCGCTCAGGTCCACGTCGCTCAGACGGCCGTCCCCGTCCGGATGCGTATGCACGCAGCGGACCCGGCTCAGCCGGTTCGTGTTCCGGCGCAGGCGGAAGTCCGTCAGCTCCACGTCGCAGTCCGTGCCGATGGCCACATTGACAATTTCCCCGTCCCGGGTGATATAGACGGCAATCTCCCGGTTCAGCGCGCAGGAGCATTCCGCCAGCAGCTTCATCAGCTCCCGGGGCAGGAATTCGCCTTCTTCCAGCTCATAGCTGTACAGGCTGTCAAGGCGTGCGAGCATCGCGTCCCGCACACCTTCAATATTTCCGTTTACATTATGTTTAACCATTTTTATATCCTCAATAAGCAGGTCACAATCAGACACAGGATTCCGTTCCTATATCCGAAAAGTCTTATGTCACATTAAACATTTGCCGTTCAACACTTCATTTTCAGGCAAAAACCATTCAGATTTCAACAAAGCAATTCGGTGACATAATCGATCCTCCCTGTGACCATAAAACCATATATCATATGCCCGGAGGGCATAATTCATTATTATCCCTGAACCCTGTTCAGAAACTGCCCTGTTCAGGCTTGGCTTACTCCAGCCGAAAAGAGTAATCATCACATTCGGCGTCAGCCGAATATTTCACATTGAACGGCTTCCGCTAAAAGTGTCATCCTGAGCAAGACAAATGAAATGAGCGCAGTCGAAGGATCTCCATTTCAAAGCAATTTATTGCTTTGAAATATTTCATTGCTGATTCTGAACGCTGTTCAGAATCAGCCCGGCATCGCCAGCGCCGCTGTTCCCGCGCCCACCAGGGCCAATGCCGGCCCGTTCTTCGGCAGCAGGCAGGTATCTCCCGCCTTCAACGGCAGCACACCGCCGGAGAAGCGAAGCTCCATTTCCCCTTCCGTCACCGTCAGGATGCCGAACTCATGGACGGCGGGCAACATTTCCATTGTATCGGTATGGATCAGGTCCAGCGTAAAATACTTCTCCGCCAGCACACGGCGGGTTCCGAAGGCTTTTCCGACCCGTTTCATTGCCGGAGCGCTTCTCAGCCGCGCCACATCCAGGGCCTTGTCCAGATGCAGTTCCCGCTGGTTTCCGTCCGCATCCGCGCGATCCCAGTCATAGAACCGGTAGGTCAGGTCGGAGGACTGCTGGATCTCATACAGCATCACCC
>JAGAAC010000137.1 GCA_017615475.1 Clostridia bacterium
CACAAAGCCCAGCCGCGCGTCCTTCATCCGGGCCTCGATCAGCCGACCGTCCATGCCGGAGATGCCCATGGCGTTGCCGCCCTTCATTTCAAGCAGGTTGACCAGCGTCTTGTTGATCTTGCCTGCCAGCACCATCTGGACGATGTCCATGGTTTCCTTGTCGGTGACCCGCAGGCCGTCCACGAACTCCGGCTTTTTGCCGAGGCGATCCATGAGATCGTTGATCTCCGGGCCGCCGCCGTGGACCAGTACAATACGGACGCCGATGAGCCACAGCAGGACGATGTCTTCCATGACCTGCTGCTTGAGCTGGTCGTTGATCATGGCATTGCCGCCGTATTTTACGACGACCACTTTGCCGGCGTAACGGCGGATGTAGGGAAGGGCAGCGGTCAGGACTTCCGCACGCTCCATATTCGTCAGATCACTGTGCATAAGGCAAAGCCTCCTAATGAATGAAGAATGAAGAATGAAAAATGAAGAATGATTACCTGACAACTCTTGTGAGTATTATCAGGTGCGGTAGTCGCCGTTGATTTTGACGTAATCATAGGTGAGGTCGCAGCCGAAGGCGGTGGCTTCTTCCTTACCCATGTTCATATCACAGTCAAAGTGGACATCATGCTCGGAAAGGATTTCCAGGGCCTTGTCCTCATCAAAGAGCTGTACACAGCCGTCCTTGTAGAAGCAAACCGATCCGTTTTCACCGGACATGGTGATCGTGATATCGGCGGGATTGAAATCGGGACCGGCATAGCCCAGCGCGCAGAGCACGCGGCCGCAGTTGGCATCCTTGCCGTAGATCATGGCTTTGACCAGGCTGGAACCCACCACGGAACGGGCCAGGGTCCGGGCGTTCTCTTTGGTGTCCGCGTTGAAAACGCGGGTCTCGATCAGGTGGGTGGCGCCTTCGCCGTCAGAAGCCATGAGCCTTGCCAGGTCATGACAGACACTGAACAGCGCGGCGCAGAACAGTTCATAGGATTCATCCTCAGCGGTGATCGGCTTGTTGCCGGCCAGGCCGCTGGACAGGAGAAGCAGCGTATCGTTGGTGCTGGTGTCGCCGTCCACGGTGATCATGTTGAAGGTATCCTTGATGACAGTACTGAGCGCCTTCTGCAGCAGGGAAGGATCAATGGCGCAGTCGGTGGCCAGATAGCCGAGCATGGTGCACATGTTCGGGTGGATCATGCCGGAGCCCTTGCTCATACCGCCGAGATGAACGGTGACCGTTCCTTCCCCGGAGGCGGCAGGCAGGTCGAAGACTGCCGCGTATTCCTTGTTTACGGTGTCGGTGGTCATGATCGCTTTGCTGGCCAGGGTGCCGGCTTCAGCGGAATCGGAAAGATTCTTCGCCATCACGGAGACACCGGCGGTGATCCGGTCCAGAGGCACGTTCGGGCCGATGACACCGGTGGAACCCACCAGGACCTCATTGGCGGAGATGCCCAGGATTTCGGCGGTGTGCCTGGCAGTTTCACTGCACAGACGCATGCCTTCCGCACCGGTGCCGGCATTGGCAATACCGGTGTTCACCACAACGGCACGGACCGGCTTGCCGGACTTCACAATATCCATATCCCAAAGCACAGGGGCAGCTTTCACTTTGTTGGAGGTGAAAGTGCCGGCCACCGCACAGGGAACATCCGTGAAGAGCAGCGCCATATCCCGGCGGTTCTGGTATTTGATGGCTGCTTCGCAGCTGGCTGCCTTGAATCCCTTGGCGGTTGTGAATCCGCCGGCGATCTTACGAATCTTCATTGTCCTCTCCTTCGCTGCATCTGATCTGTTACCCAAATCAAAGATTTGGACAGATCATGATATAAACCGAGTGATGTTCTTTTCGTTCAGCACGAAGTCGTAATAGTACACATCCGCCCGCTGGTTCCAGCCGATCTGTTTCCAGAAGGCATTTCCCACGTCGTTGGCGGTGAAGGCGATCAGGGCCACTTTGTTGATCCCCATGGCCTTCAGCTGATGCATACAGAAGCCGACCATGTGGGTGCCGATGCCGCGGCGCCGGTATTCCTTCGCGACGCAGACATGGTAGAGATAACCCTGGCGGCCGTCGGAACCGCAGAGGATGGTTCCGATAATCCGGTTTCCGGCCTTTGCTACCACGCTGGTGGTTGGATTGCGCAGGATGAAACGTTCGATATCTTCCCGGGAGTCATCCAGAGCCCGGATGCCGAATCCCCGGATGGTCATCCACAGGGCGCGGACGTCATCGTAATCCTCCGGTTTCATCGGCATGATGTCGATTTCGTTGATAATCTGATCCATCTTTAACTCCCCATTGAGTCTGATGTTTCGGTTATTTCACCAGTCCTTCAGCCTCGTCCAGACCGAGGGCGATGTTCATGTTCTGGATCGCCGCGCCTGAAGCACCTTTGCCCAGGTTGTCGAAGCGGGATACCAGGAGGATCCGCTCTTCATTGCCGTATACGGAGATTTCCAGGTCATCCCGGCCGGCAAAGGCACAGGCGGAAAGGAATCCGCTCTCATCCGCGGCATCCGCGAAACGAATCAGGCCGCCCTGATAATACGCCCTGAAAACTTCCTTAATCTCTTCGAGGGAGGCGGAGGTTTCCGCAGGCGTCAGCGGAACGGTGACTTCCATGCCGGCGTAGTAAGGCGCGACGATGGGACTGAATACCGGCGCGTAATCCAGACCGCAGAGCTTTGCCATTTCCGGCAGATGCTTGTGGGCCTGGCTGAGACCGTACTGACGGGGCGCCTGGTAAAGCGGATTCACCTCGGGCGCTTCGTATTCGGCGATCATCTTCTTGCCGCCGCCGGAGTATCCGGTGAGGGAGAAACAGGACAGCCGGGCATCCTTTCGGATCAGGCCGGCTTCTACCAGCGGAGCCACCAGGGAGATAAAGCCGGTGGCATGGCAGCCGGGATTGGCGATCCGTTTGGCGGACTTCAGCTTTTCCCGCTGGCCGGTGAGCTCCGGCATGCCGTAAACCCAGTCTTCCGCAACCCGGTGAGCGGTGGAGGTATCGATAATCACCGCATCCGGGCTGGTCACAAAGGAGGCGGCTTCCACCGCTGCCGCATCCGGCAGGCAGAGGAAGGAAACAGCGGCGCTGTTCAGCGCATCCGCCCGGGCGGCGGGATCCTTGCGGGTTTCCTCGGGAAGAATGATCAGCTCAATATCCTTCCGGGCGGAAAGCCGTTCCCGGATCCGCAGGCCGGTGGTTCCGGCACTTCCGTCAATGAAAACTTTCGTCATGGTTCTGTCCTTCTGTGTCTAAATAGTAAACCATCCCGCCGGGTGGGGGCGGGAATGGTATGAAAAGCGCCTTTGCTTATTTGTTGTTGGCGGCATCCACCAGCGCCTGAACCTTGGTGGGCAGACCGAACAGAGTGATGAAGCCTTCGGAATCCTTCTGGTTGTAGTCGCTGGCACCGAAGGTAGCGATGTCTTCAGAGTAGAGGGAATAGTCGCTCCAGACACCGGCCTTGATGATGTTGCCCTTGTAGAGTTTGAGCTTTACCTTACCGGTAACCTTCTCCTGGGTCTTGTCCACGAAGGCGGACAGGGCTTCCCGCAGGGGAGAGAACCACAGACCGTTGTAAACCAGCTCGGCGAAGGTGATGGACAGCTTCTGCTTTTCGTGCATGGTCAGCTTGTCCAGGCAGATGGACTCGAGGGTCTCGTGGGCCTTGTAGAGAATGGTTCCGCCGGGGGTTTCATACACGCCGCGGCACTTCATGCCGACCAGCCGGTTCTCAACGATGTCGATGATGCCGATGCCGTTGGCGCCGCCCAGCTCATTCAGCTTCAGGATGATGTTCTTGGCGGACATCTTTTCACCGTCCAGCGCTACCGGAATGCCCTTTTCGAAGTCGATGGTCACGTAGGTGGGAGCATCGGGGGCGTCAATGGGGGAAACACCCATTTCCAGGAAGCCGGGCTTCTCGTACTGGGGTTCGTTGCCGGTATCTTCCAGGTCCAGGCCCTCATGGCTCAGGTGCCAGAGGTTCTTGTCCTTGGAGTAGTTGGTTTCCCGGTTGATCTTCAGCGGGATGTTGTGTGCTTCAGCATAGTCGATCTCTTCGTCCCGGGAAACGATGTCCCACTCACGCCAGGGAGCGATGATGGGCATATCCGGAGCGAAGTGCTTCACAGCCAGTTCAAACCGGACCTGGTCATTGCCCTTGCCGGTGCAGCCGTGGCAGATGGCGTCAGCGCCTTCTTTCTTAGCAATTTCCACCAGGCCCTTGGCGATGCAGGGACGGGCGTGGCTGGTGCCCAGGAGGTAATCCTCATACACGGCGCCGGCTTTCATGGTGGGGATGATGTAGTCATCCACATATTCTTCGGTCAGGTCCAGGACGTACAGCTTGCTGGCGCCGGTCTTCAGAGCTTTCTCTTCCAGACCGTCCAGTTCGGTGCCCTGTCCGACGTCGCCGGAGACGGCGATGATTTCAGGATTGTTGTAATTCTCCTTCAGCCAGGGGATGATGATGGATGTATCGAGACCGCCGGAGTAGGCGAGGACGACTTTCTTGATGTCAGCTTTATTCATTGGGGTGACCTCCTTCTGCATGATTATGCAGGCAATATACACCGCTAAAAACCGGTTGTCAAGAGGAAAACAATAGAAATTCAAAACATTTTTTCATAATGCATAAAAATGAATATATGCATAAACGAATGCATATTTGCTTTTATTCATGCATACAATATGTCCTGACAGCTTGCCAGAAAAGGCTTTTCTATGGTATATATATTACATTATGAGTCCCGGAGGAGAAGAAGAGAATGCATACCGGTAAACACTGGATCCTGACCCTGATCATCGCAGCGCTGCTGCTGAGTTTCCTGGTTCCGGCCGCGGCTGAAGTGAAGCCGATCGCACTGGACATGCTGGAGCACGGAACGCCTCCCGCAAAGGAAGGATGGATCACACCGGGCAGGGAATACCAGGATGAATCCATTCATGCTACTTTATATGAAAGAAAGAACTACAAGACCAAGTCCAGCGCCGGCCCCACCACGATCCACTGGGTGGTGATCGAGATCAAGGATCCGAGCCAGCTGCGTACGGTGCTGAGCTATGACAGCTTCGAAGCCAAGAAGGCTGCCAATCCCCCGGAGCTGGTGAAGTATATCAACCCGGTTGTTTCCTTTAATGACGACTATGTCAAAATGAACAACTACAAGGGCTATGTGGTCCGCCAGGGCGTGTTCTGCTGCGACAGCCTGGACGAGTGGAAGGAAGAAATGAAGCAGGACGTGCTGGTGGTGGACAGCCAGGGCGACTTCTCCGTGATCCAGAAGGCATCCTCTGCTGACGTGCAGGCGTTCATCGCCGACCTGGAAGGCCAGGGCAAGGAAGCAACGAATGTGTTCACCTTCGGACCGGCCCTGGTGCTGAACGGTGAGGTGCAGGAGATCAAGGGGAAAGACAGTACCCACGAAGTAGCCCTTTCCGCGGCTCGCACCGCCATCTGCCAGCTGGATACGCTGACCTATGCCGTGTTTGCTGTGGACGGCGGAGACGGTGTCGGCACCAACTGCACAGAGCTGGCGAACTTCATTGCCAAGACATTCCCGGACTGCAAAGTGGCGTATAACCTGGACGGCGGCGGTTCCTCCAAGCTGTATATGGGACAGAAGAAGGTCAACAACGCGAAGGGCCGCCGGGAAATTTACGGCATGATCTATTTCGCATCTGCCGTGGCGGAGGAGTAATCAATGGAAACCTTCGGACTGGTGATGCTCGGCGCGGCCGCGGCCGCGCTGCTGCTGATGTTCTTCCTGCGGGAAAAACATGATCTGCGGAAGCGGACGGTGTTCCTGTACGGAGCACTGGCCGCGGTGCTCTGTATTCTGGTGGGCCGGGCTGCCTTCTGGCTCTGCTCCCTGGAGTGGATCCCGGACAGCGGGCTTTCCTTCTGGGACTTCCTGGGAAGCGGATACAGCTATATGCTGTACGGCGCGGTGATCGGCGGATTCGCAGCCGCGTTCATTGCAGCAAAGATCAGCGGACAGCCTTTCGGCAGGATTGCCGATGCTGCCGCAGCCCCTGCCGCATTGCTGATTGCCGCGGGACGTTTCGCGGAGTACCTGATTGAAGCCGGTTTCGGTTCCTCGGTGGAGGAATGGTTCGATCCCTTTGAGGAATGGAGCATGATCGCCTGGGAGAACCCGGAACCGATCTGCCGTTTCCCCTTCGCGGTGCAGAATTATTACGGCACCTGGCGTTTCTCCATCAACCTGCTGGAAGGCCTGGCCGCCGTTGTATTCCTGGTCGTGCTGCTCCGGACGAAAAAGCGGAAAACCGGAGGAGCCGCATCGCTCTTGCTGCTGATGTACGCCTCCTGCCAGATTCTCTTTGAATCCATGCGGAGGGATGAGGTCATCATCTGGGGCTTTGTGAAGGCCAACCAGCTGATCAGCGCGCTGCTGGTGCTGGGAATCCTGATCTTCTGCTGGCTGAAGCTGCCGAAGCAGCAGCGGAGCAAGCGGGAACTGTGGCTCAGGATCGTCCTGCTGCTTCTTGCCGCCGGCGTTGTTATGCTGATGGAATTCGCCCTGGACCAGAAGATTTCTTTCCTGATGTGGATGCGCGCGGACCTGAGCTACATTGTGATGGCCGCATGCTGCGTCTGGATGCTGGTGACGGTGCTGCCGCTGTTGCGGAAAGCCTTCCCGAAGGAAGCCTGATCACCGGATCCGCAGAATAAACAAATTGACCATAACGCCCGTCTGTGATATACAGAACCGGGCGTTATTTTTTGTGAAAAAAATATCCAGAAACCTGAGCCGTTTTGAATCAGGCTTCCGTCTATACAGGTGAAAGGAGGCAAGGTTGCATGAAAGACACCGGATATTCGGAAGAACTGGAGAACCTGATGGAACAGTACGGCGATGAGATTAAGCGTTTTTGCACCCTGCAGTTAAGAGATCCTTTCCAGGCGGAAGATGCCGCACAGGACACTTTCGTGAAGGCCTGGAAAGCACTGGACAAATTCAGAAATGAAAGCAGTCAGAAAACGTGGTTGATGCGCATTGCCGTAAACACCTGCCGGGATTATCAGCGTACGGGATGGTTCCGGCACACAGACCGCCGTGTTACTCCGGATAATCTTCCGGAACAGGGACAGGAGGCTGTGCTTCCGGACGGTGAGATTTCCAGGGCGATCATGTCACTGCCTTCCAGGCTGCGACAGTTCATCCTCCTCAGATACTTCGACGGATTATCTCTCAACGAGACCGCAACAGCAGCCGGGGTGTCACTTGCAACCGCCAAACGGCAGATCAGCAAAGCGAACCAGCTTCTGCACGACAGACTGGAAGGGTGGTATTACGATGAATGATAAAGAGCTTCAAAGCAGATTGAATGCCGAACTTTCAAATATTACCTGGTCTGCACGGAACGGCAACGCCGTCCGTCGTCGGGTCAATGAGGGAGGCACCACTATGAAAAGGAAACATACATTTGCGTTTGTTCTCGCGATGATTCTGATTCTGGCCTGCGCCGCGACAGCGATTGCCGGGGCAACCAGTGAAGAGTTTAATGGATGGCTGTATCAGCTCTGGCCGGAAGCAGCAATGAAACTGATGCCGGTGGAACTGAGCTGTGAAGACAAGGGCCTCCGGCTGGAAGTGACATCCGCCACCGCGGAGGGATCTGAAATCCTGATATCCTATACGGTGGAAGACCTGGAAAGAAAGAACCGACTGGAAACCGTGGCAAGATATCCTCAGGTGGTCTGCAGTACCAGCAACGGAGTGGAAACCGAAATCGGCACTGAGCATTATGACAAGGCAGAACAGAAATGGTATTTTGCTGAATATGTGAAGTATACCAAAGACCTGATTCCGCCGAAAAACGACGCTATGACGCTCTGGTGGCAGTGCTTCGAATATAATGAAAACCATAATCTGGATTTGTTCCAGAATTACAAGGAATACGGGGACCAGGTGAAGACGACTTCGGAGATTCCGGAGAAAGTAATTGTGAATGATATGTCATTCGCTGAAAGCGGACTTCCGGAAACATTCCAAATGATTGACAGCAACAGCAGCCTTGAGATTCCGCTGTTTGAAAATGTCTACCTGTCCGGAATCAAAATGATTGATGGCTGGCTGCATATTCAGCTGCATTACGTGGACCATCATATGATCAATTCCGATGAGGGAATGTATCGCCCGTATACAATTTGGTTCGGCGGTGTAGTAGATGAGCCTTACGAGGATGACGCTTTCTTCAGGGAACGTCGTGTCCTGATCTGGGGCGGCCAAATACCGTACAGCAGAGGCTGGGACGGTACCACTTTACACGAATGGGAAGAGTATGTATTCCCGGTTAATGAAGAATTGCTGGAAAAATCCGGTTCCATTCCGATGTCCATTCATAAAACTCTGGGTCTGGTGAATGCCAACATAAAGGTTCAGATTCCCCTGAGGCTGGTCAGAAATGCGCAATAAGGAATTACAAATAACAGCTCAAAAAGTCCTTGCAAACTGACCCGGCCTATGCTTAAGCTCCTTCGCTGACCGTTTGGAATTACAGCTCAGTTGGTCAGAGCACTACTTTGACACCGTCGGGGCAAACGAAGGAAGCGTCTCTCCAGTGGAGAGTGCCGAAGACAAGTGACCTGAGTTTGTTAGCGCGAAAGGGAGAATGAAGCCCGTACAAAGGGCTTCAGGCGACCATTGAGCGAACGGAACATAGGTTCGGACTCTACTAATCCCACCAACGCAATCAGACAGGAGACACAGAGCTGTCTCCTGTCTCCTTTTTGCTAAGACTGGTCAGAAACGCGAAATAAGGAATCGCAAAGAACAGCACAAAAAGTCCTTGCAAATTGACCCGGCCTATGCATAAGCCCCTTCGCTGACCGTTTGGAATTACAGTTCAGTTGGTCAGAGTACCACGTTGATATCATGGGGGCAAACGAGGGGAACGTCTCCACAGTGTGGAGTGCCGAAGGCAAGTGACATGAGTTTGTTAGCGCGAAAGGGAGAATGAAGCCCGCACAAAGGGCTTCAGGCGACCATTGAGCGAACGGAACATAGGTTCGGACTCTACTAATCCCACCAATGCAATCAGACAGGAGACACAGAGCTGTCTCCTGTCTCCTTTCTGCTAAGACTGGTCAGAAACGCGAAATAAGGAATCGCAAAGAACAGCACAAAAAGGCCTTGCAAATTGACCCGGCCTATGCTATAATCCCTTTCGCTGACCGTTTGGGATTATAGCTCAGTTGGTTAGAGCACCACGTTGACATCGTGGGGGTCATAGGTTCGAGTCCTACTAATCCCACCAAAGCGAAAAGGCCATC
>JAGAAC010000138.1 GCA_017615475.1 Clostridia bacterium
CAGGCAGACGCACATGGCGAGACGGGACATACCCGGATAACCGGTGTTATGGTAACGGATGGCTTCCAGCACTTCGGGATCAGCCATCCCATATTCCTTTTCCGCCAGGCAGGCGCCGGCAATGGAATGAAGCAGCGCGTCACTGGAAAGAACTGACGGATCATCCGTGAGACGGTTCTCAACGGCAATATGCTGCATATCCTTTAAAGGAAGACACTTCGCACAGTCATGCAGAAGGCCGGCCTGCTCCGCTTTCATGGGATTTTCACCGTACATTCCGGCAAGGAGGGCGGAAGTGCGGGCGACGCTGAGGGAATGGGCAAAGCGCCGGGGTTTCAGCGCTTCGAAAAGAAGATCCATCCAGGAATCAATCTGTTCAAGCCTGCCGGAGAAACCATAGAGGCCTTTGCACTGACAGTATTCCAGCACAGGGATATCCAGGTCCTGCGCTTCGGGGACTGAAGAAGAAACAGGATCAGAAGGAAGAAGGAACAAATCCGCATCGGGATAAAGCTTTGACAGGGCTTTCATCGCGGCACCGGAGGAAGGATCCAGGCCTTTATCCAGGCACAGGCGGGACAGAATCAGCCGCTTGTCCCGGGCAGCGGCAGCGATAAGCATCTTCCAGCGGTCTTCCGCCGGAGCAGCGCCGGACAAACCGGACAATATGAGCAGCACACGGTCAGCAGAACCGCTTTCGAGCACGCTGAGCGCCGCACGGATATGCGCGGAACAGACAGGATCATACCTGCCTGACAGAATGCCGATGCGCTCTTTTTTTGCCAAAGGAAAGAACCTCCTGATTACTGTTACGGATATTATAAACGAAAAGACAGGGATAGGGAAGATGTTTCAAATAAATTTACGGAAATGCTTGCTTTTTCATTTCCAACGTGATATTATTTCATGCGATGGTTTTTTAAGGATCCTAAGGGGAGGTGAACCGAGTTGCCGAATATCCAGTCCGCAAAGAAGCGCGTTAAGGTCAGCGAGAAGAAGAATCTTCAGAACCGTATTGTCAAGAGCGGAATGCGTACTTCCATCCGGAAGTTTGACGCCGCTGTTGCCGCTGATGCGCAGAACGCCAATGAGCAGCTTTCCGCGACTTCCGCAGTGATCGATAAGGCCGCGTCCAAGGGCGTGATCCATAAGAACGCCGCCAATCGGAAAAAGGCCCGCCTGGCCAAGCAGTTGAACAAGGCTGCCAATGCCTGAGCCGGAACCGCGTGTGATAAACTCCCTTCCTGAATGATGGAAGGGGTTTTTCTGTTTCCGGGAAGATTTTCATGATTTGCTTCGTCTTTATAGTTGAATCCGATTAAAGAGAGGAAGTGTAAAGGATTTTGAAAAGATTCAAAAAGATTATCTGCCTGGTGACCGCGCTCCTGACAGCTGTATGCATGACAGCGGTTTATGCCGAAACAGCGGATCAGGGCGAGGAACAGGGTGTGGATGAAATCCTTCAGATGATGGATATCTCCAACGTCGAACAAACCGAAGGAATGGGCCTGGAAGAAATGACGGACGCTTTTACGGAATCCGCCATGGGCGACTACCTGGACAACGCGACCGGTTTCAGCATGCAGTATCCCACCATTTTCCAGTTTAACGAGGAAACGGGAAACAGCGCCGCAACCGCTGACGGAAAGGCAACCCTTTCCATAGAAAACTATGACAACGCTACCGGACTGACCAGAGAGGCGCTGCTGGAGGCAATCAAGCTGGAAGTGCCTGATTTCAAGCCCGGCAGCGATGATAACAACGGATGTATCCGCGTGGACCGGAAAACAGGCTCCACCGTACAGACCGACCTGTATTACCTGACCGGAAAAAGCTTCCATCATATTATCCTGACTTATCCCGCGGGAGAAGAGGAAAAGTATTCCTCCTATATCGAATATATGATCAATACGATGGAGACAAATGATACGGATCTCGGCTGATCCGATTCCATAAGCGGAAGGAATGACAGGCATGACAAACAAGAAACATCTGATTATAGTGATCGCGCTGGTGCTTGCGGTGACGGCAGTTCTGCCCATCAGCGGCGCGCTGGCCGACACGGCAACAGTCAAAGGCGGGTGGCTCGTCCTGCGGGCGGCCCCGTCCTTCAACGGCGCGATACTCGCAAGTTATCCCAGCGGAACGGTTGTTACCCTGAACGGACAGAACGGTTCCTGGTACGCGGTTACCGCCCCGGACGGCATGAGCGGCTATATGCTTGGAGACTACCTGCAGATTGCGGGCGTGAGCACAGGCAGCAGCGGCGGGCTTACCCTGATTGACAGCACCGCCTATGTGACCAGCAAAAACGGACTGAACGTCCGTCTGAGAAGCGGCCCCGGAAAGGGATATTCCATCATCGGCTCATACACACCGGGAACCAAGTGTACGGTTCTTTCACCCGGAAACAACTGGTGCCGCATCCAGATCGGTTCCATGACCGGTTATATGATGACGGAATTCCTGACCAGCAGCGCTTCCCCGGTGGTCACTCCCGTTCCGCAGCCGCAGCCGGTTACGGATGAATACCAGGTCTATGTGACCAGCGGCAACGGCAAGGGCGTCAACCTGCGTTCCGGCCCTGCGAAATCCTACACTGCCATCGGATTCTACAGCGTCGGTACCCCGGCCTATATGATTACGAAAGGCTCCACCTGGAGCTACATCCGCGTGGGCAGCCGGTACGGGTATATGATGACCCAGTTCCTGACGGAAAGCCAGCCCTCTGTGAATCCGGTGGTACCGGTTTCCGGAGCCTATGTAGTGAGCGCCAACGGCAGAAACGTGAACCTGCGGTCCAGCCCCAGCACGGGCAGCGGCGTGATCCGCTCCTTCAAGGTCGGAACCAGGCTGACGGTTATTACCCGCGGCAATGAATGGTGCTTCGTCCTGATTGACGGATACTACGGATACATGATGCGCCAGTTCATCTATGAAGGCGGATATTACCCCGCAACGGGAACGGACTTATACTTCTGATTCCGCGGCAACAGATAATATTACCAATTGTTTTCACATGTTTTACAAAATACAAAAGTAAAACAAAAGATGAAAAAAATGCCGGTACACTCTTTCCAAGTGTACCGGTTTTTGCTATAATTTGATAAACAA
>JAGAAC010000139.1 GCA_017615475.1 Clostridia bacterium
CTGCAGGCCGGACGTCATGTTATTGTACCCTGCTCCTTTTTCGACTTTTTCACTCACGTATTTGATTGTCAGGTACAAACCGCCCGCTGTTGTTCCAAGAAGCAGATACACCGGCCATTTCCCCACGGATTCATTCCATATGTCATACATGAATCTGTCCCCGAGCCGGGAAAAACCAAACCACGCAAGCAGCATCCCCAGGCTGAAAAAGACCAGTGACAGCCAGATCTGTTTCCTGATCTCACCGATCTGTTTCCACTTTTTTTCCTCTTTTTTGTTCATCATTCAATACCTTGTTCTGTTTCTCTTTTTATCCTGTATTACCAGCAAAAAGAAGACAGAAAGCCAACAGTTCGCTCCATAAATCAACATGCATTTGAATAGCAAAGGGGCTGCAGTAGGCCGCCGCAGCCCCTCGCTCCTGCACTCACTCAGTCAATCATCGAAGATATTATGGCCTGAAATTCTCTTGTCTTTGAGAACGTCTTTACCAGTTCCTGCAGTTTTGTGCCATTGTTCAGTTTTTCGACCCAGGTATTCAGTTCTTCCTGATCAGCTTCACGGCCTATATATACTCTGTACAGGATCTTCACAAGCTCCTCGCCATCCAGATTCCGGTTCGTAAACTCTTCAGAAGAGAAGAAGCTGTTTGCCACCTGCTCAGGTGTCATCTGCCCGCTTGTCAGTATCTCGGTCCAGTTGTTCAGGCCGTCCTGGTCCACTTCCCGGCCCAGAATCCGTGCATAACAGCGGCGGACAAAGGATTCCGCCTTCTCCTTTTTGATCGTCCGTCTTGCAGCTGTCAGGATTCTCGGGTTTTCCGCTCCGTTATTGCTGTTTCCCGCTTCGTTTGCGCTATCGACCTTCACCGAACCGGGTGTGATTCCGTATTCCTTGCAAATCCGCTGGAATTCATTGGAGGCGCAGAATCCATTGATAACCACCGCAACAGGTTGTCCATCCTCCAGTTTCGTAACCCAGTATTCCTTACCTTTCATATCGGAACCGCGGCCCAGCATGGCTTTATACAGGATCTCAACAACATCCGAGCAGCTGTAATTTTTGTTTTTAAACTCGTTGCTTCCCACAAAGCCGTAGATAATCTCAGAAGCCGTCTTTGTTTTTCCCTGCAGCGCTTTCGTCCAGTCTGCGAATCCCGCAGCATCCGGTTTCCTACCCAGGATAATACTGTAGCAGCGTGTCACAAAAGCCTCGACTTTATCTGCCGGTTCAGGTGTCGGTTTAGTATCAGGCTTAGGTGTGGGAGTGGGCGTGGGCGTAGGAGTAGGCGTCGGATCAGGTTCTCCGACCAATAAAACATCCCCGCCCTCTATGCTCTTTGTGTGGCCATCCGGCGCATGCAGAATAATTCGGGCAAATGCCTTCATCCCGGTTTTCGGGATAAATGTGATCCAGCCTTTCTCTTTCCCTAAATCCAATGTGCCGGAAGCCGCTTTGCTCTGCTGATAGTTATGATCCAGAACATACCACTCATATTCCGCACTGGTATAGGTTCCTTCCTTACCAACTACTTCATAATAAGCGTTTACTTCTTTTCCCAGTTCATATATATCATCATTGAGCGTCAAATAAACCATGAAATCATCTTCATTCGGATCTTTCCAACCTGTCAGGGGAATATACTTGCTGAACAAATACTCTGCCCTCTGGGTTTTGGAATCATATACCGTATACATAATCGCTGCTTCAAGTCCAGACTCCGGAGTAAACTTGATCGTTCCTCTTTTTTTTGCAGGATCAAGTTTCCCGTACAGCACGTTTCGGGAACCGTGTTCATATTTGACAAAACACGTATAGTCTATCCTTGTATAGTTCCCGGTATCTTTGGTGATTTCCCAGTCTGCTGTAATCTCATCTCCCACCTTATAGCTGTCTTTGCTGAATTTTGTTTTGATCAGCACTTTTGTATCAAATAAAGCCATATAGCAAGTCCAGTTTTTAGTGCGTCCTTCAGAGTCACAGACAGTTAACAGGGTTTTTACTCCATCTGTCCCATTACCGGAAGGTACTGTAAATGCAATTTCTCCCGATTTGTTAACAAGATCCAGATTCCCGGACATAAATTCAGTAGTTGCATCATGATTGTCCAAATAATAAAAAGTATATGTGCCGCTTGTATATGTGCCGCTGCCTCCATAGATTTTATACGTCAGCGTCATTTCAGAATCCAGAAAGTTGTCTCCGATTATGTCAGCATCTATATTGATTGGATTATCATCCTCTGCTGATGCAGCTGAAAGCATCCCCACAATTAACATTACAAATGTCAGAAACAATACGCTGATTTTTTTCATGATATGAACCTCCGCTTTTTGATTGCTGGGCAAACCCATATGGAAGGGTATCTGTCACCCTTGATATGTTACATACGCATTGCATTCATTATAGAGGCTTGTATGCAAATTGTAAATACACATTTGCATATCAAAAGCGTATACCGCCTGCTTTTAAGGAGACAGGGGACGGTTCTCTGTCTCCTTGAAACAGAAAGTCAGTTCCTTGAGATTTTTCCAGGGTTATTGTCCCTTTTTTCATTTAAACCTATCCCCTCTGTTTTAATGTGGATCTATAGTCCACACCTGTCTCATAGCTCTCTGTCTATTATGACGCTTTTTCTGATGATTTGCTTCCGGGCACATGATTTTTTCCTGTTTTTTCCAGTGTAAACAATGGTATGATAAGATCCTGCTTTTATGCAGAATCTTCAAAAATCATTTTATTGCGACGATAGAAAACCTTCCTCATGCCCGAAAAACATAAGATTAAGTGTCAGCTATATTGACTTAACTGCGTCCCGATATTAGAATCAAATCCAGCAATGTCAAGGAATTTATACCTGTCCCCAATCCACAGCCGCAGAGATGGATTCACTCCGGATACCGTTTTCAGCCGGCAGCGAAAGTTATACTCACAAACAGTACGATATATGTGACCACATAAAGGGAGAAAACAATATGATGAAGAGGCTTGTGATTCTGATTCTGGCGGCGGCGATAATGCTGCCGTGCTGCGCCTGGGCAACGACTGCGTCAGAAGAAGCGGCGGTTCCGGCAATAGGAAGGGACGTCGTATTTACACGCGGTGTTGAATGTATCGCACGGGATATTACGCTGCGTACGGAAGGATCAGTATTCAAGCTGAAGACGACCTTTGTATTCAGGATTGTCTCAACTGATGCCTATGACCAGGCGCAGCTTTCCTTCGCCTTCTGTGTGGACGGGGAAGAGCTGATTGCTTTCTGGATTGAAGAACTCCCGGATGGTCGCGGCAGCATAACGTTTAAAAACAGTAAATACAGAAGTACGATAGATCCTTCTGTTCATGAATATCTTTTTAATCTTATGGCCCCGTCCTTTGAAGCCTATGCGGATACACCTCTTCAGAAACTGCTGAAGGATCTCGAAGATTATGTGAACAACGATGAAGCGATACAGGACAACTATCGTTCTATGACTGCGGCCGTTCCGGACAGTTCTTATGAATATCTTGGAGACGGAAAGATCAGGGTAAATCTTTCTGTCATGGATAACATGGAACTGGAAGCAATTGCAGAATTTCACAGCATTGTTCCGGAATCTCCCCTTTTTGATCTCAGTGATCTGATACCGGAACCTCTTGACCCTGATGCCAATCCATATATAACAAAAGACGGCGAAGAAGTGATCCAGCATGATGGAACTGACTGGCTGCTTCATGATCCGGCTTTTCTGGATTTCTATGCCTGTCTGATTCCGCTCCTTCAGGAACAGAAGTCTGATGTGCCGCAATACAGTGAAAGCAATTTCCAGGCCTATATGCAGAAAGCGGAAGCCGGGGATGCTGCTGCGATGTATGCGGTTGGATATCTGTATTATTTCGGCCAGGGAACAGAACAGGATGCGGACAAGGCTCTTGAATGGTTTGAAAAGGCCGCCGAGGCAGGTTCTGGTGACGGCTTCGGCATGCTGGGCTATATCTATGACGTTGGAGAAGGAGTTCCGGAAGATCCGGCAAAAGCATTTGAATACTATCAGAAAGCCGCAGATCTGAACAGTGGTTTTGCCATCTATAATCTGGCCATAATGTATCTTAAAGGGAAATACGTGGAAGAGGATCCGGAAATGGCAAAGGAACTGTTTATCCGGTCAGCACAGACAGGATTTGACGCTGCAATTGAATATGTGAAGGAAACATATCCGGAAGAATATCAACTGTTAGAAAACGCTGTTGGACAGTAAAACTAAAAACTACAGAATAGCTTCTTTGGATTTCACGATAAAAGGTCCTGCCTTCTGGCAGGACCTTTTGAGATTGTTATTACTCTTTCGTGATCAGCTGGGACATGATGCTGCGCATCATCTCCGCTGCGCGGGAGCGGTGGCTGATCTGGTTCTTTTCCTCCGCGTTCATTTCCGCGTAGGTCTTGTTCATCGGCTCATAGAGGAACAGTGGATCGTATCCGAAACCGCCGGTACCCCTGCGTTCCGTCAGGATGACGCCGGGGCAGCTGCCCTCAGCGATAATGGTATCCTTGCCCGGAATCTTCAGCGCCAGCGCGCACTTAAAAGCGGCAGTGCGGTCTTCCTTCCCTTCCATCCGGCTCAGAAGCAGGTCGTTGTTCGCCTCATCGTCCCCGTGTTCTCCGGCATACCGTGCGGAATAAACACCCGGTTCACCGTCCAGCGCGTCCACTTCCAGGCCGCTGTCATCACCGATGGCGGGCAGGCCTGTCGCCTCGCACACGGCTTCCGCCTTGATGGCGGCATTCCCGGCGAAGGTGTTGGCGTTCTCATCGATCGGTCCGAAAAAACCAACGGCGGTCATGGGGGCCAGTGTATAGAATTCCTTGAACATCTCCTGCAATTCCCGCAGCTTATGCTCATTGCCTGTAGCCACCAGCAGCAGGGGCTTCGGCGCGATATACGCCGCACGGTCCCCGAGGGCTTCCCGCTGGGCATCCATCAGTTCCCGGATACCCTTGGCGCCGTAGTCCATGATGGTATCCAGTTCCTGCTTGGTAAAGGCCCGGCCTTCCCCGGTGCCCTGGAGCTCAATGAACTCACCCTTCTCATTCATCACAAAGTTCATATCCACCTGGGCGTGGCTGTCTTCCTGATAGCACAGGTCCAGGCAGGGAACGTCATCAATAACGCCGGCACTGATCGCCGCCACCTGATGAATCACGGGACTGATCGGAAGCTTCTTTTCCCGCACCAGCCGTTCCGCCGCGCAGGTCAGGGCCACCATGGCTCCGGTAATGGAGGCTGTACGGGTACCGCCGTCCGCTTCCAGCACGTCGCAGTCCAGCGTGATGGTTCGTTCGCCCAGGGCCTTCAGGTCCACTGCCTGCCGCAGGGCCCGGCCGATCAGCCGCTGGATTTCCACGCTCCGGCCGTCCTTTTTGATTCCGTCGCGCTTTTTCCGTTCCGTGGTGGATGCCGGCAGCATCGCGTACTCCGCTGTCACCCAGCCCTGGCCCTTCCCCTTCAGGAAGGGAGGCACTGCCTCTTCCACACTGGCTGTGCAGATCACCCGGGTATTTCCCGTTGCGATCAGGCAGCTTCCATAGGCCGTGCGTACAAAATCTGTTTGAATGCTTACCGGCCGCTTCTCGTCCGGTGCTCTTCCGTCTAGTCTCATATAATCACCCTTAGATAAATTCATAATTCACAATTCATAATTCATAATTATGATTTGTTTACAGCTTTATTGATTTTTCTTCGCCCGGATCGTTTTGATCGCCCCCGCGGCATAGACTCCCATGGCGATGATGGCCAGGGCCACGGTAAGCCACAGGATCAGGATATCCGGCGTCATTCCGAACAGGACGATATTGGCTTCAAGGAACTTATCATGGAAGAAGGACAGGATCAGGGCCGCAATGAATCCCACCTGTGCCGCCTTGCCGAAGTAGTTGCTGTAGACAACCACGTCCTTGCTGAGCATAAACACACCGCCGAGAACCATCATCAGTTCTTTGGCGGAAACAATGATTACCGCGACCAGCGGCAGGGGGCCCCAGAACGTCTGGCAGACCATGGCGGTCAGAACCATCAGCTTATCGGCCAGCGGGTCAAACAGCTTGCCGAAGTCCGTGATCTGGTTCAGCTTCCGGGCAAGATACCCGTCCAGCATATCCGTCAGGCTGGCTGCGCAGAAGACTGCCAGGGCCGCCATTTTCTGTCCTTTGAAGAACAGGACGACGAACACAGGAATCAGGATGATCCGTAGGATCGTCAGCACATTGGGGATCGTCCAGACATTGGAAAACAGTTTGTGGATCTTCTCTTTCAAGAGTAAGGACTTCCTTCCGTAAAATGATATGTCAATCCTTTGCCCAGTTTAAGCTTCTCTCAACAGCCTTATGCCAGCCCTTCAGGTTCAGCAGCCTGGTGGCTTCATCCATTTTGGGATCAAACTCCAGGTCCTTCTGCCATACCTTCGCGGTTTCCTCCAGGCTGCTGTAGATTCCCGCGCCGAGTCCGGCCAGCAGTGCCGCGCCCAGTGCCGTTGTTTCCAGCACCCGCGGCCGCACCACCGGGATGTTTGTGATATCCGCCTGGAACTGCATCAGGAAACTGTTGGCGCTCGCGCCGCCGTCCACCTGCAGGCTTTCCGGCCTGCTGCCGCAGTCCGCGATCATCGCGTCCATCAGGTCCGCGCTCTGGTAGGCAATGGCTTCCAGTGCCGCCCGGACAATATGGGCCCTGCCCGTACCGCGGGTCATGCCGATCAGCGTTCCCCGGCTGTACATATCCCACCAGGGTGCTCCAAGGCCCGTAAAGGCAGGCACGAGATAGACCCCGCCGGTGCTCTGCACGGACCGGGCAATGCCTTCCGTCTCCGCCGCATGATCAATAATCTTCAGTTCATCCCGGAGCCACTGGATCGTGGCCCCGCCCATAAACACGCTGCCCTCCAGGGCATAGGTCGGCTTTCCGTTGATGCGCCATGCCATGGTGGTCAGCAGGCCGTGTTCACTCATCACCGGCCGGTCTCCCGTGTTCATCAGCATAAAGCAGCCGGTGCCGTATGTGTTCTTGATGTCGCCGGTTTTCAGGCATGCCTGGCCGAACAGGCTGGCGTGCTGGTCGCCCGCCATGGCCGTTACCGGGATGGCCCGTCCCAGGATCGCGGGATCCAGCATGCCGATCGGTCCGGCGGTATCCACCACCCGGGGCAGGCAGGCCTTCGGGATACCCAGCAGTTTCAGCAGGTCTTCATCCCAGTCCTGTGTCCGCAGGTTGAACAGCATGGTCCGGCCGGCGTTGGTCGCGTCGGTCACATGGGGCCTGCCTTCCAGCAGGTTCCAGCACAGGAAGCTGTCTACCGTGCCGAAGCACAGCTCGCCCTTTTCCGCCCGGTCCGCCAGGTTGTAATAATCCAGCAGCCATTTCAGCTTGGTTCCGGAGAAATAGGCATCCGGTACCAGTCCTGTCTTTTCCCGGATCATATCCCCGCAGTCGTCCGCCACCAGCCGGTCCACAATCTGGCTGGTCCGCCGGCACTGCCATACGATGGCATTGCCCACGCACTCGCCGGTTTTCCGGTCCCAGAGGAAGGTGGTCTCCCGCTGGTTGGTAATGCCGATTGCCGCGATATCCGCCGCGTTCACGCCGCTGAGGCGCACCGCTTCCCGCAGAGCGGTCACCTGGCTGTCCAGAATGTCCTTCGGGTCATGTTCCACCCAGCCCGGCTTGGGATAATACTGCGGAAATTCCTTGTTGTAAGCGGACAGGATGTCCCCGTCCTCAGTAAAGATCACCGCCCGTGAACTGGTTGTTCCCTGATCAAGCGCCGCCAGAATTTTCTTCATTGCCGGCCTCCTCTTCCAGTCCGACTTCTGTTTCAATCCTGATACCGTACACGTAGGATGTTCCCTTGCCTGTAGTACCGATGACCATGGTATCGTCATACGCCGCGGGGGATGCCTCGATCTCCGCTTTCAGTTCGCAGGTATCCACCAGGCTTCCGTTGCGTCCGTTCAGCAGGTGAATCTTACCGTTCTGCTCGCACTGGATAATCCAACCGTCCTCGTTCACATCATAAACCGCGATCGGGGAGGATTCGCTGCGGCTGGAAAGGCCGAACGCCCAGACAATTTTGCCCGTCTCTTTTTCAAGCGCGATCAGCGCGGCGGGGGCGTCACCGGACAGACCCAGCCGGCTCCTGCCGTCATCTGAAAGGCCGGTCACCGTGAAGTAAACCAGGTCGCTCAGATTGTGCTGGCCAATGACCGGGGAGGCCTTGGCGCCTACGTCATCCTTATCCTTCTTGCCCTTATGTACGCCGATGTCCACTCTCCAGTCCTGCTTGCCGCTCATCGCGTCATACCGGCGGATCTGGATATTGCTGTCTCCCTTTTTCCGGTTATTCAGCATGTTCGCGGTATACAGGCTCAGCCTCCGGTTATCCTTTACCTTATCGGTATCCTCTTCAGGTTCTTCGCCCTCCGCTTCGGTCGGTTCCGGCTCTTCCTCTTCCCCGCCCTCTTTTTCGGTCAGGTCCAGGGCGATCGCCGCCATCACGGAGTCTCCCGTATCCACAGCCCAGACAGGCTTCAGGAAGTCCGTATCCACGCACCGCAGTATGCCGCCCATATCCGCGTAGAACACGTATTTGTCATACGCCGCGATGGAGGATTCCACCGCCGTCAGCGCCGTGTTCTTCTGGCCCTTGGCTTTGGAAGTCATCACGGTGATGGACGGGGAAATGGACATCACTTTGGCAACATAGTCAAAATTGGTATTCAGGGCTTCCAGGTACAGCATACCGTTTGAGCCGGCAGTGATTAACGTATCTGTGGTCCAGTCAATCAGTGCGGATGTCTCAAAGCTGCCCACATCGTTCAGCGGACGGTGATACTTGCCGTCCAGGCCGTCCAGGAGCTTCAGTTCCTTCTGGGTGTACAGGTTATACTGCCGTACGCCGATCTTGCCCGTTTTTACCTTCATCTTCCGGGCGAACTGTCCCACGCTCATAAAGGGTGTTCCGCCGGGATGCACGCTCGGTGTTCCGCGCATGGGATAACCCAGCTTGATACTGTTGCGCGTAATCGAGCCGTCCCTCAGGTCCAGGAAGCGGATATTACCGTCCATTCCGGCAATAATGACTTCCTTCAGTTTGCTCGTTTCCTGTTTCGACTGGAACAGGTTGCTTCCCGTGCGCACTTCATTACTCCACCGGGAAATGACCGGCTGGCCTGTCCAGCCGTATCCGTAGTAGGTCGTGTTTGTTCCGCGGGCACTGCCGCTCTCTGCATCCCAGATGAGCGAGAGCTTCGTCGGAGCTCCTTTCAGCGTTCCGACAGCAGCGTTCCGGCGGAAGTTATCGCCCCGGAAAGTCAGTACACCGAGCTTTTTCCCGTTCCTGTAGTAGCCATCCGCATCCGGCATGTGGATCAGTTCCTTGGCCGGCCGGCTGTATGACTTTTCCTTCTTGGTGTTGCTCGTATAAACCGTTGTATTGGTAATCAGGCCCGGATCTGCTTCGGAAGCCGCTGCCGCTGTCAGGGCCGGGGTAGCTGTGGGTTTCGGGGTTTCAGGTGCCGGTGTCGCGGTTGGCTCTACCGTACGCAGCTCAGCCAGAACCGGCATATCCTCTTCCGGTTCATCCGCTGATTCGCCTTCCGGTCCTTCTTCCGGTTCGCCCTCCGGTTCTCCTTCAGGCTCTCCTTCCGGCTCATCTTCATCTCCGGCGTCCATTCCCTCAGCCAGGTCTTCTTCTCCGGTCAGCTCATCCTCTGATTCCTCCGCAGCTTTTGCGGCCTCTGCATCGGGATCATAGTAATCATCGTCTTCTTCCGGGTCCGTACCGTCATAAGGTTCTGCCCCGGGCTCGGCTGTTTCGTCTTCGCCGTCAGCCGGGTTCTCCGGTTCCCCGCCGGTTGTGTCTTCCGTCGGTTCCACGGCCGCCAGCGGTTCGATCACGTGTACCGGCGTGGTGTATTCTGTGTTGTACCACAGATCTTCCCCGACTTTGTGCAACTGCAGGGTAACTGTTCCGTCAAAGCCGCTGTCCATATGAAGCTTAATGCTCCATTCCATGGCATCCGTATTGGAAGCCACAGCAATATCTGTCTTCAGGTCCCTGTCGCCGTCAGCATACAGGCGTACAGCGTCCACGTCCTTTTCGGTTGTCACCGTGAAATTCAGGTCTGCAGGGGCATACAGGCCTTCCGTTGCCGTCCCGACATTGAATTCAACCACCCGGGGTGCCTGCCGTGAGATGGTCGCGTCCCGGTTCTTTTTGTTCCGGAGGATCATCACGCCTGCCATCACCAGGCCGGCAACGATCAGCAGCGCCACAACAATCCGCAGCAGTCTATGCTCCGGACGGTCCTGTACCGGCGCTCCGCTGTTGTTCTCTGTGCGGAAAGGCTGGCTCCGTTTTTCAAGATAAGCCTTGGCATCACGGGAATAAAGCTGTTCCCGGATCGCCTCCTGCGTGGGAATCTGCTGGGTCATATCATCGCTCATCCGGCCGGGAGCATAACCCACCCGTACCCGCGGCGACCTTCCCTGATTCCTTTCAGGGGCTGTATTCCGTGCGTTTGTATTCATACTGCCCTGCGGCCGCGGCCTGGGCCGGGGATTCACCGGACGCTCCGTCTGGATCGGTTTCCTCGGCGGCGCAACCTGCGGACGGGTGCCGGGCCGCCTGGCTTCCGGCCTGGCGGTGCCATACGGCGCTGCCGCCATGCGGCGCGCTTCCGGGGGAACCCGGCTGTCCGCTTCCTGGGCTGCGGATGGCGTCTCTTCTTTTACTTCCGCGGCAGACGCTTCTTCTTTCGTTTCGGCAGCAGGAAAAGCGGGAGAATCCGCGGATTCTTCCGGGGTATCATCAACTTCCGGCAGATCGTCCAAAACCTTTTCCGGTACGGCAGGTTCTTCCGGTATATCCATTGCTTCCAGCTCATCCGGCGTTTCCGGTTCGTCCGGGATTTCCGGCCCGCTCTTCACAACGGGCCTGCGGAACATATCGGGGTTATACCGGACTTTCGGTTCTTCTTCCGCCTCAGGCACAGTCCGGACGTCCGCTTCTTCCCAGGCCGCCTGGTCCGGTTTCCGCCGGTGCCTGCGCTGCGCGTTCATATCTGTATATAGATTCTGACCGTCACGATTCCATTTATCCAATCTCGTCTTCTCCTTTTCTGCAAAGTTTCCGACAGTTTATATTATATCTGAAAGCGCTTTCGTTCTCAAGTCCCGTACCCGTTGCCATTTCCTCCGCGCCCTTATATAATACGGTTACGGACGTTTTTCCATTGCAGATCCCTCTGTTTTTTATCCGGTTTACGGAAACACACTCAAAAAACGTTGGTCATTCATCTGTAGTCCGGAACCAAATTAATTATGAATTATGAATTTGAGCAGCTGTCCGAATCTATGATTTGGGCAACAGCTGCCATGCTACAGCTGTCAAAGTTTCGGAAGCTATGCTGACCGAAACTTTGGTAACAGCGATCGCAATAGGTGTGAATTATGAAATGTACTCTTTGTCCCCGCGGATGCGGCGCTGACCGGTCCGTACAGCCTGGTTTCTGCGGCCTGGGTGAGGAAATGCTCATTGCCCGCATTGCCCCGCACCTGTGGGAGGAACCACCCGTTTCAGGAACCCGCGGCACCGGCGCGGTTTTCTTTTCCGGCTGTACCCTCCGCTGTGTCTACTGCCAGAACGGAGAAATCTCCCACCGGAATGAGGGCCGCCCCTTCACCCCGCAGGAACTGTCAGACGCGCTGAAACGCCTGGCGGATCTTGGCGTACACACGCTGTCTTTCATTACGGGAACCCCTTTCGTTCCCCGCATCCTGGATGCGCTGGAGCTCTGGCGTCCGCCCCTGCCCCTCGTCTGGAACACCTCCGGTTATGAAACCGTTGAAACCCTTCGCCGGCTGGAAGGTGTGATTGACGTATACCTTCCTGATCTGAAGCACTTCAGCCAGCGGGCCGGCCGGCTGTGTGCCGGAGCACCGGATTACTTTTCCGCCGCCTCCGCCGCGCTGAAGGAAATGTGCCGTCAGACCGGCACCCCGGTTTACGATGAAGACGGCATCATGCGCCGGGGCACCCTTATCCGCCACCTGATTCTGCCCGGCTTTACTTCCGAAAGCCTGCGCCTGCTCACATGGATCCGGGACGAGCTGCCAGCCGGCACGCCTGTCAGCCTGATGCGGCAGTATATCCCCTGCAACAATGTGTCCATTCCCGGGCTGGACCGCCGGATTACGGAAAAAGAGTATAACCGGGTACGGGACCACATGCTGGCCCTTGACCTTCCCGGTTTCCTGCAGGAGCCGGATTCCGCCGACCGGGACTTTATCCCCGTCTTCAACAAAGACGAAAGCTTTGTGTAATTCACAATTCATAATTCATAATGATGTATGGTTGATCCTCCTACTGCTGAAAACAGAATCTCAGCATTCCTGGCATAATGCAAAAATCTCCCAGCAGGCGGATAACGCCGGTACCGGGAGAGCTTGTCGCCGATAAACACTTTCATTCTGAATTCTGAATTCTGAATTGCCCAAAGGAAAAAATCCTGACAACGTCAGGATTTTTTTACTTTGGGCACGTGGTACTCATACGTGTTGTCAAAGTCAAACCGCACGGATTCCGGCGGGGTTTCCAGCAGTTCCGGCTGATCCATATATTTGACCATGGAGGCGAAGAACGCTGAATAGTGGGCGCCGGAGCACATCCGCTCGTCCGCGGTCATGCCCAGCGGCAGCCAGCGCTTCATCCGCGTCTTGCCGTCTTCCAGGATGGCTTCCTTCAAGATCGTGCCCATACCGATAAACATGCTCACATTGCCGAAGTTATAGATGTGATGCCACACATGGTTCAGGCCGATGGACGCGTTGTTCGTGATGAACAGGCCGCTGTAGAAGGGCAGTTCCCGGATCAGGAATCCCGGTGCCAGGCCGTAGCGGTCCAGCAGCCGGTACAGACCCACAATGCCCGTGGCTACGCCGGGGATCTTCAGCAGGGCGCCTGCCAGCTTGATCAGGAAATCACCGTCATCCTCCTGCCGGATCTTCTCCTGTGCGGCGACCATCCGGTCACGCACGTCAAAGATCGTATCCGTCAGGTCAAACTCGATCCGCGCCGTCACTTCGTTGCTCTCATTGTTCTGCGGATCCTTCAGCACCACATAGGAAAGGGAGCAGTTGTTCCGGGCATAGTACTGTTTGTTGAAAATGAACCGGTTGAGTTCAGGCAGCTGGCTCACCGACCGGACATACGCGGCAGCGACAATCTGCATAAAGGTGATCTTTTCACCCTGCCGGTTTTTCTCGGCAATATACCGCGCCGCTTTTTCATAGTCCATCTTGTGTTCCAGGAACACCTGCGCGTCACAGCGCATGGGCATCAGATAAGGAGTAATCTGCACAATAGGGTCTACGTCCCTCAGACGTTTTCCGTCCGGCCTGAATCCAAACATACCGATGCCCTCCCTTTATTCATTAAAACAGGCCTGTGGCCTTTTCCAGCGCTTCCTGCTGTGCGTGAAGGAGTTCCTCAAACTGTTTGCGGTATTCCACTGCGGTTTCCTTCAGGGCGGCGACTTCCTTTTCCAGGCCTTCCCGCTCTTCAGCCAGGCCGTTCAGCCGCTCGCTTGCTTCTGTCTCAGCCTTCAGGCGGATTGCTTCCGCGTCTTCCCGGGCCTTGCGGATGGTTTCTTCCTTCACGGTTGCCGCCATCTCCAGGATTTCCCGGAACTTGCCTTCATCTTCCTTGCTGATTCCCGAATTCCCGGTTTCAGGCGCCGTGGGGCGTACGATCGTGGTCTTCTGGCGCAGGTCCTGGATCTCGTTGTTCAGCCGGTCCAGTTCTTCGCAGATCTGGTCCAGGAAGCCGTCCACCTCGTCCCTGTTGTAGCCTCTGGCTTCAATAGTAAACTCCTTGTCAGCAATGATATCAGCCGTGATTCTTTCCATTCTCGTATCCTCCTTCCGGCTTGCAGAATCATTCATTGTTTATGGATTCAGGATCAGTGATCCCGGATCAGAATCCGTATCCTCCGAAGCTGCCGTAGGCCCCGGCAGCCACCGGCATCGTACCGGTATAGGGGTTATATCCCTGCAGTTCTCCGTTCCGGGCCGCGTTCCATTCCACGGTGT
This sequence comes from Clostridia bacterium, assembly GCA_017615475.1. GTDB lineage: Bacteria > Bacillota > Clostridia > Christensenellales > Aristaeellaceae > Aristaeella. The sequence goes on from JAGAAC010000139.1 coordinate 14,124, forward strand.
TCGACCCGTTCCGGCGTTCCCGCCGGCCCGGATAAGGCGCTTCCGCGGCAGCCGCCGCAGGCGCCCACGCGGACATCATTTCAGGCTGCCTCAGCGATTCCTGGGCCGCCGGCTGTTCCGGCAGGATTTTCACGCCTTCCGGAGCGATCACCACGATGCGCGCGCCGGCCAGAAGCCGTACGGAACAGCCAAGGGTGAACGCCGCGCCGGCCAGCATATCCTGGCAGCGCATGCTCTCGCTCTCATTGGCGATGGCATCCAGCATCACAATCAGGGTCTCCCCGTCCTTCATGCACTCAATCGCTTCATAGCAGCTCTTGAGGCCGGTCAGGGTGATAATGTGCTCCACATGATACTGTCCGTGGTCCATTCTCGGTTCCATACCGGGCATATAGGAGATATTATCCCTGCCGCCCTGCATATAGCCGGTCTGGCCGCTGAAGCTTCCCTTGCCCACATAGTCCTGGGCAGGCATCTGCTCCTGGGTCCGGAAATAGCCGGTTCCCGCCTGCGGGCCGTAAGCCGTCTGGCCGTAGGCAGTCTGTCCGAAAGCGGTCTGGTCATACGCGGTCTGGCCGTATGCCGTCTGGCCGAAAGCGGTCTGCTGTTCGTAACCTCCGTAGTTCACAGGCGGATTCATTCCGGTAAACCCTGTATGCACATAGAGGGGATCCTGGCCGGCACCCTGCGCCTGGGGCATTCCGCCCTGCTGGGGTTCCGCCGTTTTTTTCCGAAGCGGGCGGTAATGACTGGTGCCTCCGTCCGGCCGGCGGGTAATATCCGCCGATACCCGGGAAAAGACCCCTTCAATACTCTTCATCAGATCTTTCAGTGCCATCTGCATTTCCTTTCCTTGTGCCCCGTCATCCGCGGGGTCCGAATATCGCGCTTCCTACGCGGACCATGGTCGCTCCGTGAGCCGCCGCCAGCTGGTAGTCTCCGGACATTCCCATGCTCAGCTCTTCCATTGCGGCTCCGTTCAGGTTCCTGTCTTTCAGGCGATCAAACAGTTCACGTGTCCGCGCGAACAATCCGTCAAGATAATCCCGGTCTTCCGTCAGCGGCATCACCGCCATCAGTCCCTGGATTTCCAGTCCCTCCAGGGGAGCGATCCTCTTCAGGAACGCTTCCGTTTCTTCGAAGGGAACCCCGCCTTTCTGTTCTTCCCCGGCAGGGCTGATCTCCACCAGCACCGGCATCCGCCGTCCGGCGGCCAGTGCCCGGTTATGAATCTCCATGGCCAGCGGTTCGCTGTCCACGGACTGGATCATGCATACATCCCCGACAATCTGTTTCACCTTGTTCCGCTGAAGGCGGCCGATCAGGTGGATCCGGAAACTGTCCCGAAGCGCCGGCAGTTTGGTCAGCAGCTCCTGCACCCGGTTTTCACCGATCTCGGTAATTCCCATCTCCGCCAGCGGCAGGATCTCCTCCGCGCTGTGGGTCTTCGTAACAGCAATCAGTTTCGGAACAGGATACCGTCCGTCCGCCGCTTCCTCCAGTTCCTGCCGGATCCGCGCAACCCTGCGCTCCAGTTCATCCCGGGTCATGGATTCCACGTCCTCCTCACCAGAACAGTTTTACCGTCTGTCCTTCATAGATCGTATCCGGCTGGATCGGGGAGATATAAACCAGCCCGTCCCGCTTGTCCACCACGTTCACGGGGATAAAGAACGGATAATCTCCGTCCAGCACCACCACGCCGGGCATGTTGTCCTGCGTCCAGATCGCCTGGGGCGGTACGGTCAGGCTCATTACGTTATCACCCAGCACCCCGGTGCATGTACGGATATACAGAACCGGCTGGACATCGGACTGCACATCGAGCTGCACTTCCAGCTCTCCGCCCGTCCGGGTAAAGCTCAGCACCGTGGCACGGACCATCGTATCCTTGAAGTTTTCCAGCTTCAGTTCGTATTCCGCGCCTTCTACCGGATTCCAGTTGTTGTCCTTGATCAGCATCAGCACAACCCAGTGTCCGTCTTTAATCAGCCGGTACACGGTGGTCTTGCCCTTGATGTTCATGGTTTCCGCGGGCTTCGATCCGTTGATCATGGATCGGACTTCCGCCGGACTGAACTCACTGTAGTTGTTCATTGTCAGTCCGTATTCGTAACCGTCGGAATAGAAGCTGACCAGGCCGTCGCCCTTGGCTTCGCACTGCTTGGTCCAGCTGGAAATCCGCTGCAGCTGGCTCTGCTCATCGTCATAATAGCGGCTCAGGCGCTGATCCTTCACATACAGTTCCCTGAGTCTGTTCTGGCGTTTCCTGATCGCCTCGGCAAGCGCGGTTTCCTGGTTATACATATTCCCCCGGGCGCCGCCGATCAGTTCCCTGACCTCCCGCGCGCGGGTCAGCACGTCAGCCTCCAGCTTTTCCATGTAGGCGTCTGTGTTCACCTGCTTTTTCAGCAGATCTGTCTGATACTCCTTGATCTGGTCCCGGTAGTCCTGCAGCGTCTTCTGTTCCTTGGTGCTGTAGCCGGTGGAGTATACGTTGCAGATCTTGTCTCCCCTTGTGACATAGCTTCCCTCTTCCGCCACATAGCGCACGCTGGAAACCGTGTCCTCGGGATAGGGTATTTCTTCCCGCACGATCAGGCAGTCGCCCGTATACCGGGTACCGATCACACCTGCCTGGATCTGGGCAGATGCCGGTTTCTGAGGGGCCAGCGCGGTGACCAGATACCAGATCGCAAACGCCAGCGCCAGCACGATCAGCATGATCTGCGGCACACTCATACGCTTGTTCTCCGGCGGAGCCGGCATTTGTACCGGTTCCGGAGGCATCATTTCATACACCCGCGTTTCCCCTCCTTCCCACAACAGAATATTATATCATGCGTATTTGCTCTTTGGCAAATCGCCTCACCGCAGCCATTCCGCCGGACGGACAACGGCAACGGGCGTATCATCATTCGTTACTTCCAGTGTCATCAGGGCTTTTTCACCGCTGATCCGTTTCTTTTCCGGTGTCGCGGTCGCCATCACGAACGCCATTCCGACAACCTTCACATTGAACTCCCGCATCAGTTCCACCATGCCGCCGGCGGTACCGCCGCCCTTCAGGAAGTCATCGACAATCAGCGCCTGCTGGTTTTCCTTCACCGCGCGGCGGCTCAGGCTCATCGTTTCAATGCTTCCGCTGCCGGAAACATAGTTGATGTTCACCGCGGATCCCTCATACACCCGGGAGGAGTGACGGGCAATCACCAGCGGAACGCCCAGCGCATTGGCCGTGGCAAAAGCAACCGGAATGCCCTTCGTTTCCATCGTCAGCACAAAATCCGGCTGGGTTTCATAATACTCCGTCGCGATGATTTCGCCCATGCGGTTCACGATCTCCGGCGTGGACAGGATATCGCTGTAGTACAGGAATCCGCCCGGCAGGACCCGTTCCGTTCCGCTGAGCTTGCTGCACAGTTCCTCAATGGTCACCCGCGCTTTTTCCCGGCTGACTGTCGGGCGGTATCTCACGCCGCCGGCCGCGCCGGTCACCGTTTCCACTTCACCCAGGTCGAAAGCCTTGGTAACCTGCTGCAGCAGGTCAACGTCCTCGCTCATCGTGGACTTCGCGGTGCCAAACAGTTCACAGAAACTGTTCAGCGTGAAAATCCTGTTCGGCGTCCCTGACAGCAGCTTCATCATGGCAGTCATGCGTTCATTCCGGCGGATTCTGTCCATATGCTGTATCTCCCCATCCCTGCTTCTGCAGTGTCCTTCAATACACAATCCAACAATTTTATAGTATACCACAAATTCCGAATGATTTAAAGAATTTTTCCCGTATTGTTCGGAAATATAAGAAAAGCCGGCCTTGTCAGGCCGGCAGCGCTTTCGTTTTTTCCGGGGCGGGGAGCTTACTCCTCCGCGGCCAGGAAAGGTCCAATTTCCTCCAGCAGGTCGCTGCAGTCATCGCTGTAGATTTCCAGGGTGATAGGCTTGGACAGATCCAGGGAGAAAATACCGAGGATCGACTTGGCATCAACCACATGGCGCCCTGCACGCAGATCCATCTCATACGGGTAGCGCGCAACGATGTTGACGAAGTTGTTTACATTCTCGACCAGGCTCAGTCGGATCAAAGCGGACTTCACGGCAAAGCACCTCCTTTGTTTTTTGTCTCATCACCGGCGCAAACCGGGATGAGCTCATATCATACAGCATTTCGGTACCGGTTTCAATTTCCTGTCCGGCCGTTTCGGAACCGGATTATCCATCAATCGCCGGACTGGGAGGCTGCTTTATCCCGGATCCGGAGCATCAGCGTGCTCTCCTCCCGGTCCCACGCTGCCTCGCCCTTCAGGGCGGAAGCCAGGAACTGGGCATTGATGAAATGGCCTTCTGTCGCGAAGTCGAAATCGTCTTCCTTCATGGAGATTTCCATGCCGTCCACCGTTGCGGAGCAGCCCTTGTCTTCGTTATACAGGACCAGAGTGTATCCCGCGGCTTCCAGCACCACGGAACCTACGCCGTCATCTGTCAGCCGCCATTCATCCACGCACTCGCACAGGTCATCCAGGCTGATGCGGATCTTGTCTTCGTTCTGGCTCAGGCGCGGACGGGTTGTCACCGGAACCCCGTCTTCCATCACAAGGAATTCCAGCGGGCCGTTTCCTTCGTTCAGGGCAACCATGCCGCTGACCGGCTCATAGAAATCCGCGTCCAGGTCTACGTTTTCGACCACTTCCGGCACATCCTCATCCGGTTCCGGCGCGGTTTCGGTCTCCTTTGCCGCCTCAGTTTCTACCGGGGCGGGAGCTTCTGTTGCCGGCGCTTCCGTGGCAGGGGCTTCCGTCTCGGGCGCATCCGTCACAGGGGCGTCTGTCTCGGGGGAGACAGTTTCAGGAGCCGCAGTTTCGGAGACGGGGGGTGTTTCCGGCGCATTCGTGGGTTCCGGCGGGGCCGGTGTCACTTCCGGTGCGGCAGCCTGTTCCGGATTCGGAACAATCTGGTCGTTTTCGAACAGGTTGGTCTGTGTCGCCCGTCCGGCGATGCCATCGGCTTTCAGGCCGTTGTAATACTGGAACTTTTTAACAGCGTTATAGGTCTGCCGTCCGTAGGCTCCGTCCGCGGAATCATCCGGCAGGTATTTCAACTCAATCAGTTTTTCCTGCAGCTTTTTGACTTCCTTACCCTTGGTCCCCATGGTCAGGTTGTGATAACCCTTCACATTCGGCGTAATGGTCGGCACCGGGAAAGGCGTGATCTTTTCCTTTTCATCCGCCTTCGGCGCAGCGGTAATCGTATCGCTGCCGGTTTCGGCAGTTTTCACGGTCTCTACGATCGCCGTCTCATTGGAGATGGGACTCGGGGTGGGCGTCTCCTTCGGAGCGGCCGTGCTCTGCACCGCCAGCGTCAATGTCGCCGACATGTATACCAGCAGGGTCCTCATTAAATCCATACGTGCCACTCCTCCGTCCTATATGTTGTTACCTTTTCAAATTATTATATCAAACCGGGGCTCTGATGACAATAGATGTTTTGTATGGTACAATCAGGCGTCAGCAGTCTGAAATTCCGGAATCAGGAATTCAGGTATACAACGAATCATCACCAATAAATCTTTCATCCCAATTCTCTTTTGTCATAATTGTTTACACCTGTACCAAACCTCATCGGCCCGTCAGGTCAGGTATATCATTATGAATTATGAATTATGCATTGACAGCGGAGCGTATATATGGAACAGCTTGAAGCAACCATCGAGGGAACCGTCTTCCGGAATGAGGAAAACGGCTGGTCTGTCCTCACCGTCCGTTCCGGCCGGTCTGAGGTCACCGTGACCGGTTCCCTGCCGGAGCTCAGCCCCGGTGAACAGGCTGTTTTTACCGGTGTCTGGACCGAGCACCGCACCTACGGACGCCAGTTCCGCTGCACTTCCTGCGAACTGAAAACACCCACCACGCTCCTGGGAATAGAGCGTTTCCTCGGCAGCGGCCTCATTCA
>JAGAAC010000140.1 GCA_017615475.1 Clostridia bacterium
CCAGCCTTCCTGCGCAATAAACAGGGGTTCATCCTCCGCCAATGCGGCAGCACTGAACACACACAGCAGGACAAAGACCAGCAGCAGAATCTTCTTCATCGTTGATCACCTCTGTCAATATGACGTTTAAGAAACGGGTAAAGTTCCCGGGCCGCTTTCGGATTGTATACAGGCATTCTACCATAGGAAGCGGGCCGCAGGCCAGAGGCAGTTTCAGCCGGCTGGATATCCGGCATTTCCCAATTGAAAAAGCCCCGCCTTTCCCGAGACCTTAGGGAAAAACGGGGCTTTTCGTTTCAGTAAACTTATTTCATTTCTTTCAGGGCCGGGATGTTCTTCATAGATCTCCAGAGCAGGAGGCCCAGGATGCCGCAGCTTATGATTTCACCAATGCCTACAGTAATCATAAGCGGAATATACCCGGAAGCATTGATCGTAGTTTCTGTAAACGGAATCGTGACAGAAACATCCGGGAAATGATAAATCAGCAATACCGCGGGCACAATCAGCATATTGCTGATCACCGGGGGAATCCAAGCCAGCAGCGGCTTATCCTTCAGCATACGGGTGCCAATGGCGCCCAGTAATGTGGCAATGCTGCCAAGGATAATATCCACCGGACCCAATCCGAAGAGAATATTCGCCAGGACGCAGCCCACAGTCAGACCTGGTACAGCAGCAGCCGTAAAGACCGGCAGGATTGTCAGTGCTTCAGACAGACGAACCTGAATGGCACCGCTGGCCAGTCCGGCCAGGTTTGCAACCCAGGTAAGCACCACGTAAAGCGCAGCAATCATGCCGCCGATAGTCAGTTCCTTCGTTGACAGTTTTCTCATAATAATCCCATCCTTTAGTTTTGTTTTAGGTGAGGAAGGTCTCGAACTCACCGCGCAAGGCGCCCATGCAGTATACCCTGTATCCCCTTATAAATCAAGGAAAACTTTGCAGGCCTCGTTCAGGCGCCCTTCATCGCTTGCAAAATGTACGCTTTTTTATATAATATTTGCATAATCGTTTTCACGTTTTATCCCATACCCTTCTTCCCTTCAATAAAACAGCAAGGAGTGATCCCCATGCAGGAAAAAGTCCAGGAATATCTGAAGAACTGCGAACATGAAAAGGAACTGACTGAAGCCAGGTACCGCTACAGGGTGCTTGAATACGCCGGCCTTCTGGAGAGTAAAAAGGACTATGTGGAAGTCACCCGGGAGGAATATAACTATTATCTCTCAACCGACCGCAATGCCACAAAGTACGCCGACTGGAAATACTACGTTCTGAAAAAGCCGCCGGTCGAAATGACCGACGAGGAATTCACTGCCGTTGAAAAGCAGATCCCCGAATCCGTTCTCGCCAGGCTGAAGCAGAATACGCCCATCCCCACAGCGAAACTCGTTGAGAAAAAGACGAGGGACTGGGTTGTTCTCATTCTCACCATCGCGGCCTGCGTTATCGGAATCGGCGGATTGATCCTTGCAATCATTTCATCCTGCACACCAACCAATATTTTCTATGATGATGTCCAGCAGTATGGATTCTCCTTTACCCAGTTCCTGTCGACTTTCCTCCCCTACGTGCTTTACGGCTCTGTCTGCCTGTTCCTGGCAGAGGTCTGCAAAAAAACCAATGCTTTCCTGAAACTGTTCGGCAAAAAAGAAAACTGATCATTTCCGGCTGATAAGCTGAAACCGCGGCGGATCAATTCCGCCGCGGTTTTTCTTATTCCGTTTTCTCTTCCTGCTCTCCGCAACCTCAATCGTCGCTGCTCGCGCTTGGAGCGCGCTCGCCGCTCGTTTCGGTTGACTCGCTCAGTTCGCTTCCTGCTTCGCAGGATAGCCCACTGGGCTACCGCTCACTTCGCTCCCCAAAAGCAATCATCCCGCCCATGGAACGGAGATCAGGCTGACCCTGAATCACCGGCTTGCCGTTGAAGAACATGCAGGCCGTTCCGCCGCCGTCCAGGTTCAGCGCTTCCACGCAGCCCAGTTCCAGCAGCCTGTCCGCCAGCCAGCTCAGGCGTACGCCGGCATATTTTTCCTTTGGCCGGCCGTGAACCACAATGGCAATATAGTGGTAAGGCTCCACCATGCCCAGACCGGTCAGGGGCTCCATCTGCTCATAATAGCCGCAGCCTTCCACGGCTTCCTTCTCATTGATCTTTCCTTCGCTGATCAGCCAGGGGCCGAAGGCGAAGGTGTGGATGGCGCCTTTGTCCAGGTATTCCTGGGCAGTCATCGCGTTGGAAATATAGGTTTTCATGCTGCCGTCCGCGTAAACCGCCAGGGTGTCCAGGCAGGGGCGGTGCCGGCCGTACCGGCTTTCCGGAGCCTTCGTCTTCTCCCAGCGGATCTCCCCGTTCCGGATGATGACGCCGGGCTGGCGGGAACCGGTCTTCTCCAGGATTCCCTTCTGCCGGGAACCGTAAAAGTCATCCGACATGGCGAAGACACAGGGATGCTTTTCCACCAGGAGCTTCGGGCTGACCTGATTCACACCCTCCGGGAGCCTTCCCTTTGGTGCGGAGAGAATCGCCTGCATGGGGGATGCTTCCGAAGCCCAGATCTCCGCCACGCAGTATTCCCGGATCTTCTTCTTATTATATTGTTCCCGCACCCGGGTGATCTTCACCGACAGATCTTTGGACGCATACTGCCAGATTCCGTTCTCCGGATCCTCCAGGATGTACTCCTCCCCGGGATTCTCCCCGGTCAGGAAGCCCTTTGCGTCAAAATGCCAGCCGTCCTTTTCCGTTACTGCCTCCTCCGCCGCGGACAAACCGGGCAGCAGGAGCAGCAGCGCCAGGACCAGCGCGGATAACCGTTTCATCATCTTCAAGTTTTTTCGTTCCTCTGTTTTTCAGCCGATCGGATTGACACCCTATCCGGCAAACAATCCAAAATTATTAATTATGAATTATAAATTATTAATTATTTAAGTCCTACCGCAATCATGCTTCCCAGGTTGCGGAGCTTTTTCGCTTCCATGTTGCCGTGAAGGATCACTTTGTTGTTGAACGCAAGCGCAACCGTGTCCCCGCCGTCCAGGTTCAGGGCTTCCGTGCAGCCATATTCCTTCATCTTCTCCGCCAGCCAGGTCAGCTTGTACCCCTGGTATTTGCTGGTAGGCCGTCCCGCGGTCACGATCAGGATGTAGTGATAAGGCTCAATCATGCCGATTGCCACCCGGGGCTCCGAATAGTTGTTGATCTTTTCCAGATTCGGATGCACCTCTCCGCCGGACAGCAGCCAGGGACCGAAGGCAAACACATGCACCGCACCCTGTTCCAGGTATTCCTCCGCGGTCAGCGCGTCGCAGTCATAGGCTTTCATGCTGCCGTCCTGATAAACCGCCAGGGTGTCCAGGTTAGGCCAGCTCCTTTTTTTCTGGCTGTTCCGCGTCTTTGTCGCGATCACCTGGCCGTTGCGGATCACCACTCCATGATAATCATATTTCGTCTTGCCCTTGCCCACCGGGATAATCCGCAGGCCGTACATATCATCCGATACCGCCAGCACGGAAGGATGCTTTTCAATCAGATCCTGCACATAGCGCTGTTCCGTGCCCGGATAAGCCACGCCTTTGAGCTTCAGGCTTTCCTTGGGATCGGACTGGATCGCTCCCAGCGGGGATTCCGGCGAGGCCCAGATTTCCGCCACACAGTATTCCTGCTTCTTTTTCTTTTTCGTCTGTTCCCGGAAACGGGTTACCTTGACGGACAGGTTTTTCGAAGCATACTGCCAGAACCCCTTTTCCTCGTCCTCCAGCAGGTATTCCTCCCCGGGGTTTTCCCCGGTCAGGAAGCCCTTCGCGTCAAAATGCCATCCGTCCTTTTCGGTAACAGCTTCACTTTCAGCTCCTTCATCTTCGGAAAGGAGAGCTTCTTCCTCAACGACTTCTTCCGTTTCCACTTCATCCTCCGCCAGGGAGAGACCGGGCAGCAGGAGCAGCAGGGCCAACAGCAAGGCGGTCAGCCGTTTGAATCTTTTCATCATCATGGTTTACTTCTTTCGGATATAATACTTTCTCAGGATTGCCGCGTTCAGCTTCGCGGGCAGCAGTTTATGCACATACACGGCCAGGTGCTGGTCGGGACTCGCGATTCGCTTCCGGAAGGGAATCCGCTTCCGGTCCAGCGTCCGGGCGATCTTCCGGCCAAGGGCATCCGGATCGGATCCGTTATGTTCGTCATGGGCGATCACAGCCACAGAGCTTTCATATTCTTCCGCATACGGTGAATTCTCGGACATGGCCGCCGCATGGGGACGGTATTTGTCGCTTCCGCTCCGGTGGTCCCCCGGCTCCACCAGCATGACCTGAATCCCGAAGGGTTTTACCTCCATGGCCAGGCATTCCGCGTATCCTTCGATCGCGTGCTTGCTGGCGGTATAGGCGCTCTGGAAGGGAATCCCCAGCAGTCCGTTGATGGAGGAAAACAGCACAATCTTTCCATTGCCCTGCTCCCGCATCAGGGGCAGCACCGCACGGTTCATCCGGACCATTCCCAGGTAATTGGTATCAATCACCCGGCGGAATTCCTCCGTGCCGGTTTCCTCGCAGGAGCCCAGCACCAGCATTCCGGCACATTGTACTAGGGCATCCGGCATGGCAATTGCTTTTGCTTTTTCGCAGAAGTGCAGGATGCTTTCCTCATCCGTCACATCCAACTTCAGCCGGTAGATTCCGTCCGTTTCCCCTTCCTCAAAGCTCCGGGCTCCGGCAATCACGCGCCAGCCGTCCTTCTGCAGTTCAGAGGCGGTATGCAGACCCAGTCCGCTGGAAGCACCGGTTACCCAGACCGTTTTCTGTCCGTTCATGTTCTCCTCCGCAAGGGTCGTTCCGGATACAGTGAAGAATTCTTCCTATCCTGCCTATTTTAATATACCCACGGTCATAACGCAAGCCTGCGGGCAGGCACAGAGGTCCCCGGAAAACCTGTCCTCCTTTCAGCGATGACAGATTCCCCATAGTATGATATGATGCAGCCACAAACATAAACACCGCGCTGGAGGAATAAACCGATGACCGCAAACACACCGCCCATGGGATGGAACAGCTGGGACTGCTACGGTGCCGAGGTAACGGAGGAAACCGTCCGGAAGAACGCTGAATACATGGCAAAACACCTGAAGCCTTACGGCTGGGAATATATTGTAGTGGATATCCAGTGGGCCGGGGCAAACGCTTCCGGTCACGGATATGAACCCTTTGCGGAACTGGCCATGGACAAATACGGACGCCTGCTGCCCGCCGTGAACCGCTTCCCCAGCGCTAAAGGCGGAAAAGGCTTTAAGCCGCTGGCAGACTACGTCCATTCCCTGGGACTGAAATTCGGCATCCACATCATGCGCGGCATGCCCCGGATCGCCGCCCATAAACGGCTGCCCATCGATGGCAGCGATTACACCTGTGACACGGCGGCAAATCCGCATTCCGTGTGCATGTGGAATCCGGATATGTACGGCCTTCGCTGCGATCTGCCGCAGGCTGCGGCGTACTATGACAGCATTTTCCGTCTGTACGCTTCCTGGGGTGTGGACTTTATCAAGTGCGATGACATTGCCCGGGAATACCCCCGCTGCCGCAGGGAGATTGAACTGATCTCCGAATCCTGCCGCCATTGCGGCAGGGATATAGTGCTGTCCCTCTCTCCCGGCCCCGCGCCGCTGGAGCAGGCGGAACACCTGAAGCGCTACGCGAACATGTGGCGGATTACGGATGACTTCTGGGATGACTGGCGGCTGCTGAAGGCCATGTTTGAGCGTGCGGAGAAGTGGTGCATCCACGCGGCTCCCGGGCACTGGCCGGATGCGGACATGCTGCCTGTAGGCGCCCTCCGGCAATGCGACGGGCCGGACAACTGGACCCGGTTCACCCAGGCGGAACAGCGGACAATGATGACGCTGTGGTGTATGATGCGTTCCCCGCTGATGATCGGCGGCGAGATGACAAAGAACGATGACTTCACCCTGGACCTGCTGACAAGGCAGGAGATCCTGGAGATCCTGAACACCACCTGGTGCGCGCATCCCCTGCGCACAACGGAGGAGGAAAGCGTCTGGATCGCCCCGCGCCGCAATGGAAAAGGACTCTACATTGCCCTGTTCAACCTGAGCGGCAAAAAGCGCACGGTCATCGTAACCGCCGAGGAAGCAGAGCTTTCCTCCTTCACAGGAACGGAGCTATGGAGCGGAAAGGGTACCCGCAAAGCGAAGCAGCTCCGCGCCGTTCTTCCCCCGCACGACGCTGCCGTCTGGAAAATCGATTAAAAAGAGAATCAAAACCCTTTATCATGCTTCATTGCCAAATAAAAAGTCTCCCGAAGATAATCTTCGGGAGATCTTTTTTATCCGGAATTACTTGTTCATCGCTTCCTGCACAGCAACGGCCACAGCAACGGTCATACCGACCATCGGGTTGTTGCCGGCGCCCAGGAATCCCATCATTTCCACGTGAGCGGGAACGGAAGAGGAACCGGCGAACTGAGCGTCAGAGTGCATACGGCCCATGGTATCGGTCATGCCGTAGGAGGCAGGGCCGGCAGCCATGTTGTCGGGATGCAGGGTACGGCCGGTGCCGCCGCCGGAAGCCACGGAGAAGTACTTCTTGCCGGCTTCCCAGCGTTCCTTCTTGTAGGTGCCC
>JAGAAC010000141.1 GCA_017615475.1 Clostridia bacterium
AGACGTGTGAACAGGAAGGGATCCGCCTGGCACAGGCAAGCGCTATCGGCGCTGTGAATCACGCGATTGTCGGGGTATATGTTCTTGTTTCAGTGTAACACCTGGACAAAAAACGAGGAGGAGAGAAGAAACCGTGAAGAAGCCAAGAAACAGGAAACTGCTGGTTCAGATCGGCATGATTACTCTGCTGATCTTTATCGTCACGCTTGCCTGGTTCATTATCACGGATTATTCCATTACGGAAAAATCTTTCCTTTCGGCGAAACACGAGATGATCGACCGGGATCTGAACAATATCAGCAGTTATGTTCCCAGCCTAACGCAAACGGATTGGTTCTGGCATTATGCGAAGGAGCATAGCGATGATCTCATCAGGGATCTGACTGATGAGGAAATAGCTTTATACGAAAGCAGGGAAATCCAAGAAGCTTTATATCCATACTGGAATCTGGAGAAGCATGATTTCGAAAACTGTGATCACGCTCTGCAGTTTTTTCTGGCCAGGGAATATTTCAAAATTCTGGCATTGACATCTGACATTGATATTCGGAATCTTCAATATGCGAGCATTGATTATCTGGAATTTCCGAATGAGCATGAGGCGTATCTGTATCTCAGAAGCGATCCCGATGAGCCTCAGGCTTTAACATCCGCCGATGACTTGAACAGTTATACCGCTACAGGGTATGCCGCATGTTTCCAAACCATTCCGTATGAAGCTTCGGAACACAGTGTGGTTCGGGAAATCCTTTCCGGGAATCTGAATAAACCCGGGGAGACTCTTTATGAGGTATATCGTGATCAGTCGGATGGAAAGGATTATTATCTCGGTTATACCCCTGTCATCGCCGGTGGAAAGATCTGCTGCTATCTGTGCATCCGGTATGACTGGACCAAATTCCGCAGTGAACTGGTAAGCCACGCCCGGACATCCATGATCATGGGATTTGTTGTTCTGGTCGTATTTAGTTTATTGCTGCTGTTTTTCATTTACCGGATTGCCATCCGTCCTCTTTCCCGGGTGAAGGAAGGGGTGCGGAACTATATGCAGGACAAGAACAGCGCTGCCGTGACCAAGAGAATGAACGCGATTACCGCAAGGAATGAAGTGGGCGTTCTTGCGGACAGCATATCAGCCCTTGCGAAGGAGATCGACAGATATACGGAAGAAACCAGACGTCTTGGGGCTGAAAAGGAGCGGATTGCCGCAGAGCTTTCCATGTCCCAGATCCAGCCTCATTTCCTGTTCAACTCGCTGAATACGATCCGGGCGCTGTGCGTGAAAGACCCGAAGCAGGCCGAATATGCCATTGAGACATTCAGCGCCTATCTGCGGGAAAACCTTGAATTCATGCATTGGGCAAGCCTGATCCCACTCTCGAAAGATGTGGAACACACCCGCCTGTATACCGAAATTGAACGGCTTCGTTTCCCGAATATTTGTGTGGAATACCAGATTGCGGAGGAGGATTGTGAGATTCCGCCCCTTACAATCCAACCACTGGTTGAAAATGCGATTCGGCACGGTATCCGCGGACAGAAAGATGGAACGGTTATCATCTCGGCCTTCCATGAAAACCGGACGTTTGTGATTACTGTCCGGGATAACGGAACCGGCTTTAATCCAGAAGAAAAGAACAATCCGGAAGAAATGCACATTGGTATAGGGAGCGTCCGCAGCCGCGTGGAGCAGCTGTGCAAAGGGGAATTCATCCTGGAAAGCCATCCCGGAAAAGGGACATTGATTACGATTCGGATTCCGTTGGACGACAAATAAAGTCGGAGGGGAACGACTATGCGGGCAATTTGTGTGGACGACGAACCGCTGTCTGTTGCATATACGGCACAGCAGTGCAGACAGCTGCCTCAGATCGATCAGGCAGATGCGTTTTCCAGTGCGCAGGAAGCGCTGGATGATCTCAGGAATCATCCGGCAGATCTCGCATTGCTGGACATTGATATGCCCGGCATGGACGGAATCACACTGGCGGCAAAAATGAAAAAGATCTGTCCGGATATGAAGATCCTCTTTCTGACGGCGTACAGGGAATACGCATTCGACGCTTATGAAGTGCACCCCAGCGGATATCTGCTTAAGCCAGTATTACAGGAAAAACTGGCCGGGGAAGTTGCCTATGCCCTTTCTGAACATGCCGGGCCGGTCTGTGAATCGCGTATCAAAGTACAGACCTTCGGGGGATTTGATGTTTTTGTGGACGAGCAAAAAATGATCTTCAAGCGATCCAAGGCGAAAGAACTGCTGGCTTACCTGATCAATCGAAGAGGCTACAGTGTGAGGCGGGCAACTGTTTTTGCAGCGCTGTGGGAGGATGTCCCTTACGACCGCCCGATGCAGAAACAGATGGATGTGATCATTCAGAGTCTGAAACAAACCCTGCAGGAGTATGGGATTGAGCATATATTAAAGGGACAGGGCGGTGAAATGTGGATCGATGCAAATGAACTGGACTGTGACTTCTACCGGTTCATACATGGCGAGCCGCAGGCCGTCAACGAATACTGCGGTGAATACATGAGCGATTATGCTTGGGCAAGTCTCACCGAAGCAAGCTTGGATCAAAAGCAGGAAACGCGTGTAAACAAACAGGACCGCAGCCCGGAACTATGCGTCTCGGATTACAGTACGCCCAGTAACCTGAAATGATCAATTCATGACGGTTGGTTTCAGCCCCTATCCTGATGAATGGTTTTTGTTGGGCATTTGTTAGGCATAGAATGATAGACTGACACTGGTAATAGGTACAATGTTACTGCTTCGGGTAATAAACTGGTTGGAGGGCTTGCGTCATGCTGAAAAAATGGATGTGTATTATGCTTTCCCTGGCTGTCCTGCTGAGCGCGGGACTGATGACAGCAGCTTTTGCCGAAGAGAACGGAATCACCGAAAAGGAACTGACCGCCTATATCTACAGCAAGGACAATATGGAGACGATGAAGTGCCTTTTCAAGAGCGACCTGCCGGATATGGCCTATATCAGCACAGTTGATTTTCTCAGTCATGCATATGTGGAAGCTCCTGTCGAGGTGAAAAATGAGGACGGCACCTACACTGTCAGCAATTCCGGCGGCACCATGGTCATCGATCCGGAAAAGGACACGCTCCATTTTGACAGGTTTGAGGAGTTTTCCCAGATCCAGCCCAATGTGGAGGGATCTGAGCTGGAGGCGCCGTACCTGAAGGAAACCGGCTATGTTTTTGAGGGAGAGATCGCCGGATTGGATCTGGATCTGGGGCCTTACGGGCTGGATATTCTGGAATATAACGGAAAAACCTGGTTCCCCGCTTCCACCATCAGCCTGCTGTTCGGCGTGAGTTACAATACGGCGTTGTATTCCGACGGCTGCATCTGGTTTGTCCATTGCAGCGACCTGATCGGAGGCGGTGGTTATTTCAATGATATGTCCGCGTTTGATACGCCAAAGCGCTCCGAAGACCTGGCAAAGCTGACATACAGCGAACTGTGCCTGGCGATTGACTGGTTCTACGGCAAGCCCGCCCAGGCGGAAATCGCGGCGGAGCTGGAGGAAAAATCATTCGATCAGATGCTTGCCGATCACAGTGACGAAACCCGGCGCGCCAGGGAACTGCTTCAGTCAACCGATATGGTAGATTTCCTCTGCGGAATGGGGTTAATGGCCAGACTGTTCAAAGACGGGGGACATACGGCCATCTTCATGCCTGCCCTGGTCGCTCTGATGAATGTGGGCTCCGCCGTCCAGCCTGAAATGGAAAAGGTTTATTTCGAGGGAGACGACATGCTGAAGGACATGCTTGTGTATGTCATTTCCAATCAGGGCGGCCAGCCCGCGGATCCGACTCCACTGGAGGAACTGCGCGCTTCCGTATATGAAAGCGAAACAGTCCGGACCTGGGATGATCAGACGAGATCCAGACTGGTGATTCATGGAGATACTGCCGTCTTCGCGTTTGACTCGTTCCTGAACGAAGCCGTATATCATTTCAAAGAGGCGCTGGATCTGGCGCAGGAAAAAGGCGCGAAGCGCTTTGTGATCGACCTGTCCTGCAACATGGGAGGGAGCACGAACATCGCGATGTATATGCTGGCTATGATGACCAACCGGAACCGGGACAGCTATACGTCCAGTTACTGGAAAATCCAGACGATCACCGGAAACGTCATCCGGACGGATCACGATAACGACCTGAATTTGGACGGAGAAATCAATGACCTTGACAAGGAGGTTTATTACGATTTTGACTATGCCATCCTGACATCCAAGTCTTCCTATTCCAGCGGCAATCTCCTTCCCTGCCTAGCCAAAAACGCGGGAATCCCGATTCTCGGCGAGCGGAGCGGGGGCGGTGCTTGCTCCATTCTGATCATATATTCTCCGGAAAAATACTATTACACCGTCTCAAGCTATACAAAGCTGATCGACCAGAAAGGCGCAGATGTTGACAGCGGCGCTGAACTGGATTATGACCTGACAAAGGTCGAAAAGGATGATGCCGGAAACGAAACCATCGACTATTCCGGCATGTATGATCTGGATGATATCGGAGAAAAAATTGATGAGTTCTATGCGGATATGTAGATCCGGGATGGCCGGATGTCAGTTTGAATTAACAGAACAGCTGTTTTCTGTCAGATGAAGAGTTCTGTTGGGCATTTGTTAGGCATGGCATGATAGACTGACACTGGCAACAGGTCATATATCCCTGTTGTCTGAAAAAATTGGCCGAAAGGAAGGAAAAGAAAATGAAAAACCCGCTGGTGTGTATACTTGTTGGCCTGATTGCCGGCGCCGCACTGTTTGCAGGCTTCACATTGCTTGATGTAGCGCTTGGCAATGCACCGGATTTCGTGAGCGGTATGAAGAGCATCCGCAATATTGTTATTGCGCTGGTCGGCGTAGGCGGAGTCGCCTGGACCATGTGGAAAAAGGGCAGCAAGGAGAAATAAAAAAGCTTACAGGAGGATTTCATGGTGTTCAAAAATCCTCGTGATGGGATCAGAAATGCTTGAGTAAAAAAGGAATATAAAACAGGGTTGTTACACTGACGATATGGATTATATGCCTGTATCGTCAGTTTTTAAATAAACCAACAAGGACTGTTGGAGGGAAAATATGCGTAAAAATATAAGTCTTGAGAGGAAACCGCGACAGAGATGGCATGAGCGAACCGCAGACAGGGATATCCGTTACAGAGGGCCGCTGAATTATCAGCACTTCCAGATTCTCGGCTGGCTGTGCATTGCCGCCATCCAGCTGGTATTGATTCTGGGGCTGGCGAATAAGATGAATATGCTTCCCGACCGCTATGCCGGGCTGCAGGAACCCGCACGGATCATGAGCTGGCTGGCGCTGCCTTTTCTGCTGATCGCGAACTTTGCGCAGATCATGAACGGAAAGAAATCATATAAATCGCTTCTGATCAGAAATTTCTGCGCCGCTGCCGCAATCTGGGCGGGCTATGCCTTTTTTCTGCATCGTTATATTGTCGGAACTGTCGATGTGATCAATGACGGAACGGTCACCAGCCTTGATGTAGTGACCAGATTCATGATTATGCTGACTTCTTCCGGTTTGCTGAAAATCGGTTCCCCGGGTGTCCTTGCGTTCAATGTATTTGTTGACCTGTTCCTTTGCACCCTGTTGATGTTCTTCCTGAATTACAAACCGAAGAAGATTTTTACGGGGAAATGGCGGTATGTTTTCCGAACTTTCGTACTGCTGCCCATTGCCTATGAGGTCGGCTGCATTGTCCTGAAAGTCATGGCGTCCAGATCTCAGATTGAGGTATCACCGTACCTGTATCCGCTCTTTACAGTCAAACCTACGATGACCTTTGTGCTGTTCATTGTCCTTGCGTTCTATATCAAAACCCGGGAATGGCGCTTCTGCCGGCACGGAAGAACCCACGAGGAATATGCTGCTTTCCTCCATACCAGAAAGAACTCCTGGGACTTTTCCCTTTTTCTTGCCGTTGCGCTGGTTGTGGTCAGCGTGCTGGATTATGTGCTGTTTGTCCGAATCACGAATATGGAAATGGCTCATATTGATGCTGAGGCTGCTGCTGCCGCAAATATCACTCCCGTTGCAATGGTCATGGGATTCGGAGATTCCATCATGCTGTGGCTTCTGGCACCGCTGGTTTTGCTGTTCTCTTATACGCGGGAACCGCGGAATCCTGCAATGGGAATGATGATCCCGGTCGCTGCGATCGGAATCATTGTTCTGCTTTATCTGGAAGCCGGTCATCAGGCGCTGCCGCGTCTGAATATTCCCAGGATGAACATGGAAGGATTCGTAACCGGCGAGACTACTGAAGATGAAGTATCCGGCGTAAGTTTCCTGGAATTATTGATGGCAGATCCCGCCGCGGAAGGAATCCTGACGGAAGAACTCCCGGAAGAAACAGTGACTGAGGGGGACAGTTATCCATGAGAATCAGAAAAGTTCGGAACAGAAAGATGATCATGACGGTTG
>JAGAAC010000025.1 GCA_017615475.1 Clostridia bacterium
CCGGGAACAGGGAAATACGAACGGTTTCCGGACCGAAAAACCCGCCCGCGGTCTGAACGCGGGCGGGTTTGCTGATCAGGAGATATTTACTTGATGAGTTTGGTCAGGCGGTCGATTTCCTGCTCTGTTTCGCGGACGATGGTTTCCTCGGAAAAGCCCCACTCCTTTTTCAGGCAGTCCAGGAGACGTTTCCGGGTTTCGGCGGCTTTCCGGTAATCACCGGTGATCTCATAGATTGTTGCGATGCTTTCCAGCGCGTCCGTAAAGCGGGGCTTGCTGTCCTCGCCCGCGGCATGGAAGGCTTCAAAATACTGAATGGCTTTCTCATAGTCGCATTTGCGGGCGTAGTACTGGGCGGCTTCGAAAAGAATATCCTTATGATCCGCCAGGTCAACCAAAGCCTTTTCCATGATCGCGTCGGCCTGCTTTTCATCATATTCCGCCAGGGCGATGGCCGCTTCATAGACGGGAACCATGACGACGCTGTGGGCGGGCAGCGCGGCGAAGTCCTTCAGGTATTTCCGGGCTTCCTTTGTGCGGTGGTCGGCGATCAGGTTGTCCAGCAGGTAATAGTAGGGCATGGGCGTTCTGGGCTCAATAT
Organism: Clostridia bacterium; assembly: GCA_017615475.1. GTDB lineage: Bacteria > Bacillota > Clostridia > Christensenellales > Aristaeellaceae > Aristaeella. The sequence continues at coordinate 602 of JAGAAC010000025.1, forward strand.
GGTCTTCCTCAATGACCTGCTTGAAGAAATCAATGGATTTGCTGTGGTGGCAGGCATCCCAGTCCCAGGGAGCGGAGCCTTCTGTTTTTTGCAGGAGCCACTGGCAGTCCTTTTTCTCCGGCGCCATCAGGGTGGCTTTCCGTGCCCAGGCGGCAGCCCGGCGGCTGCAGGATTCCATGCGGTGGTAATACAGGTTGGCCAGCACGCTGGCGGCTTTCTGCCTGTCGGTGCCGCTTTCCGCCTGCTCCTTCAGGAAATCCTCGTATTCCCGGAAAGTGTCGGGCTCAAGGTCCTCCTGGATATCCATGCGGTTTTCGATCCGCAGGATTTTCTGCTCCACGGTGAGGTCGAAAAGCTCATCGATGGAGATGCCGAAGATTCCGGCCAGTTCGGGCAGCAGGGAGATATCAGGCATCGCGACGGAGTTTTCCCATTTGGATACGGCCTGGGCGCTGAGCCCGAGCTTTTCCGCAAGCTGCTCCTGTGTCAGGGAAGCCCTGAAGCGGAGCTGTTTGATTTTCATTCCGATTTCCATGATTGTTTTCCTCCATGTCAGATGTCTAAGGCGGCCTTACAGGTGGAATCATAATACGATACACGCCGGAGTTCAATGACGTGTTTTTCTGCTGCGCTCAACCAGTGGTTGTACGAAATGAAAAACTCCCGGGAGCGGCGGCTTCCGGGAGGGAGATTAAGCGGGATCGGGCATCTTTCCGGTGATCAGGGCGCTGCGGGAATAGCGGATGATCAGCAGGGTGGAGCAGAGGATCCATCCGACGGGGTAGGCCAGCGCGACAGCGACGAAGCCCGCGCCGAGGGCCCTGGTGACGGCCAGGTACACCTGGCGGAAAGCCACAAAGGAGATCAGCATGATGACAGTCGGCATGGTGGCGTCCCCGACACCCCGCAGGGCGCCGGCGTAAATCTGGTTGAAGCAGATGGCCAGGTAGAACGGGGTCACAATATGGATGAAGCGGACACCGTATTCAATGACTTCCGCCTCCGGGGAGAAGAAGCCGGTCAGGAGCCTTGCCAGGCCGAAGACCGCCAGGCCCAGGACGGCTGTGGAGATGATACTCATCTGGATCGCTTTCCGGACGCCTTCCCGGGCACGGGCGGGCTGTTTGGCACCCCAGTTCTGCCCGACGAAGGTAGTGGAGGACATGCTGATACTCTGCACGGGGATGAGGGCGAAGGCGTCAATCTTGCCGTAGATCCCGTAGCCGGCCATGCAGGCGGATCCGAAATAGTTGATATAGGACTGGACGAATACATTGGAGAAAGCGGTTATTGCGGACTGGACGGCACTGGGGAGACCCAGCTTCAGGATCAGGGAAACGGAGCGGCGGTCAATGCATAGCTTCCGCCAGCGGATGCCGTAGTTGCCTTTTTCCTGGGTCAGGGTAAAGAGGATCAGCAGGGCGGAAAGAATCTGGGACAGGATGGTGGCATAGGCCACGCCGTCCACGCCCATGCCGAAGACCAGCACAAACAGCAGATCCAGCACTGTGTTCAGCAGCGCGGAAATGATCAGGAAAATCAGGGGCCGCCGGGAATCCCCGACCGCGCGGAGGATGCCGCTGCCCAGGTTATAGAACAGGATGCCGGACACGCCGGCAAAATAGATTGTCAGGTAACAACGGGATTCCGGAATCACGTCCGCCGGGGTCTGCATAAAGTCCAGCATCGGCCCGATGATGAACAGCCCCAGGACCGTGGCGAGGACGCTGACGATAAAGGTGACCGCTACGGTGGTGTGGACTGCCTTGCTGAGCGCTTCGTCATCATGGGCGCCGTAGCGCTGGGAGATAACCACCGACGCGCCGGTGGCCAGGCCCGCACAGAAGCCCACGATGGTGTTGATGATCGGCCCGGTGGAACCTACCGCTGCCTGGGCCTGCTGGCCTACAAACTGGCCCACCACCAGGGTGTCCACGGTATTGTAAAGCTGCTGGAACAGCAGTCCGATTGCCATCGGGATTGAGAAGCGCAGCATGTGTTTCCAGATGCTGCCCTCGGTCATGTCCAGGTCCATCCGTGCCAAGTGATCACCTCCGGGGCTGTCCCCCTGCCGGAATTGTACCAGCCATCATATCACAGAAAAAGAAAATCATCCAACCCTCCTGTGCCGTTTCCTTTCGGGGTGAATAATGCTATAATCACAGAAGTGTTTCAGTACTTTGTTTTACGGGAGAGAAAAGTATGCTGTGGACCTTATTCCTGACCTTTTTCAGGATCGGGGCGTTCACCTTCGGCGGGGGATACGCGATGATCTCCGTGATCGAGAATATCTGCGTGGAACAGAA
>JAGAAC010000142.1 GCA_017615475.1 Clostridia bacterium
GCCTTCCCGGTGTGCCTTCTGCGCGGTCTTTGCGGCGTTCTCATAGCCGATAATCGGCGACAGCGCCGTCACCAGCATCAGGGAGCGCTCCACGTTCTCCTGCATCTTTGCCCGGTTGGCCTGGATGCCGCTCACGCAGCGTTCCCGGAAGGAATCCATGCTCTCCGCCAGCAGACGCGCGCTCTGCAGGAAGTTGTAGGCACACACCGGCATGAACACGTTCAGTTCAAAGTTGCCCTGGCTGGCCGCAATGCCCACCGCCACATCGTTGCCCATCACCTGGGCCGCCACCATGGTCACCTGCTCGCACTGGGTGGGATTCACCTTGCCCGGCATAATGGAGGATCCCGGCTCGTTTTCCGGAATCGTAATCTCGCCCAGTCCCAGTCGCGGGCCGCTGGCCAGCCACCGGATATCATTGGCGATCTTCATCAGGTCCGCCGCCAGCGCCTTCAGCGCGCCATGGGCAAAGACCATCTCATCCTTGGAAGTCAGGGCATGGAACTTGTTTTCCGCCGTCACAAAGGGCAGGCCGGTTTCCTCCGCGATCTTCGCAGCGGAAAGGGTGTCAAAGCCTTCCGGCGCGTTCAGTCCTGTTCCCACGGCAGTACCGCCCAGAGCCAGGGAGAGCAGCGGCTTTTCCGCCATCCGCAGCAGTTCCTCATCCTTTTCCAGGCTGGAACGCCATCCGGAAATCTCCTGGGAGAACAGGATCGGCGTTGCGTCCTGCAGATGCGTCCGGCCGCACTTGAGTGCCGTCGCGTTTTCCTTTTCCAGGCGAATCAGTTCGTCCTTCAGCGGCACCAGGGCTTTGATCGTCCGTTCCACCGCTTCCGCCGCGGCAATATGCATCGCCGTGGGAAAGGTATCATTGGAGGACTGGCTCATATTCACGTCATCGTTGGGATGCAGCAGCTTCTGCCCGGCGATTTCGTTTCCCCGGTTCGCGATGACTTCGTTCATGTTCATATTGCTCTGGGTGCCGGAACCCGTCTGCCAGACCACCAGCGGAAAATGTCCGTCCAGCTTCCCGGCGAGGATCTCCTCCGCCGCCTGCCGGATGGCATCGCACTTCTCCGCGGTCATTTTAGCCGGTTTCAGTTCCCGGTTCGCCAGTGCCGCTGCCTTTTTCAGCACGGCAAAGGCCTGGATAATCTCCTCCGGCATGGGCTCGCGCCCTGCCCCGATAGGAAAATTGTTCCGGCTGCGTTCTGTCTGGGCACCCCAGTAGCGGTCGGCGGGTACGCGGACCTCGCCCATGGAATCATGTTCTGTTCTGTATGTCATGCCTTGCTCCTGTATGTTCGCTTATACTGCGGAAATCACTTGTTTTCGGCCAGCGAGGAATTGCCGGAAGAGAACCAGCCCCATACGCCGTCCACCCAGATGTAATACCAGAGCCTGTCCCGGGGACCCACTTTCGTGCCGTAGCACGGGAAGGTATCACCGCCGAAAACCCGGGCCACCATAGCCGTGTCCACGTTCGCGTGCTTGCGCACGATCATCGCGTTGTCTCCGTCACCGTTCACGGTGATCATACCGATCTGCGTGCTGCCATCGGGCGCAGCCACCGGGAATCCCAGTGCGTCATTGCCGGCATATACTTTCCCGTCAATGCGCAGGGCCGCGTCAGTGCGGTTGATGAAGCCGCGGGTCAGCTGGCCGTCCAGTTCAGTTTCCACATACCACCAGTTGCCGGTGTAGGTGTATTTACCCAGAACCGTTACCTTCGTCCCGGCAGGCAGGCTCCCGAAGGGTGTGCTGTTGGAGCGCGGATTGTCCGTAATTTCCGTTTCGTCCGCCAGTTCCACGGGAATGGAAACGAACTTCATCTGTCCCACGCCGGTCTTGAGACCGCGGACATACTTCTGCGGGATATAGCCCACCCGGGCCTTCTTGTCCTTCACTTCAAAACGAACCATAAGCCAGCCGGAATCAAAACCGGCCACCGCGAGCTCATAGGCCACGTTGACGATCAGCTTGCCGTCATTCAGACGGAGGGAATCCTCGGACGGGGCGGTATATACAGGGAATTCACCCTTGCCGATTCCCTTGTCCCGGACAAAGAATTTGAAATCCGGCACATTCAGCAGATCCGCAACAGTCTGCGATTCCGCCGCCGGGGAAGAGGAAGCGCTTTCTTCAGCCAGTACACATCCACAGGAAACGGTCAGGATCAGTGCCAGCAGCATTGCAGTCAGCCTGAGCCCCAGTCCATTATGCTTCATCTCTTTATTCCTCCTTGTGTTTTCCCCGTCATCATACCATACCATGAATATGCCGTGCAATCCGGTTGACGGTATCTTTCTCGTTCATGTCGTTTGTATGCATTGCCGAAAAGAGTATATATCACATCCGACGTACGTCGGATATTTCACATTGGGCGCAGCCCAATATTTCACATCTGCGAAGCAGATATTTCACATTGAACGGCTTAGCCGTTCAATATTTCACTTACTATAGAATGGGGTTCCTTACATTGCCCTGATCAGATTGCTGTAAAACTCCACAGCACCAACCAGACAACTATACTCTATGTTCTCATTGACTCCATGCATGCCTTTCATCTGCTCCGGTCCGTAAATCACCGGGGCAAA
>JAGAAC010000143.1 GCA_017615475.1 Clostridia bacterium
CGGGCCGGAAGGCGGACACGGGTTCGCGGACGGAACGGGGATGTGCATGGAAGGATGGACGGAGAGAGCGGCGAGATGGGTTCAATCAATGAACAATTAACAATGAACAATGAACAATTGCGTAAAAAACCGCACCGAAAGGTGCGGTTTTTTTGAATTGATATTGATGTTGGGATCAGGGGAGCTCTGTGTCAGCTACTGTCAGGATCTTTATATCGTCTTCTGTCACACCAAGAACCTGCAGGAGTTTGGAACAGCATTCAGGACCAGACAAACCGGAGACTTCAAGCATGATAAAGACGGCAGCGTTTCCATGCTGGAACATCCACATTACTGTTCCATCTTCATATAACATCATTCCTTCTGTATCGCGCAGAAGCACTTTTTCGATAACCGGCAGTTCGTTACCTGCTTCGGTATAGGACATTATAATGATATACAGCATGAGAGCCATGAAAGACTCAGGATCATATTGATCTGTATCATATCCGTTAATATACGAAACACAGATCTGGTCCGGTGCGTTCGCATTCGGGTGATAAGCTTTGTTTATGGCCTTTTTCATGCTATGATCCGATTCAAATTCAGACCAATCATCCCATATGAAATAGACAAAGTCCTCAATGCTGCAGGCCTGCATGCCGGGAGGAGTATCCGGAATGGAAGCAAACGGCAGAACAGCAGTCTCTGCATATGCCGGGACAGAGAACAGGAGACAAAAGGAAAGGATGCAAGCAAGTGCTTTTTTCATTGTTTGGTCCTCCTGGAATATCATTACGCATTCAGGTTAAGACAGGAAGCATAGAAACAGATATATATAACCTGGACAAACGGACTGTTTAACAGAAGTGCACGCTCATACTGGCTGATACAATCTACAACGGAATCATCGACAAGGAAGGACATTAAGGGGGTATCTTCCATCGGCATGATAACTGCCAGCGCAATGACCATTGTGCAGGACAGGATGATATACAGGATTCCGAAGAATACAGCGTGCTTTTTCATATAAAACTCTCCTTTTTCTGAAAAATGGTAACAAAAAACACAGCAGGGGCAAAACATTGTCCTTGTTTTGATGCGTTTATCTATGTACTGGCTTATGCCTTGCGGTATTCAAGCAGGTCGCCGGGCTGGCAGTCCAGGACCTCACAGAGCTTGGTGAGGGTGCTGATGCGGACGGCACGGGCCTTGCCGGTTTTGAGAACGGACATATTGGCCGGAGTGATCCCAACGCGCTGAGACAGCTCATTGAGGCTCATCTTGCGTTTGGCCAGCATGACATCTATGTTGAAAATGATTTCACCTTCCATAGCTATCCCTCCTTACACTGTCAGGTCGCTTTGCTCCTGAAGATCAGCGGCCTTTTTAACCAGGTGAGACAGGCAGACGGCGGCGATGGTGATGGACACACCGACGGCGCAGATCAGCAGGGCGATCAGTATAATGCCGGGATGATTCATATTCAGGAACAGGAACACAACATTTCCGATGAAGTAATACAGGGTGACACCGGCAACAAGCGAGGCGATGATCTGCAGCAGACGGGCATTTTCCAGGGAGAAGGACTTATCCTGCCCGATATTACAGGCGATCCGCCAGCCGAAGAACAGCGCCGCATAGCAGGGAATGGCAGTGATCCAGAGAAAGATCAGCCAGGGCCAGTGCCAGGCGGCAAATTCCGGGAAGCTGGCGTGAAGAGATTCACCGCAGGTGGGAAGAATGAGGAAATATACGACCAAGCCGCAGACGCCAATGACGGCGAGAATGACCTTCAGGTAAAGAGAAAGCTTTTGCTGATTCATGGTAAACACCTCCTGATGAATGGATAATAGCATGGGGAGGAATGAATGTCAATAGAAAAATATCGAGAAACGATATGAATTTTCTGTGAAACGGAAATTTCGTCAGTGAGGAGGTAGGAGGTAGGAGGTGGGAGGGGAGCGAGGGAAGCGGATTCCGCAATCTCGGTCGGCATAGCGGGTATTGCTTTCGCTGCAATCCGCTATTTGCTTCGATTGACTCACTCACCTCGCTTTCGCCTGTGGCGAATGACCCACTGGGTCACCACTCGGATCGTTCCCCACAGTGTGGCATTCTGCGAAGCAGGAAGCGACCCGGAGTCCTGTCGCGCGCGGTGCGCGAGGCGGGAATTCCGCCCGCGGTGCGTGTGCGTTTCCTTACCGAAACGAGCGGCGAGCACGCTCCAAGCGCGAGCAGCGATGATTGAGGTTGCGGATAGGAGGGAGGGGTGTCTCTTCTAATGAATACCTAAAACTGAAAACTGAAAACTTAAAAATGATCGCCTGCGGGCGGGTTGGATCAATAGAAAAACCGCTTACTGGCTGTAAGCGGTTGAAGCGAATAGTGAAAAGTGAACAGTGAAGAGTTTAGAGTGAAGAACTTGTCTGCAGACTTAATCATTCTGATTCAATCCGCTGACGATACGATAGTAGATACCGGAGGTCAGGCGGTAAACGATGACATAGAAGACAGCGAAGGCGACAAAGCTGATCACCGTTGTGCGCATGAAGAGCGCGACATTGGTCAGATGCAAGAGCGCAAGCATCTTCCGGATCATCGGGAAGGCAAAGATCAGGTGCATACCGGCGAAGATCAGCGGGAGGGCAAAGACCGTCAGCAGCTGGGAGCTGATGCTGGAGCGGATCTCCTTCTTTGTCATACCAACCTTCTGCATGATGTCAAAGCGTTTGGCGTCTTCATAGCCCTCGGAGATCTGCTTGTAGTAGATGATCAGAACAGCGGCGAAGATGAACACGATGCTGAGCAGGATGCCGATGAAGAAGAGGCTGCCGTATGTGCCATAGAAATCGGCGGAACCTTCGGCGCGGGTATCTATGGAAATCCATCTGGTGGCATCCTCTGTGAAGAGGTCGTTGAGGTTTGGCCTAACATTCTGGCTCAGGGTTATATGCAAGTCTGTATTCTCCGCATCGGACAGACCGGTGTCAAAGCTATAGTACCACCGGGATTGGTATTTTTCAGCATCATTAATGCCTTCCACAGCGGTGGCCAGGTTGGCTACGGCAACGGTCATGGTCGGGAAACCCATTATGGAAGTGTCTCCGTCTGTATCTCTCCGTTCATAATGCCTGATCTTCCAGCTGCGGGTCTTTTCACCCATGGCCAGGGTCAGGGTATCATCGGGATAATCCATACCGTCGGTGATCAGTACGATCTCATCTGCGGCCAGATCCAGGGGACTGTTGTCCGAGGTTTCAATGGAATCGGAAGATACCATGTAAATCTCCAGCAGGGAGTTGAAATCAGCTCCCATGCTTGCGGTTTCATAATCGCACTGGATAAAACCGTCTTTCCGGACACCGCTCAGGTCGATCATCCGCTGCTCCCGGATATTTTTCGGGGTAATGCCGTTTTTCTGAAGCTCGTCCAGGATCACGGAAGCAGCCTGTTCCGGCGTACCGTCCGTCAGCTTAGCGGGATCGTTCAGGGTAGCGGTAAAGTTAATCTCACGGGGATAACTTTTTCTGAGGGAATTATCCGCGCCGAACCACATACAAGTGGTGGTGGAAATCATGACCAGGATCATCGTGGCAATGATGCAGATGGAGGCCAGGCCGGCACCGTTCCGCTTCATACGGAAGGCCATGGAAGAAACGGAGACAAAGTGCTTCGCCTTGTAATAGTAGCCTTTATTTGTCTGCAGGATACGGCACAGCTTAACACTGCCGGTGACCAGAAGCAGATAGGTGGCCAGGATAACCATCACGACAGCAACGAAGAACAGTAGGATCGCGGTAACCGGGTTGTTGACGGTGAGAGCGATATAGTAAGCGCCGCCGAGAATGAGTACACCCAGGATCGCAAACAGCCAGTTGCCCTTCGGAGGCTTTTCACCGGCACTCTCGGACTTCATCAGGGAGACCGCGTTGGCGCGGGCGGTGCGAATGATGGCGGAAAGCATGAGCAGGCCAAAGATGACGGCATAGAGCAGGATGGTCTGCCAGAGTGAGGTTATATCAATGCGGAAAACAAAGTCGATGGTGCCTCCCAGCAGATTGACCAGTCCCAGTTCCGCCAGCTTGGACAGGAGAATGCCCAGGAGCAGGCCGCAGATTATGGCAATGGCAAAAGTAATGACGTTTTCCCAGGTGATAATACGGACCAGATTCCGCTTGCCCATGCCAAGCACGTTATAAAGGCCGAATTCACGGGAACGGCGGCGGAGCAGGAAAGAATAGGTATAATAAAGGAAGATCAGTGAAAAGACCAGGATGACAAACTTACCCAGGTTCATGATATCGCGTACTACGGAGGCGCCGCGTACCACGAGGGCAAGTGCTATGGGAGAGGCCAGGAAGGACAGAATATAGAACACAGCGACCATGCAGATGCAAGTCAGCAGGTAAGGCCGGGAAAGCTGGCGGTTTTTCCGCAGACCCTCCCAGGCCAGGCGGGGATAGAAGAGCTTCTTCACGCCCGCTCACCTCCCTGGGCCAGCAGGGTCAGGGTGTCAACGATCTTCTGATAGAACAGTTCATCAGATTCTTCGCCGCGGTACAGCTGATGGAAAACTTCGCCGTCACGGATGAAGAGTACACGGCCGGAACGGCTGGCAGCGCGGGCGGAGTGGGTAACCATAAGGACGGTCTGGCCCATGCGGTTCACATCCGCAAAAAGGCTGAGCAGTTCATCGGAAGATTTGGAATCCAGGGCGCCGGTAGGTTCATCGGCGAGGATAATCCGGGGCTGGGTGATGAGAGCACGGGCAACGGCCGCGCGCTGCTTCTGTCCGCCGGAAACTTCATAGGGGTACTTTTTCAGCAGGTCTTCAATTCCCAGGGATACAGCGATGGGCATAAGGGTAGCCTTCATTTCCTGATAGCCCTTGCCGGCCAGTACCAGGGGTAGGTAGATGTTATCCTCCAGGGTGAAGGTGTCCAGCAGGTTGAATTCCTGGAAAACAAAGCCCAGATTATCCCGGCGGAAGGAAGCCACTTCATTCTCTTTTATTTTGGAGAAATCCTTTCCGTCCAGCAGCACGGTACCGGAGGTGGCCTGGTCCAGCGCAGCCAGGATGTTCAGCAGGGTGGTTTTACCGGAACCGCTTTCACCCATGATGGCGACGTATTCGCCTTCTTCCACGGTGAAATTAACATTCTTCAGCGCTTCGACAGACTGACCGCCGAAACGTGTTTTATAAACTTTTTTCAGACTTTTGACTTCAAGCAGACTCATTTACGGGTACCTCCTTGCATTTCGATTACGACCCTATTGTAAAGGCGAAAGCCGATCCATTCCATCGAATCGGCTTACAGATCGGAGGTCAAAACTAACAAAACTGTCACATTTACTCATAATTCATTTTCCGTGTGCCCAGGTCAACACGAACGGTTGTACCCTGATCCGGTACGGATTCGATGGATATGCCATGCCCCAGGTTGTCACATACCTGCTTGCACAGGCTGAGCCCCAGACCGCTGGCACGCTTGTCAGCCCGGCCGGTGAGACCGGTATAACTGCGCTCAAATACCCGTGGCAGATCCTCCGGGGAGATGCCGATGCCGGTATCACGGATACACAGGACCGAAGGTTCCTCCAGATAAACGGAGACAGATCCCTTCGGCGTATATTTGAGGGCGTTGGAAAGCAGCTGCTCCACTACAAAGGAGAGCCATTTCTCATCCGTGAGCACTTCGACATTTGTCGGGGTATAATCCAGCTTCAGTTTCCGGTTAATGAACTCTCCGGCAAACTGTTTGAAAACAGGACGCAGGATGCTGTCCAGGTTTGTTTTGCGGATCACATAGTCTGTGCTGCTGCCTTCCAGGCGCAGGTAGGTGAGTACCATGGAAACATAACGCTCAATGCGGCTCAGGTCTGAGAGGAGGACACGGGACTGGGCAGAATCCTCCTCCTGCAGGCGCAGGCGCATGGAAGCAATAGGCGTTTTGATCTGATGGGCCCAGAGGGTGTAATAGTCCATCATGGCTTTCATTTCGGTTTCGGAACGGGTCAGGGCTTCCCGGTTCTGCTCCCGCAGCAGACGGACGATCTCCCGGTAGTCCGCGGCTTCCACATTCCGGACTTCCGGAAGAGCGGTATCCATTTCACGGATAGCGGTGATCAGATTATGCATCCGCAGGGTCCGGAGAAAACCGATGGCCAGTGCCACAAGCCCCAGAACAGCGCACAGCGCGGCCGGATAGAGCACAGCCTTTACCGGGAGGTGGTAGAGGGAAAAGGAGAATGCCATGATGGCCGCAAAAAGCAGAAAAATCAGCAGGACGGCGGCTTTGCTCCTCAGGTATGGTATAAGCAGCTTCATTTTCTTACCCCACCAGATAACCTTCGCCGAATTTGGTTGTGATGAAATCGCTGACGCCGGCCGCTTCCAGTTTTTTGCGCAGGCGGCCTACATTGACTGTGAGGGTGTTCTCATCCACAAAGGAATCGGTCTGCCAGAGGGCTTCCATGAGCTTTTCCCGGCTGACGATTTTTCCCTTGTTCTGCATAAGGGTGAGCAGGATCCGGTATTCATTGCGGGACAGATCCAGCTTCTGATCGTTGCAGGTCAGGGTATTATCCCCGGTGTTCAGGACGATGCCTCTGTGCTCGATTACCGGCGCGGAGCCGGCGAAATCGTAGGACCGGCGCAGCAGGGCCTGCACCTTGGCGACCAGGACATTCGGATCAAAGGGCTTGGCGATGAAATCGTCCGCGCCCATATTCATGGCCATAATGATATTCATATTATCGGATGCGGAGGAAACGAAGATCACCGGCACGGCGGAAACCTTGCGAATCTCCGTGCACCAGTGGTAGCCGTTCATGAAGGGCAGGGAGATATCCAGCAGCACAAGGTGGGGCTGAAGACGTTCAAAATCCTCCATAACATGGCGGAAATCCGTGACAGCTTCGGCCTTCAGGCCCCAGCGGGCCATGGCAGAACAGACAGACATGGCAATGCCCTGTTCATCCTCCACGATCAGGATACGATATTCCATAGCGGGTCTCCTTTGACGGCCCGGCTTTTAGATGCAGCCGGGACCACCTGAATCATACCATATTATTGAAAGAAAGGACAGGGAGAAGCGGAATCCATCCGGTCCGTAAAAAGAACAGGAAGATGTTTGACATTGACCTGTTTTCCGGTTACCATGGGGGCAGATTGTTATATTGCAGGAGGATGAGCACCATGAAAACCTCTCTGGCACGGTCCGCGGCAGCGGGTATCCTGATCTGTATGGGATGTATTGTGAATCTCAAAGTCGGCGGCGGTATACCGGGAGCGGTGCTCTTCAGCGCGGGTCTCTGGTTTGTGGTCAACTTTGACGCGGAACTGTTTACCGGCCGGGTGACACGGGATGATTACAATCCCCTGCAGAAACTGATCATGCTGGTGATGAACGTGATCGGCGCGGGTATATGCGGTTACCTGGCATCCCTCTTCCTGCCGGAAATCCGGGAAGCGGCACAGAAGATCGCCGCGGGATACCAGGATCCGGTCAAGGTGATCTGGCAGTCTGTGATGTGCGGTATGTGCATGTACCTTGCAACCACACCGCCGAAGAACAAAGATATCAGCCGCCTGCCCTTTGTGGTGTACGGCGTAGCCCTGTTTATCCTGTCTGCCTATGCCCACTCCATTGCCCTGGCCGGATACGCCGCCATCGCGCAGGGAATTGCCTGGTGGGTGATTCCGCTGGCAGCGGTCGGAAACGGAATAGGGAGTTATCTGATCAGATTCCTTCTGACATGGCAGAAGAAATCTGATCAGAAATGAATAATGAAAACTTAAAACTTAAAAACGAATAATTGTGGTAAAAACAGCACCGGATGGTGCTGTTTTACCATTAAGGAGTATATCCTTTGAAACAAGTGAAATATATGCATTTTATCTCGTCCTGTTCCTTTACGGCGCTGGCGTACATCCTGGCTGAGAAGGGGATTGAGACGGAGGATACGGAGATTGTCAGGGCGGCAGGGCTTCCGTGGATTTTTGCGCGGGAAGGGAAACGCTTTCTGACCGGACCAATGCTGCAGGGGAAAAAGTGGTTTGACCTGTATCTGAATCCAAGAGGCCTGTGTATGTGCGAGGAACAGGTGGAGCGGGAAAGACTTGCGGAGTACCTGCAGACGCATGAACTGTGTATGATCGGACTCAGGCTTCAGGGACATTCCGGGAAACACGCGGTTGTGATGGAACGAAAGGAAAATAAATATTTTGTTTTCTTTAATCCCATACGTGAGGGAAGCGGGCAGGCAGCAGAAATCCGGCTGACTGAAGAAGAATTGATTCGTGCGGCGGATCCGGTTATGGTAGCCGGCAGTGTGACACAATTTGATGGGATGCCCGGAAAGAAAACACGGACAGAAGAATCCCTGTCCGTGCTGGAAGACAATTACCGGGAGATTGAACAATTCTGCCGGGAGACGCATGCCAGGGAAGAATATGACAAAGCAATGGATGATTTGTTCAGGGCTTTGCTGCTGGATGGCATTACCATGCTGGAACTGACAGAGGAAACGGAACTTGCGGAGGCCTTCCGGAAGGAACAGCGGGGGCTGCTTGCGTTTATGAAGGGAAAACGCACCGGACTGCTTGCGGAGTATATTTCGCTGGAAAGACTGAAGGCAGCGGTGGAGGAATACGGGAGGGTGATCCAAAAACAACGCTGACAGCATTGTTTTTGGATAATGAAAAATGAATAATGGTGGTGAAAACACCTGTCGCATAAGACAGGTGTTTTTTTGAATTAATGTGCCTGCGGTGTATTTAGGGATATCCGCAACCTCGATCGCGCACTGCTCGTTTGGAGCACTTCGCATTGCTTGTTTCGGTTGAGTCGTTCAGGTCACTTTCTGCTTCGCAGAATAGCACACTGTGCTAACGCTTCCTTCGCTCCCCTCCACTCGCTCGGAATGACAATTGAGCAGATGGGTAGGGTTTCCATAGCTGTTGAATGAATCTGAATCCGTGGGAGATCTTTCGACGCGGCCTGCAGCCTTGCTCAAGATGACACTCAGCTGATGGTTATGGTTCCTATGTTCAGGGTAATACAGTTACGCTGAGGCGGCTGAAGTATCACCGGAAAGCACAATATGACGAAAAGGAAATGCAAAAAGTACAGGTTGTACGGTTGTGTTTGCTGTAATTGCATTTTTATACATTTTTATTTCGAATGAGGTGACAGGCGGGCAGGGAGATACGTATCAAAAAACAGATGCCCCGGAACAGGCCGGGGGATCTGAAAGTGTTTCGGGACAATCTTTCCAACCAACGATCCGGAATACTTTCCGGGTCGGAATATCTTTTTACCAGAGAAATCCGGAAAAGGACAGATGACCTTTTTCATGTATATTTATTTGTTTTTTAGGCAATTTGGGACTGTATTCCGACGAGGTTTGTGATATACTGTCCTCATCTGAAAAGGGAGGAATTGAATATGACGATCCGTAAGGAACAGAACGGCAGCACGCTGGATATCGCTCCCGAGGGACGGCTTGACACTACCACTGCCCCTGAACTGGAAGCTGAACTGAAGAACCTGGAAGGCGTGACGGAACTGAAATTTGATCTCGCCGGACTGGAATATATCTCTTCCGCCGGGCTGCGGGTACTGCTTTCCGCCCAGAAGACGATGAATAAACAGGGAAGCATGATCATCCTGAATACACGGCCGGAGATCATGGACATTTTCGAAATCACAGGTTTCACGGATATCCTGAATATTCAGTGAGGATGCTTGTTTCAGTATGAAGGCAGCATATATCGGAATAGATTTCCTGTTTCCCGCGCTTCCGGCCCTTGCGGAGTCCGGATGGGAGGTCATGAAGATTTTTTCCTGCGAAACGGACAATGTGACGGAATTCAATACGCAGGTGTGCGGATATGCCCGGGAACACGGGATTCCACTGCAGCTTGACAGGATCCGGAGAGAAGACCTGGAGGAACTTGCCGGGCAGGGCTGCGGGATGGTGGTCTGCGCCGGGTATTATTACCGCATTCCCATTGTGCAGGGACTTCGGATGGTGAATATCCATCCGTCTTTTCTGCCTTCGGGCAGAGGAGCGTGGCCGATGGCGGTGACGATTCTTCGGGGCCTGACGGAATCCGGGGTTACGATCCACAAGATGGTGGAGGAACTGGATGCGGGAGATATCCTGCTTCAGCGCAGGATTGCCCTGGAACCGGATGAAAACCAGGAAAGCCTGATGGACAAGCAGCGTGGCCTCCTGCCGGAAATGATCCGGGAACTGTGCGCTGATCCGGATACACTGTGGAATAATGCTGAGTCCCAGGACGAAACGGCTGCGGAATACTGGCCGTGCCCCACAGAGGCGGACTGGACGATCACCGACGGGATGGACGAGGATGACGTGGAGCGTGTGCTGCGCGCATTCTACGGTTATGAGGTGATCTATGAGACACAAGGAGAAAAATGGGAGCTGATCCGGGCCTTGCTGAAGGACAGCGAAGAGGAGAACGCGGTTTGTTTTCCTTTCGGCCGACGGGTTATATGCGCCATGAAAGCGAGGAAGCTTCAGTAAATGACCGACACCCTGACATTACAGAGCATCACCATCGCGGATAAGGCAGCTGTGGAGGAACTGTACAACGCGTATGGAAGATGCGACAGTGCCCATGCTTTCGCGTCGCTGTTTTTGTGGAAGCAGGACATGGATCTTTCCCTTTACAGAACAGAGGACGTCTATACCGTAAAGATCGGCTGGAAGGGAGAAAACTGCTGGTTTTATCCCTGCGGAAAGCCGGAGGCAAGAGTGGAATGCATTGAAGCACTGATCAGGGCGGGCTGCAGGAAACTGTGCTACCTGCAGCAGGAAGACGTGGAAGAACTGAACAGCCATTTCCCGGGCGTCTTTACGATTCAGGAATCACCGGAAGACAGTGAATACCTTTATAACCGGGAGGATATCCTCCAGATGGCCGGCGGACGGTTTGTGAAAATGCGGAATCTGTACCGCAGACTGCAGAAAGATCACGAAATTACGACAGAACCCATTACAGAAGATAAACTGCCCGCGGTGCGGGCTGTATGCCGGCAGTGGCAGGAAAACCGCGGAAAGAAAGTTTCCCTGCTGTGGGAAGAAGCGACAAATGCCCTGCTGGACAACTGGGAGGCGCTGAAAGCAAAAGGCGTTATCCTGCGGCTGGACGGGGAGGACTGGGCGGTATCCGCCGGATACCCGCTGGGTGAAGGCATTTATGACTGCTGCCTGCATAACGCCAGGGAAAACCTGCCGGGCGTAACGGAAAACCTGCGCGCAGCGTTTGTCCGGGCGTGCCCGGAGACTGTCGGGTGCTACAATTATGAAGAAGATCTGGGAACGGAAGGACTGCGACTGACGAAGGAAAGACTGCGTCCCTGTGCCATGATCCAGATGTATACAGGAGAGCGCAGCATATGAATATGAACCGGTTTAGCGGCACCGCCACAGAAGAACATAATTATTTCATCCGCCGTATGTTCCGGCGGCAGTATATGCCTGCGCTGATTTCCGCTTTGACGCTGTCCCTGGGTGACATGGCGGACGCGATTGTGCTGGGACGCAGGATGGGAGAGATCGGTCTTGCCGCGATGTCCTTCGCGCTGCCGATTTTCATGATCTATAACGTCATTATGCACTCCCTTGGCCTGGGCGGGTCCATGAACTTCTCACGGCACATGGCTTCCGGGCACGAGAAAAAGGCAAGGGCAGATTTCCAGGGCGTATTTACCTTCCTGATTATCATCGGCGCCGCGATTGCCGTGCTGGGAAACCTGGCGATCCGGCCGATCCTGTTTGTGCTGGGTGCAGGAGAAAGCAATGCGCTGCTGTATGACACGACGGCAGTCTATGTGCGGATCCTGCTGATCAGCGCGCCGCTGTTTTTCTCAGCGTACAGCCTGGGATACTACATGCGGAATTCCGATATGGAGCGCGAGGCCGGTATCGCGGCATCGGTGGGCAACGTTGCCGATATTATCCTGAATGTTGTACTGGTCTTTTTCCTGCGGATGGGCGCTGCCGGCGCGGGTATCGCGACCCTCTCCGGTGTGACGCTGACGTCGGTGATTGAGATCGTATGCATCAGATGCCGGAAAAACGCGCTGCGCCTGCTGCCGTTCAAACCGGATTTCAGCAATGTGTGGAAGAGCTTTCGGACTGGCTTCTCCACCAACGTTTCCCATCTGTACAAACTGGTCTTTATCCTGCTGTGCAACAACATTATCATACGCCTCGCCGGAGAGGAAGGAGTGGCGGTTTTCGATGTGATCCAGAACCTGACCTATTTCTTCTCCTACATCTACGGCGCGGTTACCCAGGCGGCACAGCCGATCCTGAGCACCTATTCCCAGGAATACAATCATGAAGCATGCGACCTGGCTGAACGGAAGGGCTTCTTTGTGGGGATGGCCACCGGACTGGTCGTCACCGCGCTTATCGGTGTGTTTGCTCCGCAGGTCTGCGCCCTGTTCGGCCTGAATGCCGAAAACGGCAGCGCATTGGGAACATGGGCGATACGGATCTTCTGTACCGGGACCCTGCTGACCGGGGTGAACTATCTGTGGGGCGAGTTTTCGCTGGCACGGGGACGGAGCCTGCCGACGTTTGTACTGTCCACGCTGCGCGGCGCCGCGGTGCTGATTCCCCTGACCCTGCTCTGCTCCCAGTTCGGGGCAAAGTTTTTCTGGATCGTGTTCCCGCTGACGGAGGCTGTTTCCCTGATCATTTTCCTGCTGTGGCGGCGCTTCAAATATGTTGATAACGGGCAGATTGAACCGGAGCGTGTTTACCGGGCGTTCCTTCATAACCAGCTGGAGGAAATCGGGACGGTGACGGAACAGATTGAAGCGTTCTGCGAACGCTGGGAGGCAACCCCGAAACAGCATTATTACGTGCAGATGACAGTGGAAGAACTGTGCAATGTGATTATGACCAAAGGTTTCCAGGGAAAAGAGGCAGAGAACTGCATGATCCAGATTTCCCTGGTGGCCGGGAAAGACGGCAGGTTCACCCTGCATCTGAGGGACAGCTCGGACACGTTCAATCCCTTTGCGTTCTCAGCGGACAAGTCCGATGACGGAGAGATCGATTTCAACGAAGTCGGCATGCAGGTGATCAAAAAACGCGCTGAGAGCTTCTATTACCGCAGATACCAGGAATTCAATACGATGGTGGTGACAATATGAAAAAGGCATCCAGGTTCTCCCTCCGTAAAAAAATCGTGCTTCTGATTATTGTGATGGCGGTCATCCTTTCCGGTACGGCCCTTACCATCAGCGGGATTGTTTTCTCACGGAACAACGATACCCGTTACCGGAACAGGGCCAGCGAACTTGCCGCAACGGTACAGGCTGTGGCGGACGCGGAAAAGGTGGATGAACTGCGCCGGGAAGTCGAGAAAGTATACGAATCGACGAAGAACAAAGTCGGAAGCGAATACATGGGCACGCCGGAGTATGAGGAGTACCTGGCACGCTTTTCACACATCCAGGAAAGCGAAGCTTTCCGCTACCTGTATAACCAGCTGCGGGGAATCCAGGACGCGAACGAGGTGGAGTCCATTTATATCCTGTATGTGGACGTGCCTACCCGGGCTACCGTTTATATGGTGGACGCGTCTGATGATCCGTGCCTCCCGGGCAACTTTGATCCGGTGTATGACCAGAACAAAGCGGTACTGAGCAACCCTTCCGTCGGTTTCCCGCCATATATCACCAACACGGAAGAATACGGCTGGCTGGTTTCCGCCGCAGTGCCGATTTACAGGGCAGACGGAACGGTGAGCGCCTATGCCTTTGCGGATATTTCCATGAACGAAGTCAGAAACTCTGAAAAGATGTTCCTGATCACCCTGTCCATCTTCCTGCTGGGACTGACGCTGCTGCTGTGCGTTATCTTCTTCCTGGTTGTCAACCGGGGCGTTGTTAAGCCGCTGAAGAAGCTCTCCAGCGCCGCTTCCGAGTATTACGCGGAAGAGGGAACAGAAACAAAGAAGACGATTTTTGCCGATCTGGATATCCGGACCCACGATGAAATTGAGGACCTGTCCGCCGCCATGAAACAGATGGAAACGGACATGAACGAATACATCAGCAACCTGACGGCGATTACGGCGGAAAAGGAACGCATCGGTGCGGAACTGAACGTTGCCACGCAGATACAGGCGGACATGCTGCCACGGATCTTCCCGCCGTTCCCGGACCGCAAAGAGTTTGATATCTTTGCTTCCATGTCCCCGGCCAAGGAAGTCGGCGGCGACTTCTATGACTTCTTCCTGATTGATGATGACCACCTGGGCATGGTTATGGCGGACGTGTCCGGCAAGGGTGTTCCGGCGGCTCTGTTCATGGTGATTACAAAGACCCTGATCAAGAACCGGGCCCAGATGGGCGGCGGCCCTGCCGAGATCCTGCGCTATGTGAATGAGCAGCTTTGTGAAGGCAATGACGCGGAACTGTTTGTGACTGTATGGTTTGCCATCCTGGAGATCTCCACCGGCAAGGGCAAGGCCGCGAACGCCGGCCATGAGCATCCGGTGATCCGCCGGGCGGACGGCGCCTATGAACTGGTGAAATATACCCATTCTCCGGCGGTTGCTGTGATGGAAGGCATTCCTTTCAAGGAACATTCTTTTGAGATGCATCCGGGAGATACCCTGTTTGTGTACACAGACGGTGTGACGGAAGCAACAAACGCAGATAACCAGCTGTTCGGTACAGACCGGATGCTGGAAGCCCTGAACAGGGAACCGGAAGCTTCCCCGCAGAAACTGCTCCGGAACGTCCGCAACGGAATCAACCGTTTCGTGGGCAGCGCACCGCAGTTTGATGACATCACCATGCTTGCCATGCGCTATTTCGGATCTGAGGAGGCACAGAATGGCTGACCTGACAGTTGATGCCCTCGTGAGCAACCTGGATCAGGTACTTGCTTTTGTGGACAGTCAGCTGGAAACGATGGACTGTTCCATGAAAACACAGATGCAGATTGATGTCGCGGTGGAAGAAATCTACGTGAACATTGCCAACTATGCCTATGCTCCGGCTACGGGAAAGGCCTGGATTTCTGTCCGGCCGGATCCCGATACGGCATCGGTGACGATCGAATTCCGGGACAGCGGCACGCCCTTCAACCCGCTGGACAAGGCTGATCCTGACGTGACCCTGTCCGCCGAGGAACGGAAGATCGGCGGGCTGGGAATCTATATGGTGAAGAAAAGCATGGATCATATGGATTACTGCCGCAGGGACGGACAGAATATCCTGACGATTACCAAAAAACTCTGCTGATATGTCTGTCTGTCAGGAGAAATACATAACACGATATGTGAGGCAGCTTTCCAATGGTTGACTATCAGAAGATTTTTGACGAATACTGCCGGGATATGGAACTGGCGCTGAAACTGTCCTTTGAGATGCCGGAAGGTTTTGATGGCGCAGACGGCATGTTTGATCCGGACAGCGGGACGGTATACATCAATGCTGATTTTCCGGAGGGAACACCGGACTCTGTGCGGGCATTCTTCCTTTTACATGAACTGAGGCATGCCGCCCAGTACCTGTGCCCGGAACAATTCAGTGAAATGATCCGGAAAAGCCTCGGGTATGTGATTCAGTATGACGGAACATGCTATAAGCTTGTGAACGGGGAATACCTGGAATGCAGCCTGGAAGGCGGGGAAGAGCGGTTCGCCGTTCTTTATGCCGGCCAGCCGCATGAAACGGATGCCAACACATATGCCTATGAAGCAGCGAGGAAGCTGTACGGGGACAGCGAAGAACTGAGGAGGCTGTATGAATCCCGCATGCCGAAACATCCGGTGACGGATGAAACATATGCGGAAGTGTATGCGGCAATTGATGAGAAGACAGCCAAATAAAAGAAATGACAGGGTTGAAACCCTGTCATTTTTCTATGAGCCTGACGGCTTCTTCCATGGGAATGCATTCAGCAAACCGCCCCGGCCACATCATGTGATTATAATACCGGTAAGTGGTTTCACCGGTCATATAGTCATTATCAAAGGTGGAATTGGTTCCTTCGGGGATGATGACCCTGAAACCTCTTTCGAAAGCAGATTTGACAGTCGCGTCAATACAGAAGTTCGTCTGCAGACCGATGATAACCAGACGTTTGTCTTCCTGTGATTCCATGTATTCAGCAAAGGCTTTGTTCCCGAAGCAGGTGTTGATCGTTTTCACAAAAACCTTCTCACCGGCGGCGGGCATGACCTGGTCTGCCATTTCATAATCCCGGTCACCGACGGAGAAACCCGTTCCAGGGCCGTCATCATGCTGGAAGTATATGACTTCAACATTGTTCTTCCGGGCAGTATCTATCAGCCGGGCCGTGTTTTCAATGAAAGTATCAAAGGCATACAGCCGGTTGTCAGTTATTCCTTTCTGGACATCCACAACCAAAAGAATCATCGGATTGCCCCCCGCAAAAGTAATTGGGGATATTATAGCAGAGATCAGGCGTTTTTTATCATCCTTTTATACAGTAAGGTCCAGAATTCTGCTCATATCAAGGGAAAGCTGTTTCGGCGGAGTTTCTTCTGAGAGCAGGATCAGCTTTTTTTCAACAGGATCCAGGCGGCGCGCGTGACCGGTTACTGTTTCATATCGGCCTCCGGACTTGTGCTGATCGGGAATGAAGATCAGGACAGACACTGCGGGACGCTGACCGGCAGACAGCATTTCAGACAGGCGGCGGAACTGCCGGTCCAGCGTGTCCAGTTCAGCATCTCCCAGAGCAATCTCCCGCTCCGTGAGGCGGGCTTCCTCATCCACCATTTCCTCATAGCCGGAAAGCGCGGCGAAGGGGGCAAACTGGGCGGCGCGGTCATGCAGGCTCATATGCGGCCGGGTGGCAGACTGATGGTGAGGAAGGTCGATGATGTCGCCGTAAACCTGGCGGGGGGAGGGAGCAGATTCTTGATTCATAAGCGTTTACCCCATTAATGGTGGTCGATGCGTTCAGGTAGGAGGCTGTGTTCAGGTAGGAGGTAGGAAGTAGGAGGTAGGAGGTTTTACTTAAAACTTAAAAATGAAGACTTAAAAATGAATAATGGCGGAGGAATGACTACGTCATTCTTTGAATTAACAACCGCCTGCGGACGGGAAAAGGCATAAATGCCTTTAATGATATGCTGCCGGGGCAGCATGATATATTTGCCAAAGGCAAATATGATATATTGACTTGCAGCCAATATGATATGTCCGACTGCGACGGACGATATGAATACTTAGGCGCGGTGACCGCCGACCTGGCCGTTACGTTTGACGGTCATAGCGCCCTCCTCCAGGTTCATGCCCTTGAGCATGGCGTTTTTGCCGAAACGTTCCTGGATATCCAGCGCCGCTTCCTGCAGGCGCTTTTCCTTCGCATCCGCGGCAGCCTCTTCTTCTTTCTGACGAGCCAGCACTTCATAATCCGTGAAGAGGTCCAGCTGCAGGGGAGCATCCTCCGGAATATCCTCTTCCCGGATCAGGCCGACGGCAACCACATAAGCCCGGCGGATCAGCAGGTCCGGATCGACAATGCGGTCATAGAGTTCCATCATGGCATCTGAAATGCGGCGGGTGCTGCTGGTCCAGCGGTCCAGGTTCCCGGTGCCGTGGGCGTGTTTCGGAATGATGCGGCCGTAGGGATCCGCGGAGATGGCACCGGTATAGAGCTTTCCGGTGGAAGCCACGCGGAAGACTGAATCCCGGAGAGAACGGCCCTGCACCTCCACGGCCAGGCTTTCCCGGTCATAACAGACGGTGAGCTCGATCTTTTTGGTGACCAGTTTCTTTTTCACCAGGTCGAGGGTCAGCAGGTCTGTCATTTCCCGGATGATCAGGCGGCCTTTCCGGGCGTCACAGGCTTCGGAAAGAACCTGGCCGCTGCTTAGACTGTTGGAAACGGGACGATAGGATTTGATATCCCGGATCCGGGCAGGTTCCCAGCCCCAGGCATGATCGATGAGAAGCTCCGCGTTGATGCCCAGCGCCTTGTAGAGAAGATCTTCGTTGGTCAGGCTCAGGCGGGCAATATCGCCCATGGTATAGCAACCCAGCTTTTCCAGACGGGCGGCGATGCCGAAACCCACACGCCAGAAATCCTTCAGGGGACGGTGGCACCAGAGAAGCTCCCGATAGGTCTGCTCATTGAGTTCCGCGATGCGGACGCCGTCCTGATCCGCCGGGACACGCTTGGCTACGATATCCATGGCGATTTTCGCCAGGTACATATTGGTACCGATGCCGGCCGTGGCCGTAATTCCGGTGTTGTAAAGCACATCCCGGATCATGGTCATGGCCAGTTCATGAGCGGTCATGCCGTAGGTTTTCAGGTAGCCGGTGACGTCCATGAAACATTCGTCCACGGAATAGACGTGGATATCCTCATCGCTGATGTATTTCATATAGATAGAAAAGACTTTCGTGCTGATCTGCTCATAAAGCTTCATCCGCGGCCGGGCGATGATGTAATCCAGCTCCAGGGAAGGATCCGCAGCCAGCTGACGGGCATCGGCTGAACGGCCGGAGAAACCGTATTTTCCGTCCGGCCCGCGGACGGCTTTCCCCAGGCGGATGGCATTGCGCAGGCGTTCCACATTGACTTCCTTTACCCGCTGGATGACTTCAAACAGGCGGGCACGGCCGGCGATTCCGTATGCCTTGAGGCTGGGAGAGACTGCCAGGCAGATTGTTTTCTCCGTGCGGGCCGCGTCCGCAACAATGAGGTTAACGGAAAGCGCGTCAAGACCGCGGTCCGCGCACTCCACGGAAGCGTAAAAACTTTTGAGGTCAATGGCGATGTAAGTCATAATCAGGTAGGAGGGAGGAGGGAGGAGGTAGGAGGGGAGCGAGGGGAGCGAACCGGAATTCAGAATTCATAATTCATAATTCAGAATTAGTGTTTTTTTCCTGACTGACAAACCAGCGGCCGACACGTCCGGCGGAACGGTCGGTTGTGCGTTCAAAGAAGAGACGGCGCTCTTTTCCGTGGATGATGACGGTATAGCAGTCCAGAGGACGGTCTCCGCCGGCGGGACGGAAGGAACGGATTTCATCAATGCTGAAATTACGCCCGTCCGGCCAGAGA